>NZ_QUEH01000001.1:262394-329621 GCF_003477935.1 Clostridium sp. AF32-12BH | reverse complement strand
TCTTGAATGTATTAATTTTTCTTTCATACACATAGTATACTGTCATACGGAAGGAAACGCAAGCAAAATCGAACAAACTTTCGATTCCGTTTGCGTTTCAGACGCTTTCATCTCGGCAATTGAATAACCGAGGATTCCCGCTTGTTATCCTAAGCCGGGAATGCAGTCTGGAACATCATGAGGAAATCTGGAACGTTTCGAAGTGGTCAGGACAGTTCAGAAGAAGCAGTCCAGAACGTTTCGAAGCGATCAGGATAGTTCAGAAGCAATCTGGAACACTTTGAAGTATTCAGGGAAGCAGCGGAGCGCCCGCCAGAATTCCATACAGCGCGATCACAAAGCCAACTCCGATCGCAATGCAGAAAAATCCCAGTATGGCATCCATCATGCGGACCGAACCGGCAATGTAGTCGCTGTCAGCCATATCGCGGATGGCATTGGTAAAGGCAACGCCCGGCACCATCAGGATAATGCCGCCGATGATCATGGCATCGAAGTTCTGCCCAGGACCGAACCGGTAACAGAGAATGCACAAAAAGGTAATCCATGCGCTGCCGAGAATGCTTCGTACGATCCGGCTAAAATGCGGATTGCCCAGATACAGCGCATAGGCCTGATAAAGACCTCCGATGAGAAGCGAACAAACAAAATCCCGTGGGGTTCCGCCAAACATGACACCAAAGCATGCACCGGAAATTCCAGCCACTGCAATCTGCAGGGCAGCAGGAAAGCCAGGCTGTTCCTCGATGCGCTTCAGCTCCTGGCGGACGGTTTCCAGACTGAGCTTTTCTTCTTCAATCCGGCGGGAAAGCTGATTGACTTCTGCAACCCGGCGCAGATTGGTATTGTTCACCGGAATCTGCTGGACTTTTGCAAACTGAGGTTCTGTTTCATCTCCGCAGCTTACAAAGATTCCATTGCTTAAGACAAATGTGTTGACGGAGTGGAGTCCGTAGGCACGGCAGATGTGCATGATCGTATCTTCCACGCGGAAGATTTCCGCTCCGTTTTCCAGCTGGATCTGTCCGGCCTTCATGGCGAGCAGCAGGATTTCCTGCGCGGGAGCGAGTCCAGCTCCGGATTTTTTGTTTTGGGTTGAATCCGTGGTGGAAATGTTGGCAAAAGCATGATCCGAACGATCAGCCTGTGAATCTGGAAGCATTCCGGGTATAGGGTGCCTGGTCATCATGAGAGAACTCCTGTCTCATCATCAGACGAAGTCTCTGGATACCAGAAACTCTGCCCTTCTTTTGTAAGGTTTGCGATGCGATTCCGGTAACTGGCGCTGCATTCCATCTCTTTTAACCGGTCAATCATGCGAAAGTCTTCCCAGAAGTGCATGGGAAATACCATCTTTGCGCCGACTGTACGCATAAAATCATCAAGTCCCAGGTAAAACAAATCTTCCTGCCGGCCATCTAACGGAATCATGGCGACATCCGGATGAAACCCGGCTGCTTTGATCTTTTCCAGTTCCCGGCGGTAGTTGGTGCTCATGTTATTGTTCCAGGCAAGCGGTTCTCCATTCCAGCGCCAGTTGTTTAAGTCACCGGCGTGGTAGATGGTGAAGTGTTCCTGATTTGTCAAAGCAATTTTTGGTCCCAGTCCAGAATCTGTGCTTGAATTGGTGCCGGGAGAAAAAATCCCGGTCTCCACAACAAAAGCAACCCCTTCATCGGTAGACTTAAATGCAGTAATGCGGATACCGCCTCCCTCTTTGAATTCCCGGATCTTTCCGGGATCCACAAACCAGGTCAGGCCATGCAGATGTTCTGGAACCTTGTTCTGCCAGATATCGTCAGAGAGGACATAGTGAATGTTTGGATGGGTGGCAGCCAGATCAAAAATCTTCGGATTAAAATGATCTTCGTGACGGTGGCTGACAAATACAAACAGGTCTTTCGCCGGATCCAGGGGCGGCAGGGTGCCTTTCCAGAAATCGAAAAGCAGCAGTGCCTGGTCTGTCTCCAGAAGATAGCCGCTGTGCTTTATGTATGTGATCTTCATGATAGGATTCCTCGCTTTCTTTGTACACAAATGTGTGGGTTTTGGTTTGCCAGTTTATGCTTTTTTGCGATCTGTGCAGAAAATTGTATAGCGGTTGCCGTGCAGCTGCATGGTTACAAAGTTTCTTTCGGATGAGAAATTTTGTTCAACAATTGTTCTGCAGTAGCCCGGTCGGTGATCAGCTCGTTGATATAACGGTTTTGCATGCATGCAGTCAGAATGTCGACCTTGTGGCGACCTGTGGCTACGGCAATCTTATGCGGGGTTGTCAGAATATCCTGCAGGGATGCGGCAACAATCTTGCGGTTCAGGCTGATATTGGCGATTCGTCCCTCCTGGTCAAGTACATGTCCGTAGATGCTGCCGATGCAGTTGGGCTCTTCTTTCCAGTCTTCTTCCGAAATATAAGGTTTTAAAACTGGGTTATTAAAAGGAAGGCTGGAGCGACTTCCTATGCCGGTAAGCACTACATCCATTTTGTGGGTGAGATTTAATGTGTTTTCGATGAGTGGTTCCCGCAGCATGGCATTTCTGGCCTGTTCATCGTTGATATAGATTGGAAGATTTAAATAAAAATATTCTCCGTTAAATTTCATAGCAACGGTGTGCGTAATGCTTCTGGAGCCATCGGAAGAATTGAGATGATGGAAGCAGCCGCAAAGCTGCACGGCATTGATCGGGTTCTGCGTTTTCTGATCGAGTGCAGAGACCACATTGCGGATGGTTTTTCCCCAGGTGACTCCAATGGTGGAGCCGGGGGTCAGAAGCTGTTCCAGATACATTGCGCTGGTCTTTCCGATGACTGATGTTGCTTCCGCGCGGGAAAGATCCCGGGTATCGAGCACAATGGCATTGGAAAGCTGGAACGTATCCATCAGAGACTGCTCCAAAAGCATATGGCGTTTGCTTGGCTTATGGATGGTGATCTCTACAATTCCCTCTTCTCTTGCAGTCTGGATCATTTTGGCAATCTTGAAACGGTTGCAGTCGTACCTGCGGGCAATTTCCTGCTGGGTCATTCCCTGGTTGTAATAAAGATCCGCAATCTCAGACATGAGCGCCGCGGAAGTTTCCTCAAAAGTGATCTTTGTATTCATATGAGCTCTTCTCCTAAACAATCTATGCCTATTATATCAGAAATGAAATCGGAAAACAAATAAAAACAAATGTGATTAAATACAACATATGTTACAAAAACAACAAAGAAATCTTGTGAAATAATGATATGGAAAATCAATAAGAGATATTGTATGATAAGAACAACAAAACAAATGTTAATAAATATAACATTTGTTACAACCAAGTCAAGCCATAACAGGAGGCAAAGATCATGAGAAAGTATAAAACCGTATTTATGCGAGGCGGCACATCCAAAGGTTGTCTGTTTAAGAAGGAAGATCTCCCGGAGAACCGTGCAGAGTGGGATGACATTTTTATGCAGGTTATGGGCTGTCCGGATCCAAAGCAGATCGATGGAATGGGTGGTACCGTTTCTTCCAATAACAAGATCGTTGTAATCTGGAAATCCGAGGAGCCGGATGTTGATATTGAGTATCTGGTAGGCCAGGTGATCGTTGGAAAACGCCAGGTAGATTATAAATCCAACTGCGGAAATATGACGGCAGCCGTTCCGGCTTTTGCAGTGGAGGAGGGCATGGTCAAATTTACGGAGCCGGTTACCACAGTACGTCTGCTGAATAAGAATACCGATAAGTACATCAATGTCAATGTGCCGATTGATCCGGAAACACACACGTTCGCAAACGATGGTGACTGCGAAATCGCCGGAGTAGATGGAACTGCCGCAGAGTTAAAGGTGGATTTCTTAAATCCGGCCGGAGCCAAGACCGGCAAGCTTCTTCCGACTGGAAACACCAAAGATGTGCTGGATATTCCGGGATTTGGAAAGCTGGACGCAACGATCATTGATGTCTCCAACCCGATCGTTCTGGTCCGTGCAGAAGATATCGGCATGAGAGGCACCGAGCTTCCGGAAGAGGTCAATGCCAACAAAGAAGTTTCTGATCTTCTGGAAAAGATCCGCGGCACAGCCTGTGTCATGATGGGCTTTGCAAAGGACCTGCAGGATGCAACGGATCATCAGCCGGGCGTCCCGAAGGTAGGATTTGTAACCAGACCGGTTGGCTATACCGATATCGAAGGCAAGCAGGTCGATGCAGAAAAGATGGATGTCTGCGCAAGAGTTATTTCTGTATTTAAGTGCCACAAGGCATGTCCGCTGACTGCAGCAAGTTCGATTGCGGTTGCGGCAAAGCTGGAAGGCAGCCTGCTTGCAGAGGTTGTAAGGGATGCCGAAGCAGCCAATATCCGGATTGGTCATCCGAGCGGCATTATGACCATGGTACCGACTGTAGTAAAGCAGGGTGAAAATCCGGCAGAAGCAAAGGTTCCGGGTGTTGCAGTCCAGAGAACTGCGCGCCGTATCATGGATGGTTATGTGTATGTGCGCTGAGTGAAAATAAGACGAGAAAGAGAATAGGAAAAAAGGAGAATATTTATTATGGTAAAGTTACATGAAGGCGGCGTATATCTGGTAAACGGCGAGACCCTGGTACCGGAGGCAGAGACTGCAAAAGTAGAGCAGATGACTGGAAAGGCAGTCGCAAAAGAAGAGGCGAAGAAAGGTACGATCGCATATGGCATCATGAAAGCCCACAACCAGTCCGGTGATATGGACAAGCTTCAGATCAAATTTGACGCAATGGTTTCCCACGATATTACATTCGTAGGTATCATTCAGACCGCACGTGCGTCAGGAATGGAAAAATTCCCGCTTCCATATGTATTAACCTGCTGTCACAACTCCCTGTGCGCAGTTGGCGGTACCATCAACGATGATGACCACTACTTTGGTCTTTCCGCAGCAAAGAAATATGGCGGTCTGTTTGTTCCGCCGCACGTTGCAGTCTGCCATCAGTTTATGCGTGAGCGTTTCGCAGGCGGCGGCAAGATGATCCTTGGTTCTGACTCCCACACCCGTTATGGTGCACTGGGCACCATGGCAATCGGTGAGGGCGGCGGCGAGCTGTCCAAGCAGCTGTTAAAGCAGACCTACGATGTTGCTTACCCGGGTGTGATCGCAATCTACTTAACCGGAAAACCGCAGCCGTTCGTTGGACCGCACGATATTGCACTGGCAATCTGCGGCGCTGTATACAAGAATGGTTATGTAAAGAATAAAGTGATGGAATTCGTAGGACCTGGCGTTTCTTCCATGACCACTGACTACCGCAATGGTATCGATGTTATGACTACCGAGACCACCTGCCTGTCCTCTATCTGGAGAACCGATGCAGACACCAAGGCATTCTTAGAGAAACACAACCGTGGTGATGAGTTCAAAGAACTGAATCCGGAAGCAGTTGCATACTACGACGGCTGTGTTGAGATCGACTTAAGCACCATCAAGCCGATGATCGCACTTCCGTTCCATCCGTCCAACGCTTACGAAATCGATTACCTGTACGAGAATCTGGAAGACATCCTGCGCGAGACCGAGAAGGCAGCAGCAGAAGTAGCAGAGGGAAGAGCAAACTTTACCCTGCTTGATAAGATCACCAAAGACGGCAAGCTGCAGGTACAGCAGGGTATCATCGCAGGCTGTGCAGGCGGTAACTACACCAACGTGGTAGAGGCTGCCCATGCATTAAAGGGCAAGAACATCGGATCCGGCGAGTTCTATCTGTCCGTATATCCGTCTTCCCAGCCGGTATACACCGATCTGGACCGCAAAGGCCTGTTAGCAGACCTGATGGATGCAGGTGCGATCATCCGTTCCGCATTCTGCGGACCGTGCTTCGGCGCTGGCGATACCCCGGCACACAACGCACTTTCCATCCGTCATACCACCAGAAACTTCCCGAACCGCGAAGGCTCCAAGCCGGGTAACGGACAGATGTCTGCAGTTGCCCTTATGGATACACGTTCTATCGCAGCAACCGCAGCAAATGGCGGTAAGCTGACCTCCGCAGAGACCCTGGATTGCTGGGGCGATATTCCGGAGTACAACTACGACGACCGTGCTTACCAGGCAAGAGTTTACAATGGTTACAATAAGGAAGAACTGGATTCCGAGCTGCGCTTTGGTCCGAACATCAAAGACTGGCCGGAGATGGAGGCACTTTCTGAGAACATTCTCTTAAAGGTATCCTCCAAGATCCTGGATGAAGTAACCACCACCGATGAGCTGATCCCGTCCGGCGAGACTTCTTCCTTCCGTTCCAACCCGTTAGGACTGGCCGAGTTCACCCTGTCCAGACGTGATCCGGAGTATGTAGGCCGTGCAAAAGCAGTTCAGACTATGGAAAATGACCGTCTTGCAGGCAAGGTTGCCCCGGAAATCGCAGAGGTCATGAAGGTAGTCAACACCATTCCGGGTCAGGAAAACGTAAAAGCAGAGGATGTAGAGCTTGGTTCCACCATCTACTCCAATAAGCCGGGTGATGGTTCTGCGCGTGAGCAGGCTGCTTCCTGCCAGAGAGTACTGGGTGCCCTCGCAAACATTACCCAGGAGTACGCAACCAAGCGTTACCGTTCCAACTGCATGAACTGGGGCATGATCCCGTTCCACTTAAAGGGCGAGCCGACCATGTTCGAGGTAGATGATTACATCTACGTTCCGAACGCACGCACCGCAATGGATGGCGATTTAAGCGATATTCCGGCTTATGTCATCAAAAATGGCAAAGCAGAAGAAATTCATCTGTATGTACAGCCGATGACCGAAAACGAGCGCAAGATCGTGAAGGCAGGAAGCCTGATCAACTTCAACAGAAACGGTCAGAAATAGTCAAAAAATTCAGATGATGGTTTCATACTTTCATAGTTACAGTTTTTTCCTTTAAAAACCGGAGAGGCAGAAGCGCATTCACGCTTCCACCTCTCCGGTTTTCATATAGAAACTAATAAGATATAACCCACAAAGACCGACGAGGGCATAGATGATCCGGGAAATCCAGGTCATGCTGCCAAACAAAAATGCAACCAGATTAAAGTTAAAAAATCCGATCAGTCCCCAGTTGACGGCACCGATGATGGTAAGTGTCAGCGCGGTGCAATCCATAGCTTTGTTGTTCATGAGATTCCCTCCTTACAGGAATCATTCTGTGCAGAAAGAAAAAAATTATACATGGTGTTTCTATCAGAAAGCTTTCTAACAGAAAAATCCGGCAATGATTGCAGATTATTGCAGAACGCGGTAAAATGGAATCAGATTTATGATGCGAACGAAAGGACAAAAGAAAACTATGAAATACGATTTTACTTCCATTATGGACCGTGCAGGAAGAGATTCCATCGCGGCAGATCAGATCCCGATTCCGGGAGCGCAGGTAAAAGCGGGCTTTGACCGCATTCCGATGTGGGTGGCAGATATGAATTTCCCAACGGTGCCAACCATACCGGCAGCTATGATGGAGCGTGTCCAGCATCCGGCTTACGGTTATTTCACTCCGACAAAAGAATATTATCGTTCCATTATCCAGTGGCAGGAGAAACGAAATGGGGTAACCGGGCTGGAGCCAAAGCATATCGGTTATGAAAACGGGGTTCTGGGCGGCGTAGTCAGTGCTCTGAACGTGATGTGCTCACGGGGCGATCATGTACTTCTGCATTCCCCTACTTACATAGGTTTCACCAGATGTATTGAGAATAACGGATATCATATTGTTCATTCGCCATTGGTAAAGGATGAAAATGGCATCTGGCGTATGGATTTCGAGGACATGGAACAGAAAATTGTGGAGAACCATATTCATGCAGCGGTATTCTGTTCTCCTCATAACCCGTGTGGTCGCGTGTGGGAACGCTGGGAGATTGAAAAAGCCATGGAGATCTACAAGAAACACGATGTTTATGTGGTTTCTGATGAAATCTGGTCGGACCTGATTCTGGAAGGACACAAACATATTCCAACTCAGTCGGTCAGTGAAGATGCCAGAAACCGTACCGTTGCCATGTATGCGCCGTCCAAGACGTTTAACTTGGCGGGACTTGTGGGAAGCTATCATATTATTTACAATGACTGGCTGCGGGAGCGGATTTTGAAAGAGTCCTCTCTGTCGCATTATAATGAAATGAATGTCTTGTCCATGCATGCCCTGATCGGTGCAT
Source organism: Clostridium sp. AF32-12BH (assembly GCF_003477935.1). NCBI lineage: Bacteria > Bacillati > Bacillota > Clostridia > Eubacteriales > Clostridiaceae > Clostridium > Clostridium sp. AF32-12BH. Next base: position 321,482 of record NZ_QUEH01000001.1, on the reverse strand, counting down.
ACAAGCAGGAAGGTTATGAGTGGGTGGATGAGCTGCGACAGGTTCTGACCGGGAACGCAGAATTCGCCTGCAATTTCATTCAGGAACATTTTGACGGAGTCGAAGTATCAAAACCGGAAGGTACTTATATGTTGTTTCTGGATTGCACAACGTGGTGCGAGACGCACGGGAAAAGTATCGATGAACTTTTAAAAGCCGGGGTGGAAGTGGGAGTGATCTGGCAGGATGGTCGCCCGTTCCATGGACCGTGCCATATCCGGATGAATCTGGCATTGCCGCTGAGCAGAGTGAAAGAGGCGTTTGGGCGGCTGGAGCAGTATGTATTTTAACAATATTGCACAGTAAGTCAAAGGGGCGAAATTGTTATAAAAAAAGTGTTGACAAACGCGGCGACCTGTGCTAAATTAATATCAGTAACAATTACTAATATTAATAAAGGAACACAAGTTAGAATATTACACATTGTATTAAGAAAAGGAGATCTGAGTTATGAAGAAATGGGTTTGTACTGTATGCGGTTATGTTTACGAGGGAGAGGCTGCACCGGAGTTTTGCCCGGTTTGTAAGGCACCGGCTTCCAAGTTCAAAGAGCAGGAAGGTGAGATGACCTGGGCTGCTGAGCATGTAGTAGGCGTTGCACAGGGTGTCAGCGAGGATATCTTAGCTGATCTTCGCGCAAACTTCGAGGGTGAGTGCTCTGAGGTTGGTATGTATCTGGCGATGGCAAGAGTTGCCCACAGAGAAGGCTATCCGGAGATTGGTCTCTACTGGGAGAAGGCAGCATTCGAGGAAGCTGAGCACGCTGCAAAGTTTGCGGAGCTGTTGGGCGAGGTCGTAACCGATTCCACAAAGAAGAACCTGGAGATGCGTGTTGCTGCAGAGCACGGTGCAACCGAGGGCAAGTTTGACCTGGCAAAGCGCGCAAAAGCTGCAAATCTTGATGCAATCCATGACACTGTTCATGAGATGGCAAAAGACGAGGCAAGACACGGAAGAGCATTTGAGGGTCTGTTAAAGAGATACTTTGGCTAATCCGGAATTCAAAACCATAAAAATTCGATTCTTATGATAGAAAAAGGCCGCAGGAGAGGTTTCCCCTGCGGCTTTCTTTCGTTATTGGTCATGCATTGCCCAAACAGTCATCTTCGTTCTGTCTGCCATAACAGCAATATGGTTGTGTTTTGTTGATTTATTTGCCGGTCTTTTGCTGTTCTCTCATAAAATCCAAAAATTTTTCCACACTTCCATTGAGATATTTCCCCTTTTTCCATACAATGCCGATTTCCTGTTGGATGATCGGTGTGATCGGAATTCCTTTGATCCCGGACATGTTTTTTACCAGGGAAGAATAAAGGACAGCTCCGCAGTTCCCGTTTCGTAAAAACCGTTCGATCGTATAGAGCTGACTTGCATGCATGATAATATTGGGTTTGATGCCTGCATTTTCAAAGCGGGAAGTCAGATTCGCATTTTGAACCGAATCGGTATTGTACATGATGATCGGTTCATTTTCCAGCATTTCAATCGACAATTCCTTTGTTTTTGCAAGAGGATGATCCCTGGAGACACAAAATACCAGATGTTCTGTCTGCAAAAGCAGGGAATTCATTTTGTCAATATCATAAAAATGAAGATTCACCAGAGCCAGATCCAGGTTTTCATCCTGTACCAGGGAGGCAGCCCGTATGGAGCCGTATTCAAATAGTTCTACCGGAACGTCCGGGTATTTTTTTTGAAAATCAATCAGGATATCAGGGAAAAAAATCGTGCTCAAAAGAGGGGGAATCCCGATACGGATCGGAGGAATCTGTTTGCCAAGGTCGTAAAACTGCTGCGTTGTCTGCTTTACGGAATCCAGAAGCTCGCTGGCTTTCTGGTAAAAAAGTTCGCCTTCTGTTGTCAGTGTCATATGGTTTTTGGAGCGGACAAAGAGACTGACAGAGAATTCTTTTTCTAGTTCCTTAATTGCATTGGAAATCGCGGGCTGTGTTACATAAAGCTTCTGGGCAGCCTGGGTAATGCTGTGACATTGACTTACAGCACAAAAATATTCTAACTGGACAATTTTCATGGGATGCCTTTTTTCACCTTTTTGAGAATGGGGGGTTATTGGGAAAAATACACCAAAAAACAGTGTTTATTGATTGAAATTATAGCATAAAACTAGGAGAATGTGACGAAAAAAGACGAGTAAAATAATCTTTTTTTATGGATACATCACTTTTAGTAAATGTACAAATGAAAGTGCACCAGATATAATCGAATCATGAATAACAGGGAATAACACGGCCGCCTTATTGCTCTTATGTTTCATGCATCTGTAACAGGAATTCTTGAACGAAGAATGCATTGAAGAGTATGGGAGGTAAGTATGAATCCAACAACAATCACATTACTATTTCTTCTCTTTGCGGTAGTCATGTTCGTATTTGAGAAGATACCGCTTGGAGTGACATCCATGATCGGAATTGCAGCAAAATCCGGGTATTCCCGTTCCAGACTGCTGATGCCGCTGGTATTTGCAGCAGCGATGGGAGGCAACTTATCCCTGATCGGTGCGCCGGGCAACCTGATCGCCCAGAGTGCACTGGAGGAGATGAACTTAAGCTTCGGATTTTTTGAGTATGCCATTGTCGGAATGCCAATCCTGATCTGCGGAATCCTCTTTTACGCAACGGTTGGTTACCGGTTCCTTCCTAATAAGAAGGTAAGCGGAGACGGCGGAACCTTCGATGACACCAAGAACTTTGACGATGTACCGAAGTGGAAGCAGACGTTATCTCTGGTGATCCTGGTGCTGACCCTGCTTGCCATGATCTTTGAAAAGAAGATCGGTATCAAGCTTTGCATCTCCGGATGTGTGGGTGCACTGGCGCTGATCCTGACCGGAGTCATCTCCGAGAAAGATGCATTAAAATCCATCGACTTAAAAACCATTTTCCTGTTTGGCGGAACCTTGTCCCTGGCATCTGCCTTATCCCAGACAGGAGCCGGTGCCATGATCGCGGAAACGGTCATGGGTGCTTTGGGAGAAAGCCCATCCCCTTATGTTCTTACCTTTGTGGTCTTCATCCTCTGCTGTATCATGACAAACTTCATGTCCAATACAGTGACCACAGCCCTTATGGTTCCGATCTGCCTCTCCATTGCCCAGGGAATGGGCGCGGATCCGAGAGCAGTTCTGATGGCTTGCGTTATCGGCGGTTCCTGCGCTTATGCAACCCCGATCGGCATGCCTGCAAACACCATGGTGGTGGGAGCCGGAGGATATACCTTTATGGATTATGTCAAATCCGGACTGCCGCTGATCGTCATTGCGACGATTGTCAGCATGGTGATTTTACCGATTGCATTTCCGTTTTTCCCGTAAACGGAATTGTCATAAACCGCAACTGCTGCACAAACTGCGATTGTCACGCATATGTGCCAGGCAATCGCAAAATTGCAGTTGCCAGAAATGATAAACCCAACATATTCACATGAATTCACGCTTTACAAAGAAAGGAGAATAAAACGATGAGCAGCAAAGAAAAACAGGTTGAGCAGCTTACCACGTATATGGCGAACTTCGTGTCCTATATCGGTAAGGTACTGCCGGATGACATCATTGCCAAGTTAGATGAGCTGGCAGAGAAGGAGGACAGCCCACTGTCCAAAGTAATCTATGAAACAATGAAGAAGAACCAGGTATTGGCAAAGACCTTGAACCGTCCAAGCTGCCAGGACACCGGTGTGTTACAGTTCTGGGTAAAATGCGGCACCAACTTCCCGTTAATCGGTGAGCTGGAGGCGCTGTTAAAGGAAGCCGTTGTGAAAGCAACCTTCGAGGCACCGCTCCGTCACAACAGCGTTGAGACTTTCGATGAGTACAATACCGGTAAGAACGTAGGTAAGGGAACTCCGACGGTATTCTGGGATATCGTTCCAAACAGCGACCAGTGCGAGATCTACGCATACATGGCAGGCGGCGGCTGCACCCTTCCGGGTAAAGCAATGGTTCTGATGCCAGGCGCAGGTTACGAGGGTGTTACCCGTTTCGTTATGGATGTTATGACCTCCTATGGCTTAAACGCATGCCCGCCGCTTTTAGTTGGTGTTGGTGTTGCAACTTCCGTAGAGACCGCAGCTCTGCTTTCCAAGAAAGCGCTGATGCGTCCGCTGGGAAGCCACAACGAGAACGAGCGCGCAGCTTCCATGGAGAAACTTCTGGAAGACGGTATCAATGCGATCGGCCTTGGACCGCAGGGGATGGGTGGTAAGTACTCCGTTATGGGCGTACATATCGAGAACACTGCAAGACATCCATCCACCATTGGTGTGGCTGTCAACGTAGGATGCTGGTCCCACCGCCGCGGACACATCATCTTTGATAAGGATCTGAACTATACCATTACTACACATTCGGGGGTGACTTTATAATGCTGGAAATGAAAGATGGAAAGAAAATTCTGACGACTCCGGTTTCTGAGGAGGATTTAAAAGACATTCACATTGGTGACATTGTATACTTAAACGGAAGCATGACTACCTGCCGTGACGTGGCACACCGTCGCCTGGTAGAGGGAGGCCGGGAGCTGCCGGTTGATGTACGTGACGCTGCAATCTTCCATGCAGGTCCGATCATCCGCCCGCTTGAGAATGATAAGTTTGAGATGGTTTCTGTAGGACCGACTACTTCCATGCGTATGGAAAAATTCGAGAAAGAATTTGTAGAGAAGACTGGTGTAAAAGTGATCATTGGCAAGGGCGGTATGGGTCCGAATACCGAGTATGCCTGCAAGAATTACAAGGCAATCCACTGTGTATTCCCGGCTGGCAATGCAGTTGTAGCTGCTACCGAGGTAGAGGAGATTATGGAAGCTGAGTGGAGAGATCTGGGTATGCCGGAGACCTTATGGCACTGCCGTGTCAAAGAGTTTGGTCCGTTGATCGTATCCATCGATACCGAGGGACGCAACCTCTTTGAAGAGAACAAAGTCATCTTTAATGAAAGAAAAGAAAAAGCAATCGAAGAGATCTGCAAGCATGTAAGCTTCATCAAATAAGGTTCGTGTAAAACAGAAGAATGCAACAAATGTAATGTCCGATTACTGCCAGAAAGGCGCTGCGGGGAAGTTGTTCCATGCAGCGCCTTTTTCGCATGAAAGCGGTGTTAATAGATAATTCGTGTATGAGATATTTCGATCATTTTTGGGTCCAATAATCGGTCACCATTTGCAAAAGATCTTTTTTAGGTTGAGACAGATACGATCCTTTTTTATAAGCTCCACATAACATCCAGGATGGATGTCCAGGGAGATGGTAAAATACCACCTTGGAAGTATCAGATATATACATTTTAGGAACAATGGAGCAGGCATAGCCGTTGGAAACAAGGTTGGCAATTGTTTGATGATTAGATGTTTCAAGAAGTATATTAGGTTGAAAGCCAGCTTCTGCAAATAGACGGTCAGTAAATCGTCGTAATGTTGAATCGCGATAGATTAACACAAATTTCTTATCTTTTAAAACTGATAAATCAATATCGGATTTTGGCAAGGATTTGATAAGCGGATCCTGTTTTGGCATGACAAGGAATATTTCTTCGCTTTGGATAGGGACATAAACATCATCAGACTCGTCACTTTCAGATAATGTCATAAACGCAAGATCAATATCGCCGTGCGATAAAAGTATTTTTTGGCGGCGCACAGATAATTCCAAAGGTTCTAGCTTTATTAGTGGATATTTTTCATGGAAGATAGGAAATACATTGGTAAATAATTCATATCCACGGATCGTGGGAAGTCCGATTTTAATGACACCTGTTTTATACTCAGCGTAATCATTCATGACCGAAGAAAGCTCTTGTTTTAAGTCTAAGATTCGACGCGCGTAATCCAGAAATACGTTACCAGCTTCAGTTGGAATAACACCAGCTTTGGAACGTTGAAAGAGTTTAACACCAAATTCACGTTCTAGGCGTAGTAATTGTTGATTTAAAGCCGATTGCGTAAGATACAGGTTCATGGAAGCCTGATTAATACTTTCAGATTCCGAGATTTTGATTGCGTTTTCTAACTGAGAAAAATCCATAGAAACCTCCAATATACACATATAGTTGCAAAACAACTAATAAATAAAAATATTATTAATTTGCAATTTATGTACAATATTATATAATGTAGTTAATAAAAAAACAATAATGATGTTAAAAAATATCAAAATAAAAATGGAGGTGGCACTAAAAATGAGCAAAATGCTGGTAATCAGTGCGCATGGAGCAGACTGGTGTACACGAGCTGGAGGCGTAATCCTGAAATATGTAAAGCTGGGATGGGAGGTTACCGTGTTTGCACTGACTTATGGGGAACACGGAGAATCTGGAAATTATTGGAAAGACCATCCTGGTTGTACGGTAGAAGAAGTTAAAAATTGTCGTAGAGAAGAAGCAAAAACGGCAGCAGCTTATATGGGGGTCAAAGAAATACGGTTTTTTGATTATGGTGACTATCCTCTTTTTATGGATGAAAAGAGAATTCGCAAGTTGACTGCTGATATTCTGGAAATTCGACCAGATGTGATTCTCACACACTGGAAGAGAGATAAAATCAACCCTGATCATGAGGTTTGCGCTGAGGCAGTCTTTCGCGCAGTTACAGCAGCGGGGATGCGAGGGGCTCTTCCAGATACAGATCCGCACTTTATTCCAGATGTTTTTCTGTTCGAGACAACAATTCCGCATCCAGAGTTTAATGAGTTCGAGATTGACACATACGTGGATATTGGGGATGTGATTGAACAAAAGATTGAAGCAGTGAAATGTTTTAAAGCACAGCCGCAGTTGGTAGATTATTACAAGCGGTGTGCGATACAAAGAGGAATTCAGGCAAATGACTGGTCTCGAGGAAGACGTAAAATTGCTTATGCAGAAGGTTTGAAGCGTTATACTCCATATTTGGGAGATGAACTACCAATCAGTAAGTTAATATAGTAGCTAAAATAAGGAGATTTGAAATGTATAAGATACTAATTCCAGAAGATATTGCAGACAGTGGAAAAAAATATCTGGAGGAACGAGGACATTTATTGAAGGTAGGAGTACCAACGGATTTGGAATCTTTAAGGAGGGAATTGGTTGATGTTGATGGCGTAATTGTGCGGAATGCAAAGTATCCAAAGGATGTGTTTGAAAAGGCATCGCATCTAAAAGTCATTGCCCGTCATGGAACTGGTGTTGACAATATTGATGTAGAGGCAGCCGAGAAACAAGGTATTTGGGTAGTAAATGGACCGATGGCGAATGTTAATGCAGTAGCAGAGTATACAGTTGCTACAATTTTGAATCTTTCTTGTAGGATACAGTTATTGAATAACTATACAAGACGACGGGATTGGAGCTTGCGATTGACTATGAAACGCCATGAATTGAAAGGAGGTACAGTCGGGCTTATTGGCTATGGACACATTGGGGAACTGGTTGCAGAAAAACTTACGCTCGGTTTAGGTATGAAGGTGATGGCATATGATTTAAGCAAGAAAGAGACAACACTTAATGGTGTAACATTAACAGATAATTTGGATAAAGTACTCTCTCAGGCAGATTTTGTATCACTTCATATCCCATCGACAGACAAGACGCGTGGAATGTTTGATTATGAAATGTTCCATAGAATGAAACCAGGAAGCTTCTTTATTAATTGCGCAAGAGGAGATCTCTATGTAGAAGAGGATCTAGTGACAGTTTTAAAAGAAGGTCATCTGTCAGGAGCAGCGTTAGATGTATATAAAGAAGAGCCATTGCAGGGCAGCGAACTTTATGAATTAGAACAGGTATTATTGACTCAACATAACGCAGGAATTTCAGAAGAAAGTAAAGTAAACATGTCGTTATATGCGGCAATGGGAGTTGATCAGGTATTAACAGGACAAGTACCATCCTGGCCGGTAAATCATCCAGTAAACGAAAAATAATCGGGAGGAAATATTATGAAGAAAAGTACAAAAATGATGGCATTAACAATGGTTGCAATGGCAATGGGATTGACTGCATGCGGTTCTGGTAATTCCTCAAAACCCGCAGAGAGTGCAGCAAATGCTGCAGATTCTGCTAAGACAGAGTCAACAACACAGGCAGCAGAGCAGAAGACATCTGGTGAGGCAACTTATAACTGGAAACTTGGTTCTGTAGACTCTGTTTCCAATCCAAATTATAAGGCATTTGAACATTTAAATGAACTCTTGAATGAGAAAGCACCGGGGAAGTGGAACATCACAATTTATCCAGATTCTCAGTTGGGAGATGGTGCGCAGCAGGTAGAATCGGTACAGATGGGAACTTTGGAATTAGCAGCACCGAACTGTTCTCTGGTTGCTAATTATGTACCGGATTACGGTGTATTTGATATGCCATATTTGTTTGCAAATGAGGAAGAGGTAGATAAGGTTCTGGATGGAGAACTTGGTCAACAGCTTGCGGCAGAGGCTGATAGTGCAAATATGAAGATGCTTGGTTGGTGGGAAGTTGGTTTCCGGTGTTTGGCAAATAACAAGTTGGCTGTAAATACTCCAGATGATGTAAAAGGGCTGCGTATTCGTGTTATGAGTAATGAATATCATCAGGCGCTTTGGAGTGCATTGGGAGCCGATCCAGTACCGATGTCACTTTCTGATGCATATGTAGCAAATCAGAATGGAACTATTGACGGACAGGAGAATCCATTACATTCCCTGGTTGCAAACTCTACATTTGAGGTTTGTCATTATATTGCAGTAACAAATCATGTATATAGCCCGATGTGCATGATTATGTCCAATAAGGCATGGGATTCCATGAGTGCAGAAGATCAGCAGATTTTTACAGAATGCCTGAAAGAAGCAGAAAAATATCAGAAGCAGTTAGTTCGTGAACAGAAAGAAAAAGCAGAACAGGAATTGATCGATAAAGGCTGTGAAGTAAGTCATCCAGACGTAACAGCATTCCAGGAAAAAGTTCAGCCGGTTTATGATCAGTATCCTCAGTTTGCAGAATTAGTGCAGAAAATTCATGAGGCAGCAAAGTAAGCACATTCTCAGAAATGAAAGAGAGGCAGACTATGAAACAAATTGACATATTGAATTTGAAAATCCAGAAATTCATAGATGTGCTTCTGTGCATCGCCAGCATTGTTATGCTGGCGGTGAATCTGGCACAGGTCATTTTCCGTTATATTTTTCATGCCAGCATTTTGTGGTCGGAAGAGTTGAGTACGTATTTATATGTTTGGATTATTTTCTTTTCGCTTTATGCAGCATGTCGGGAACGGAATGAGTTGAATATTGCGGTTATTTCTTTTAAAGATCCGAAAAAAACAGCGGTGCTTAACATGATTCGGGAAATATGTAGTTTATTGACCTGTTTAGCATTATTGGTTGGAAGTATTTTGATGATTCAGAATGCTTTGGCATATCCGCAGAAGACTGCATCCTTAAAAATTATTACTGGATATCTGTATTTTTGCATGCCGATTAGCTTTGTATTACTTTCATGGGTAAAACTTATCAATATCGTGCATGACATTCAGACAATTGTAGGAAAAACATACGATGGAGGTGAGGCAGAATGATGTCATTGGCAGCAATCGTATTAATTGCATCTGTGATTATTTTTGCACTTATTGGTGTTCCGCTTGTATGGTCTCTTGTGCTTGCAAGTGTCTGTTCCGTTGCAGCAGGAGGTACTCTTAATGCTCTTCCGATTTTGGCACAGCGCATGTTTGCAGGGGGGCTTCAGTATTCGATGCTTGCAATATTCTTCTTTGTCCTTGCGGGAGCAATTATGCAGTATGGTGGTCTTTCGCGCAGACTGGTTGCTTTTGCAAACAGTCTTGTTGGGCATATTAGTGGTGGCGCATCGTTGGTCTGTGTTATGGCGTGTGCATTTTTTGCGGCGATTTCCGGCTCAGCAGTGGCAACGACTGCTGCAATTGGTGGAATTATGTATCCGGAACTGAAGCGTTTGGGGTATCCAGAAGATTATGCAGCAGCTTTACCAGCTGCAGCAGGAGTTTTAGGTGTTATTATTCCACCAAGTGTTCTCTTTATTATTTATGGCAATATTACCAATGTATCTCCGGGTAAACTTCTTATGGCAGGAATTGTTCCAGGTGTGCTTGGTGCATTATTTATGTGTATTATTTGTTATATTCTGGCTAAGAAGCGAAACTATCCAAAAAATGAAGGCTTTGTTCTGAAAGATGTCTGGACAACTTTTAAGGATGCTTTCTGGGCATTGTTGATGCCAGTTATTATTTTAGGAGGAATTTATTCCGGTATTTTTACTCCAACAGAGTCTGGTGTTGTAGCAGCTGGCTACGGTTTGGTTTGTGCAGTTTTTATTTACAAAGAGATGACCTGGGATTTGTTTATCAGGATTATCAAAGAGAGTTGCAGAACTACTGGAAATGTTATGATTCTGTGTATGGCAGCAGGTGCATTGAGTTATCTTCTTACTATTTATCAGATTCCGGCAACATTAAGTAGTTTCCTGATTGCAAACGTAGCAAACCGTTACACATTTATGCTGGGAGTAGTAGTGCTTCTTCTGTTCCTTGGTATGTTTATGGATGTAGGTGCCTCTATTCTGATTCTTGGTCCACTTCTGGCTCCAGTTGCAGTTGCATTTGGAATTGATCCAGTTCAGTTTGGCGTGATCTTTGTATTTAGTATGGCTATTGGTCAGGCAACACCACCTTTTGGAACTGATTTGTTCGTGGTTTGTGGTTTCAGCGGAAGAAATGTTATGGCTGTAGGAAAGCATTCGCTTTTATTCTGTGTAGCGTTGGTTGCGGTTATCCTGTTGTGTATTTTTATTCCACAGGTTGCTACTGCTTTGCCAGGAATTATGGTGTGATAGGAGCGATTGAATGAGATATATACGATTTCAAATTGGAAACGGTCCAGCCAGTTATGGGGTTTTGAGAGGTGATCAGGTACGTCGGTTGGATGGAGATATTTTTCATGGGTATCGGGAAACATTTGAAGAGTATGAATTGCAAAGCGTACATCTTTTGGCACCAGTAAATCCGGGTAAAATTATTGGCATTGGTGCCAACTACAAATCTTTTCTTGATGCCAAAAAGCGAGAGTATCCGAAACGTCCGCGTATTTTTCTAAAACCAGCGAGTTCGATTATCGGAGACCGAGATGCGATTATTTGCCCTGATAAGAGTCATGAAATTCATTTTGAAGGGGAACTTGGAGTTATTATTGGAAAGACATGTTCTCAAATCTCTGAGGAGAATGCCATGTCCAATGTATTCGGTTATACCTGTGTGAATGATGTAACAGATCGGACAATGCTGGAAGAAGATGGAATCTGGGATCGTGGAAAAGGTGTGAATACCTTTTTTCCGATTGGACCGTGCATTACAGATGAGATTGATGGAATGAACGTAGAGTTGGAAACTAGGGTAAATGGAGAAGTACGCCAGCACAGAAATACATCGGACATGTATTTTTCTATTTCGCAACTGATTGCATATATATCGAACTATATGACATTGAATCCGGGTGATGTGATTGCTACAGGAACGCCGGTTGGAACAGGATGTTTGAATATATTGGACACTGTCGAAGTGGAAATAAAGGGAATAGGAATACTGAGAAATCAGATGATTGAGAGGATTGCACATGAAGATTGAACGAGTAGAGTGTATCCCTATGGTTTACCATATGGAACATCCGATTTACAGCGGAACGGGAAGATGTGATGCCAGGCAGTTACTTTTGGTGCGCATTTATGCAGATAATGGGATGGTTGGTCTGGGGGAAGCAGCACCTTATGGCGGTCCTGTACAGACCACTCAGGAAGTGATTGAGAGGGAAATTGCTCCAATGTTGATTGGAGAGGACCCGGCAAATACTGAACGAATATGGCATAAGTGTTATTATACGCATTTTCAGCATGCACGAGGTGGTATTTTTATTTCAGCGTTATCTGGAGTAGACATTGCGCTTTGGGATTTAAAAGGGAAAATTGCAGGGATGCCGCTTTATAAGATGCTAGGTGGCTTTCGTAACCAGATTCCTGTTTATGGAAGCGGCGGTTTCTATAAGGAAGGGGAAGGCATTGATGAGTTGGTAAAAGAGGCGGAAAGTTATGCGAATCAGGGATTGCATGGTGTGAAAATTAAAGTGGCAAGAACTTGTTCGCCGTTTTCTCTTCGTGTATTTAATCATGATATTAATTGCAAAATGGTAACATTGGAAGAGGATATTGAACGAGTCGCAGCAGTTAAGCATGCGCTTGGAAAAGATTGTCCGCTTATGTTGGATGCAAACACTAACTGGGATTATCATACAGCGTTGGAAGCAGGTCGTGCTTTTGATAAGATTGGCGTTCATTTCCTGGAGGAACCGATTCGGACTGATGATTATGAAGGCAGCGCAAAGCTGGCAGCAGAGTTATCTACAAAGATTGCTGGTTATGAGACAGAGTGCTTGACAACAAATTATTTGCGCATGATGCGCATGGGAGCCGTAGATATTGTACAGCCAGATTTAAGTTGGTGTGGAGGTATTACGGAAGGCTATAAAATTGCGACTATGGCAGCAGCTCACTTTATGGAATGTGCGACTCATGTATGGAATTCTGGTATCATTGTAGCGGCAGGCGCACATTTGAGTTGTGCGATTCCGAATGGTGCCACGATGGAATATGATATGACAGAAAATGCATTCCGTACAGAACTTATGAAAAATCCGTTGCTTCCAGATTCAAATGGTATGATTACGTTAAGTGACGAACCAGGATTGGGAGTAGAGGTAAAAGAGGAAGTAATTGAAAAATACCGAATTGACCGTTGATTGATGAAATAAATACTTTATAATTAGGAAAGGCGCCGTGGGAATTTATTTCCAACGGCGCTTTTGGTGTACACTTTTATTGTCACGCCGGAAATACGTTCTGGATATTTTCGTAGAGCGTGCTGGTAGTCTGTTTCAAAATCTGAATAAACATTTTTACGTAAGGCGGCTCGTATGGGGTATGATTCTGGAAAAGATCCATCCGTATTTCCTCGTGTATGTCTGATAAATGGAAAAAGAGCAGTTGCTGTTCGGAAGGAGCCGTCTGATTATGCGTCAGGATGCGGTCAAGAATCAGGGTTGGACAGAACATGCTTGTCAGACCGTCCGAGCAAAGCGATAACTGAACGTCATAATCGCTGATATAGCAATAGTCATTTAAGGTCAGGTTTTGCTGCAGGGCAAGACGGTGAATCAGTTCTGTAACGGTACTTCCGAGTGCACTCCGGCAAAGCGGGAAATTTTGAATATCGGCCAGACTGAGCGGTTCGTGCGCAGCATTTTTTTGAAAAAGTATGGGATTGTATCTGGCAATTTGGTTTCTGGTGGTGATGAAATGAATCTGATCGACTGCCAGAGGTGTTGAGCAAAACTGTTTTCCGGCCGGTGAAACTGGTCCGGCTGCAATGAGCATGTCAATCGCACCCTGGCTCAGCTGTTTCATGAGAAAATCACGGTCACCAAAGCAGACAGACAATTGAAGACCTGGTATTAGGGCTTTACATTGCCGGAGAATACTGGGAATCAGGATCCGGGCGCGCGTCGGATTAATCCCCAAACGAAGAATTCCAGACATTCCGCTCCCGATTTCTTTCATTCCATCATCTATTTCCCGTTCAAGAATATTCAGGCGGTAGAGTGATGCAAGAAGGTATTCTCCGGCGGGGGTTAAAGCAAAGACCGGTTTTCGTGTGAAAAGAAGCGTGCCGTACTGCTTTTCCAGATTTTTGATGTGACTGCTGGCACATTGCTGTGTGATAAATGCTTTTTTTGCGGCCTTTGTGATGCTTTTTTCTTCGGCGGCATAAAGAAAAACCTGTTGTGCAATCGTCATAGGATTCCCTCTCATTTTCAATATCGCATACTATCACAAATCTAAATTTGTGACCTACACAAATTATACTGCTTGTCAATTGTATTGGTCAAGATTATAATAGGTAGCGGTAAATGAAAGTTTACACAAAGAGAACGTTACATTTGGAAATGGGAGGAAATGAGGTACATGGATAATCTGATATTTAGTCTGAATGCGACCATACCAATCTTTTTGCTTATGGTCCTGGGCGTATTTTTCAGAAAAGTGGGACTTTTAAAAGAAAACATGATCAATGGGCTGAACCAGTTTGTGTTTAAGGCAACCTTGCCGGTGCTGCTGTTCGGAGATCTGGCAAAACAGGATTTTTCTAAGGCATGGGATGGAAAGTTTGTGGCATTTTGTTTTATGGCGACACTGCTTAGCATTTCCCTTGTAGCATTGATGTCCATGGCGCTGAAAGATAAGTCCCAGCGGGGCGAATTCATCCAGGGCGCTTATCGCAGCAGTGCGGCAATTTTAGGAATTGCGTTTATCACCAATATCTATGGCAATTCTGGTATGGCACCGCTCATGATCATCGGCAGTGTGCCGCTTTATAATATCATGGCGGTTCTGGTTCTTTCCTTTACAAAGCCGGGGCAGAACGGTATGAGTCCGGAACTGCTCAAAAAGACACTGAAAGGAATTGTGACCAATCCGATTATCCTGGGGATTCTGGCTGGTGCGTTATGGTCACTTCTCCGGCTTCCGATGCCGACCATTCTGTCAAAGACAGTTTCCAATCTTGGCAGTCTGACGACGCCTCTTGGTCTGATGACGATGGGCGCTGCCTTTAACTGGGGCGAGGCAAAAACCGGTATGGGACCAGCATTTGTGGCAAGCTTTATGAAGCTGTTTGGTCTGTGCACGCTGTTTCTTCCAGTGGCTGTGCTTCTGGCCTTCCGTGAAGCAGAACTTATCGCAATCCTGGTTATGCTGGGTTCCAGCACGACGGTCAGCAGTTATGTGATGGCACGGAATATGGGACACAGTGGTGTTTTAAGTTCCAGCATTGTGGCAATTACTACGCTGGGAAGTGCATTTTCCCTGACGTTCTGGCTGTATGTGCTGAAGACGCTGGCACTGATCTAAGGCGTGGAAATCATAAATAACGAAAATTCAATTGATTAAAACATGGCTGCATGCTACATTATAAATAATGTCAATGCAGCCATATATATTTTTCAGATTATATGGGAAATGTGCATCGAATAACCTATGCGGATATCACAGAACAACTCATGAAATAGAGCGGAAAAGATTCAAGGAGTGAGTTTTTATGGCAACGATAAAAGAAGTGGCAAAGTTAGCCGGAGTTTCAGTTGGAACGGTTTCGAATGTTTTAAATGGAAAAACATCAAACGATGAATTAATTGAGCGGGTAGAAAATGCAATCAATCAATTATCTTATCGGCCAGATGCCAATGCACGAAGCCTGAAAAATACAAAAAGTAAGTTGATTGGCGTTATTATGCCAGAAGTATGTCAGTCAGATCATGCACACTTTCTTTCCAGCCTGGAGAACTTTCTTAGAGAAAAAGGATATGGACTGATACTTAAAATCAGTAATAATAACTGGCTTTTAGAAAAGAAAAGTCTGATGCAGTGTGTGGAACAATGTGTAGATGGAATAATCTGGTATTCACCCGCCAAAGAGCAGCTTACCATTCCGGAAGAAAAAAAAGAAATTCCATATGTGATTATTACGAAATATCCATTATCTGGGTATACAGGAGATCTGATCCAGATTGATTACCGCCCTGCTGTTGAGCAGGCTTATAAAAAAATGCTGCAGCTTGGAATACAGAATATAGGATTTATATTTGATTCTATGAAATTTTTTTTATATGCAACAGAATATGTACATTCCTATCAGCTTACAAACTATACAAAAATTGTAGACAGCAGGGAACGGGCGTTTCAGGCTGCATATGAACTTTTACATCAAAATCCGGAAGTAAGGGGAATTATCGCAAGCAATAGCGAAATTGAAGCTGGAATTGAACGCGCACTTGAATTATTAGACCGAAAAGATGTTGTTATTTTCTGCTGTAAGGAGAGCCAGTGGGCAGAGCAAAACACTTGCAGCATCGGTTGTGCGAATGTCTCTCAAAATGTAGTTGCGCAAGGGGCTGTGGACCGTTTGATGGATGCATTGGAACAGTCGTATACACATGAATATCTGACACAAAATATTGCGGGAACTTTCGAATATAAAGAGGCACTGCCTGAATTAGAGAAGAAAGAAAATGTCCATTTGAAGTTTGCTTTATATGATTCCCCGGCAGCAAGAGGTTTACAGATGTATTCGGACCTATATACGAAAAACACAGGGATCCGGATTTTTATAGATCTGCTGGAATATAAAGAATTGGAAACGCTGATATTGAGAAGTGCGAGAGAAAAGGAAAGTGAATATGACGGTTTTATGATTGATATATCCTGGGTGGAAGAAGCTGCTAAGAGCGGTGGAATTGCCTGCTTAACCGATCAATTCCGAAATAACCGGGAGTATCTGGACGGATTTATTGATGGAATGGTACGAGAATATGGAATGTATGAAAATGAACTGTATGCATTGCCGTTTATGTCAGGTACTCAGATATTACTTTATCAAAAAGACCTGTTTGAAGATGCTGCGCTGAAACGTCAGTTTTTCAGAAATTATGGTCAGGAGTTATGTCTGCCGGAAAGTTGGGCACAATATAATCTTGTTTCTGAGTTTTTTACAAGAAGTTTTAATTCAAAGTCTCCGGTACATTATGGAAACATTTCTGTCAGGGGAGAGAATATTTATAATACGATTGGATTTTTGAACCGTCTTTGGTCGTATGGTGCAGATATTTTCGATTTAGATGGAAACCTGACGATTCATAGTCCCAATGCAGTGACTGCTTTGAGAAATTATATAAAAAGCTTTCAATATTCAAATCCGGACAGAAACATAAATTCCTGGGATGCCGCAGTGGAAGAATATTGCAAAGGGGATACAGCAATGGCTGTATTTTATGATTCCCACGCGATGCGGATCAATGATTATACGAAATCCAAAGTGGCAGGAAATATTGGCAGTATTATGATTCCAGGAGGAGTATCGGTGCTTGGCGGTTGGAGTTTGGGTCTGAATCAGCATGGACACCAAAAGGAAGAAGCTTTTCAATATTTGAAATGGGTATGCAGTGAATATAACAGCATTCCGTTATCTTTACTCGGAGGATCAACCGTTAGAAAAAGCTTTTATCAGAGGTCGGATATGGAAGAAATTTATCCGTGGAAAAAGCAGATTCCGGAAAGTTATGAAAAAAGCAGAAAACGGCGTTTTTCCCCAATGTTGAAGGATTATCAGCAAAACGAACTTTATACGCGCATCATTCCGCATGAGATTAATCGGATTTTATATGGCGAAATATCGGAAGAAGAAGCATTGATCAATATGGAGAAACATATAAAAAGTAAAATCATGACTCCTGCGAATGGATCATGGTAATTGTTTCGTTGGGACGACAAGATGAGAAGATACAGAAGAAGTATTTAGCGATAATGCTGAATATTTCTTCTTTTTTTTATGAAAACATTCTATTGTAATTTTGATTGTGATAGTATATCATAAAATCATGAAACGATTCATGAAACGTAAAAAGAAGGGAGAAACGGTATGATTGATTTTAATGATAAGCGGCAGGTAGCGAAAGCAATTCAGTACACGAATGTAAATCCAAACCTTACCAGAGATGGAATGCTGAAACATCTGGAAACATGCATGAAATATGATTTTCAGGCAGCAATGGTTGCACCGTGCTATATCGAACTGGCAAAAGATGTTTTAAAAGGAACCGGAATTCAGGTTGCATCGACGCTGAATTTTCCAATTGCGAATGATACATTACCTATGAAGATTGCAGCATTGAAAGAAATGATCAAAACCGGTGTCGACCAGTTTGATTTTCCGCCGAACCCGGGTCTGCTGTTAGGTGGGGAAGAAAAAGCATATTTTGAGGAAATGCGCCAGATTGTTGAAGTAGCGCATGCGAGTGGTGTCATTGTAAAAGCAATGTTGGAATTTGGTTATATTACGACCCCGGAATTAAAGAAAAAAGCAGCACAGCTTGCGTGTGAAGCAGGAATTGACTGGGTAAAACAGTCGAGCGGCTGGGGCGTCGGCGGATGCCCGGCTACTGCTGAGGACGTGAAAATCCTGAAAGAAAACATTACACTTCCATGCCGTGTCAAAGTATCCGGTAAGGTAAATACCCTGGAAAAGATGAAAATAATGTTTGAAGCAGGTGCGGAACTTGTGGGTACCAGTTCCGGTCCGGCTATTGTAGACGGGCTTGTAGGAGATATTAATGCATATTAAAACTTTACATTTCGGATGACGGAGGTGGAACGGAAGTGAAGATATGT
Organism: Clostridium sp. AF32-12BH; assembly: GCF_003477935.1. NCBI lineage: Bacteria > Bacillati > Bacillota > Clostridia > Eubacteriales > Clostridiaceae > Clostridium > Clostridium sp. AF32-12BH. The sequence goes on along the minus strand of NZ_QUEH01000001.1, from coordinate 303,178 downwards.
ATCATTGGAAGTTATGCAAAGGCCTTAGTCATGACATCAGACAGAATCCCGCTGCTAGGTGAGACTTTAATTGGCTATGATTACCGGGAAACTTATGGCGGCAAAGGTTCCGATATGGCAGTTCAGGCTGCACGCCTTGGTGCAGAGGTTGGTTATATTGGTGTGGTAGGGAATGATCCGTTTGGACATGAGTTTGTAAACCTTATGAAACAGGAGGGGGTACATACAGAGGGCATTCTGATCACAGACGAAAAACCGACAGGGGTCGGTTTTATTGTGAAAGATGTAAAAGCGAATAATGTGATTGTAGTTGCAATGGGAGCAAACGAACTGATTTCTGAAGAGATCATTGAAGCCCATATCGATCAGATTCAGAATGCAGATGTTGTTCTGACCCAGTTGGAAATTCCGATCGACATTGCATTGTATGCACTGAAGCGGGCGAAAGAGCTGGGGAAGACGACTATTTTAAACCCGGCACCGGCAGTAAATCTGATGGGACGTGATTTGAGTTTTGTTGACATCATTACCCCGAATGAAACAGAGGCGAGAATTACAATTGGAGAATTGCCGGATGCACCATTGACCCACAGGCAGGTTGCAACGAAACTGCTGCAGACTGGATGTAAGAAGGTGATCATGACTTTGGGCGGAGATGGAGTGGATATTCATACATTGGAAGAAAGCGCCCACGTTGACTCTTATAAAATTGATGTTGTGGATTCGAATGGTGCTGGAGACAGCTTTAATGCCGGTTTAACCGTTGCACTGGCAGACGGAGCTTCCATGAAGGATGCGGTAGCGTATGCAAATGCCGTGGCTGGTCTTTGCTGTACAAAATGGGAAACAGTACCGTCCTATCACACTGCAAAAGAAGTGGATGAATTTATAAAGATACATTCTGTCTGACAATTTGGAGAGGAGATGCTATAATGAGACCAGGACGTATTCTACACCCGGAATTAGCGAAAGCACTTGCTACATGTGGACATACAGATATTATTCTTGTAACAGATGCAGGTTTTCCGATACCCAAAGATGCAAATCGCATTGACCTGGGATATTATGCAGGAGCAGTCGATGTGCTTGATATTTTAAGGATGCTCCGTAAGGAAATTTTTGTGGAGGAAGTAGCATTTGCACCGGAGGTAAAGACACATCATCCTGCATTGTATCAGGATATCCAGGAAATCTATACGGGATCCGGTGCGGTTTTTAAAGGAATTCCGCATGAGCAGCTTGTGGAAAAAATTGCACCAAAGGCAAAAGTTGTGATTCGTTCCGGATCATTAAATGCCTGGGCGAATTTCGCCCTGACCTGCAGTACAGATCCGTTTGCCTGGTTTACGGAAGAAGATGTTACCATTCTTCCTGCATATGTAGAGCGTAGAAAACGTATATCAGAAAATGAGGTTCCGGCTTTATAAAGGAAAAGGGGGACAGAACATGGAGGAAATCAAACTGGAACTGGAACTGGCGACACTGCCGGAAATGCCAAAGCGTCTTGATTACCGGATTGGTGTTATTGGAGCCGGTTTTATTGTGAGAAATTGTCATTTGGAAGCTTATCGAAAAGCCGGCTTTAATCCGGTTGCCATTACTTCGCTGGATCAGGAACAGAGTAAGGAAGTAGCTGCATTACATAAGATTCAGACAGTATATCCGACGTGGAAAGAACTGGTGGATGATAAATCCATAGAAATTATTGATATTGCAGTTCCGCCGCATGTACAGCCGGATATCGTTGAATATATCTGCAGACATGCAGCAGATCATGTAAAAGGTATTTTGTGCCAGAAACCGATTGCGATGTCCCTGGAAGAAGCAAGACGGATTGTTTCGCTGGGAGACGAAGCTGGAATTCCGATCGCTGTGAATTCCAATATGCGTTATGATCAGTCTATGCGCGCATTGAAACGAATTTTGGATAAGGGATTGATTGGAAAACCGGTTATTGCTTCTATCGATATGCGTGCCATTCCGGATTGGCAGACGTTTTTACAGAAATATCATAAACTGGAGATTTATGCGATGGCCGTTCATCATCTGGATATTTTCCGTTATCTCTTTGGTGATCCTGAAAAAATAACAGCATTATGCCGAACCGATCCGAGAACCAAATTTGAACACACGGATGGAATTGTACAGTATACTTATCAGTATAAGGACGGGCTAATGGCAACCAGTCTGGATGATGTCTGGGCATGGCCGGAAGAGCCGTGTGAGAAACACAATTACATTAACTGGCGGGTAGAGGGCACAGAAGGGTTTGCAGAGGGAGAATTTGGCTGGCATAAGCGGGCTCCGGAATTCTGCGGCAGTACCTTGAAGCTTGCATGTAAATCTTATCCGAACCAGTGGATTGAACCAAAGTGGACGACACAGTGGTTCCCGGATGCTTTTGTTGGAACGATGGCAAATCTGCTGTGTGCAGTAGAAAAGGGAACAGATCCGGAAATCAGTGCACGTGATAACGTGAAGACACTTGCATGCGTAGAGGCATGTTATCAGTCCATTGCACAGGAGAAAACCATTTATCTGGACCAGATTCTGAATGCGTAATTGTAATATAGCAGATGGAATGTATGATGCTGTTGAAACGGACAGGGAAAGGAGTTTTTTATGATCTCAGTTGGTATTTTTACAGGATATTATCCATATACGTTGGCAGAAACGATTGAACGTGCGAAAAAGGATGGAATGAGTTGCGTGCAGTTAGACCTGGAATTCAAAGATATTGACCTTTCCAGAGGCAATATCACAAAAGAAAAAGCCAATCAGGTTCGAGACGCATTCCGTGATGCCAATCTTCCGATCGTAGCGATTTCTGCTTATACAAACCTTGTGCACCCGGATCCGGAAAAACGCCAGGAGAATATTGATTATGTAAAAGAAATTCTGGCACACGCCAGAGATTTTGGTACACCTTACGTAGTTAGTGAGACCGGCACATACAATGAAGAAAGTGACTGGTCGGCAGATCCTAAGAACTATACAGAAGAAGCTTATCAGGAATTTAAAAAAGTAGCAATTGACCTGGCGAAGTTTGCATATGATCATGATGCAGTATTCCTTGTTGAAAACTATGTAAATAACATTGTGGGCTCCGTAGATCAGGTAGCACGTCTGCTGCAGGAAGTGAATCATCCGGGATTAGGACTTTTATGTGATCCGACCAATTATTTTGATGGTTCAAATATTGATGATGTAGATCCGACAATTGAAAAGATTTTCCATGTTCTGGATGATAAAATCAAAATTGCACATGCAAAGGACTGTAAGCGGGCGGTAAACCTGGAAGAAAAGTTTGGTGGTGGTTCAGCAGAACACAACAGTTTCCGTGGCGCTGGTGCTGTAGAGCTGCCGGGAGCGGGTCTTGGAGTTTTAAACTATCCGCTGTATGTTCAGCGGCTGGCAAAGAATCATCCAAATATTCCGATTATTATCGAGCATATTGATGAGAGTGACATCCCGAGGGCAAAAAAGTTTGTTGATGATACGTTAAAAAAGATGGGAGTATAAGTACCTGAATAAACAAAGACCGGCATACGCGTTGCGTATGCCGGTCGTCTTTGTTTATATTATAAGGCAGGATTACTTCGATTTTACTTCCTTCCATGCCTCATTATAGATCTCGTCCACATCGTCGCCAAGGTACTTCAGAACCTCTGCATTCTTGATGGAGTCGATGTCCGGGAAGACTGCCTTGTTGTTCTGCATATCTTCGTCTAACAGCTCGAATGCGCCCTTGTTCGGGGTGGAGTAGGTGATGTACTCAAAGTTCTTCTTTGCGATGTCCGGTCTGCACAGGAAGTTGATCCACTTCTCTGCGTTTTCCTTGTTCTTTGCATTTTTCGGGATGACCCAGCAGTCGATGAAGAGGTCGGTGCCTTCTTCCGGGATCACGTACTGGAGATTGTCGGTGCCGTCCTCGTCCTGGATGTAAAGCATCTCACCGGAGTAGATGATGCCGACTGCAGCCTCGCCGCCGATCATCTTATCTCTTACCTGGTCTACAACGTAAGCCTGTACCAGCGGCTTCTGGTCGATCAGGTCCTGCTTTGCCTTGTTGATCTCATCCGGGTTGGTGCTGTTTAAGGAGTAGCCGTTTTTCTTTAAGCCGGTCATGAAAGCGCTGCGGATGCTGTCCTGCATGAGGATCTCGCCGCTTAAACGCTCATCCCACAGATCGGACCATTTGGTCGGCGGCTCTACGCCAAGTTCCTGCAGGCGCTCTTTGTTGTGGAGGATGCCGATGGTGCCCCAGGTATACGGGACTGCGTATTTATTTTCCGGGTCGAAGGATTTGGAAAGCTCCATATAAAGCGGATCGATCTGGTCGATGTTCGGCACGTTGTCGAAGTTGATCTCGGCTAAGAGGTCATGCTCGCGCATTTTCTGGATCATGAAATCAGACGGACATACCGCATCGTAGGCAATGCCGCCGGCTTCGATGACCGGATACATCTCCTCGTTGGTCTCGAATAAATCGTAGACAACCTTAATGCCGGTTTCTTCCTCAAATTCATCAATGACGCTCTCATCAATGTATTCGCCCCAGTTGTAAACGTAGAGCTCACCGGCATCGCTGGAGGCAGAGCCCTTAGCCGGAGCAGTGCCGGAAGCGGAAGCTCCGCAGCCGGTTACAGTAAGTGCCGCTGCGGATAAAGCCGCAGCAGATGCGATCCATCTTTTTTTCATTTTCTCAATCTCCTCAATCTTTTGTTTTTAGTTGGATTTTACTTCTTTCCACAGTTCGTTGTAGATATTGTCGGTCTCATTGCCGAGATACTTGTAAACCTCAGAATTGTTCAGGGAATCGATATCCGGGAAGACTGCCTTGTTGTTCTGCAGGTCTTCGTCTAACAGCTCGAACGCGCCCTTGTTCGGGGTCGGGTAGGTGATGTACTCAAAGTTTGCTTTTGCAATCTCCGGACGGCATAAGAAATCGATCCATTTCTCTGCGTTTTCTTTGTTCTTCGCGTTTTTCGGAATGACCCAGGAATCCAGCCACAGGTTGGTTCCCTCTTCCGGAATGACATATTCCAGTTCGTAATCCAGTCCCAGGTTTGCAACCTCGTCCTGGATGTAGAGCATCTCGCCGGAGTAGATGACACCGACTGCAGCCTCACCGCCGATCATCTTGTCTCTTACCTGGTCGATGACGTAAGCCTGAACGAGCGGTTTCTGGTCTACCAGATCCTGCTTCGCCTGCTGGAGCTCGTCCTCATTTGCACTGTTCATGGAGTAGCCATCTTTCTTTAAGGCAACCATGAAGGCGTCGCGGACACTGTCCTGCATGAGGATCTCGCCGCTTAAGCGCTCATCCCACAGATCTGCCCATTTGGTCGGAGCCGGTACGCCGAGCTCGTCTAACAGCTTGGTATTGTAAAGGATGCCTACGGTTCCCCAGCAGTAAGGAACGGAGTATTTGTTCTCCGGGTCAAAGGACTTGGACATTTCCATGTAAGCTGGGTCAATCTGGTCGATATTCGGCACATTGTCGAAGTTGATCTCAGCAAGCAGGTCGTTCTCACGCATCTTCTGGATCATGTAATCGGACGGGCAGACAACATCGTAGTTGACGCCGCCGGCCTCGATGACCGGGTACATCTCCTCGTTGGTCTCGAACATATCGTAAATAACCTTGATGCCGGTCTCATCCTCGAACTGGGAAATGACATCCTCGTCAATGTACTCGCCCCAGTTGTAAACATAAAGCTCGCCTGCGTCAGAACTGCCGGAATTGGCAGCAGAAGTGGAACCTCCTGCAGATCCGGATGCACCGCAGCCGGAAAGAAGAGTGGAAGCGGCAGTCAGACCTGCTATGGAAATTGCAAATACTCTTTTTTTCATAGTCATCTCCTCTTAGTGGTGTGGTTGTGTGCTGTCTGTTTGACATTTCGCAGAGCAGCAAATGGTGTTTGGTGAATCAAAAAAGGTCAGATATCCTGCCTGTTTTGTTTGGTAAATCAAAACGTGTCAGGCTTCCTGCTTTTTCTTCGGTGCAAAATTGCTGATGAGCAGCAGTGCCAGTACCACCGCAAAGATCACGGTGGAGAGCGCGTACATAGACGGCTTGATGCCGCGGCGAACTTCGCTGTAGATCAGGGTGGACAGGGTGTTGATGCCTGCGCCTCTGGTAAAGTGGGTGATGATAAAATCATCCAGAGACATGGTGAAGGCCAGCAAAAAGCCGGACAGCACACCCGGTAAGATATCCGGGAACACGACTTTGAAGAAAGCGCGGATCGGGCTTGCGCCGAGGTCCAGGGCCGCTTCATAGGTGTAGCGGTTGGTCTGCTTGAGCTTTGGCATGACGCTTAGGATCACGTACGGGATATTAAAGGTGATGTGCGCGATCAGCACGGTCTTAAAGCCAAGGGAAATACCGAAAGCAAGGAAAGCCAGCATCAGGGAGATACCGGTTACGATATCGGCATTCAGCATCGGAATGTTGGTGATCCCCATGACGATGGTCTGGGGAATCTGTTTCATGCTGTTGATCGCGATGGACGCCGCGGTGCCGATGATGGTGGCGATCAGCGCGGACAAGAATGCGATCAGCAAAGTATTCTGCAGGGCCGCCATGATGTTGCGGCTTGCAAACATCTGGGTGTACCACTGCAGGGTGAACCCGCCCCACTGGGTACGGGATTTGGAACTGTTAAAGGATAATACCACCATGGTGGCAATCGGCGCGTACAAAAACACCATGATGATCACCAGGTAGAAGTCCTGCACGATACGCCGGAAATTCTGTCGGATCTTACTCATTAGAATGTGCTCCCTTCGCCGTTTTTATCGTATTTTGCAATCAGCGCCATGCTGATCAGAATGAAGACCATAAGGACCAGGGAAAGACCGGAGCCTAAGTTCCAGTTGCTGCCCTTGGTGAATTCCTGCTCGATGACATTACCGATCAGGAGGATCTTGCTGCCGCCCAGTAAGTTGGAAATTACGAAAGTGGTCAGGGACGGTACGAACACCATGGTAATGCCGCTGATGATGCCCGGCACGCTAAGCGGAAGCCATACCCACAGAAGTGTCTGGGTAAAGCTTGCGCCAAGGTCTCTTGCCGCGTTGATAGTGTTATCATCGATCTTGCAAAGCACGTTGTAGATCGGAAGGACCATAAACGGCAGGAAGTTATAAACCATACCAAGCACGATCGCGCCCGGAGTATTGATCAGGTTCTGGTTTGGCAGGTGCAGGGCACTTAAGATGCCGTTGATCACACCGCTCTTTTCCAGAAGAGTCTGCCATGCCAGGGTGCGCAGCAGAAAGTTCATCCACATCGGAAGAATGAAGATGAAGACGATAAAGCTTCCCTGGCCGATGCCACGGTTACGCAGGATCATGGCAAGCGGGTAAGCAAGTACGAGGCAGATCACCGTGCTCACCAGGGAAAGTCCCAGGGAGAGCCACAGGGCCTTCACATGCTCCGGGGTGGAGATGGAAAGCACATTGGCAAGGGTGAATGCTCCAGATTTATCGGTCAATCCGTAATACACGATAAGGATCAGCGGAATGACGATGAAACCAACCATCCAGACCAGATACGGTCCGGCTAACCATTTCTTATTCATTGACTCCTACGGCCTCCTCATCCTCTGATGCAGGTTTGTTCATGATCTGGATGTCAAACGGGTCCACCTTGATGCCGACCTGTTTGCCGACCGGGCACATATCGGTGCTGTGTACCAGCCACTCGAAGCCGTCCGGGGTGGTGACTTCCATTTCATAATGAACACCCTTGAAGATCAAGTGGGTGCAGGTGCCGACCAGCGTGCCCTCGGACGGGTCTACCAGGTCGATATCCTCCGGGCGGATGACAACATCGACCGGAGTGTTGTTGCCGAAGCCTTTATCCACGCAGGCAAATTTGGCACCGAAGATCTCAACCAGCTCGTCGCGAATCATAATGCCCGGGACAATGTTGCTTTCGCCGATGAAGTCTGCCACGAATGCGTTCTCCGGCTCGTTGTAGATCTGCTCCGGGGTTCCCATCTGCTGGATGTAGCCCTGGTTCATGACAACGATGGTGTCGGACATGGTCAGCGCTTCTTCCTGGTCGTGGGTAACGTAGATGAAGGTGATGCCGAGCTCATTCTTTAAGCGGATCAGCTCATACTGCATGTCCTGGCGCAGCTTTAAGTCCAGGGCACCTAACGGCTCGTCTAAAAGCAGAAGACGCGGCTCGTTTACGATGGCGCGGGCAATGGCGATACGCTGCTGCTGGCCGCCGCTTAAGGAGTCTACGGTACGCTTCTCATAGCCGTCTAAGTTTACCAGCTTTAACGCGTACTTGATCTTGTCATCGATGTAGGCTTTGGATTTGCCTTTGATCTTTAAGCCGAATGCGATATTTTCCGCGATGTTCATGTGGGTGAACAGGGCGTATTTCTGGAATACGGTATTTAACTGGCGCTTATTCGGCGGAAGTTTGCTGATATCGGTTCCGTCGAAAATGACCTTTCCGGTGTCGGCCGTCTCAAATCCGCCGATGATGCGCAGGGTTGTGGTTTTGCCGCAGCCGCTGGGACCCAGTAATGTTACGAAAGAATTTTCCTTAACGGAAAGATTGAGGTCGTCTAAGACCATGGTGTTGTCAAAGCTTTTTGAAATGTTGACTAAGTCAATCAGGGGCTGAGCCATCGCATTATTCCTCCTAAAGTATGGTTACATTTGTTTTCATTTACATGTGATATTCAATCTCTGGGCTGACTGCATATGCAGCTGCCCTCTCAAAAGCGGGCTACCGGCCTTTGCGATGTTCGCTCCGGTCAGCTTTAGAAGCTTGGCGGCGTGCTGACCCAGATCAGCGATGCGCCGTGACGGCTCGTAAGGTAATGCTTTTTGTCCGGGGTAAAGTAAAAGGACTCGCCCTTCTTCGCCCGGTAGGTCTTGCTTCCGATGTGGATGTTGATGCTTCCCTGCAGTACATATCCGAATTCCTCGCCCTCATGTGGGTTGTCCGGGTAGGTGGAGCCGCCGGCCTCTAAGGTAATGAGGATCGGTTCCATCATGTTTTTCTGTGCGTTCGGGATGATCCAGCGGATCTCATTTTTTAATTCCGCATCGTATTTTTCAAAATAATCTGCTTTTCCGAATACGACCTGCTCCTCCGGAGTCTCATTAAAAAACTCACCAAGCGTCGTGCCGAGGCACTGTAAGATGTCGGTGAGTGTCGCAATGGAAGGAGAGGTTAAATTTCGTTCCAGCTGGGAGATGAAACCCTTGGAAAGCTCTGCCCGGTCTGCCAGTTCTTCCTGGGTCAGACCCTTTAGCGTCCGTATCTCCTTTAATTTTGATCCGATATCCATAACAGTCCTCCATGATAATACTATCCGAAAAGTTTAGAAATATTAAATGAATGTAAAATGCACTTTAAAGTTTAGCTTTAGTAAACACAAAGCAAGATTCATTATACTGGAAAATATCTGTATGTCAATAGATTCAGAATAGATTTTTTTGAGAATGTGTGGTATGCTGTTTACGATTGGAACGTTTGCGCATTTTATGCGCAGACCGGGTTAAAAAACGCAGAAACTTGAAGGCGTGACAGGAGGAAGAGCAATGGCTTTTGAAGGAAAGTATATGGCATATGTCGGTTCCTATTCGTACAACGGCAAAGCCAAGGGAATCACGGTTTACGATGTAGACGTGGAAAAAGGAACATTTACAGAGCGCTGCGAGGTGGAAGTGGACAATTCCTCCTATGTAACAGCATCCAATGATAATAAAACCCTGTATTCTGTTGCGGATGAGGGTGTTGTGGCATTCCGTATTCTGGAAAACGGAAGTCTTTCCCGCTTAAACAGCGCGAAGACCAAAGGCATGAGAGCCTGCCACCTGTCTATGGATAAGGAAGACCGGTATGTATTCGTGTCTGGTTTCCATGATGGCAAGGCAACGGTACTGCGCCTGCGCAAGGATGGCGGGGTCGGTGAGATCGTGGACGGTGTGTTCCATAAGGGACTGGGCAGCGTAGCAGAGCGTAATTTTCGCCCGCATGTAACCTGCTGCAGACGTACTCCGGATAACAAATTTGTCATGATCGTAGATTCCGGTCTGGACCAGGTAAAGATCTACCGCTTCAGCGAGAAGGACGAGCATCTGGTTCAGGTAGACACCATCCCGTGTGAGATGGAATCTGCACCGAGAAACCTGCGCTTCAGCTCTGATGGCAAATTCTTCTATTTAATGTATGAGCAGAAGAATGTCATTGACGTATTTACCTACGAGACCGGAGACCGTGTCCCGAATGTGGAGAAGATCCAGACGATTTCTACCATGGGAGAAAAGCACAGCTCTTTGGCAGCAGCCTGCTCGTTACGCTTCTCTCCGGATGAGAAGCATATGTTCTGCAGCAATGCAGGCGACGAGAGTGTGGCCATGTACAGCAGAGACGAGAAGACCGGTCTTCTGACCCTGATGTGCTGTCTGCCGATCAGCGGAGAATATCCAAAGGATATCGCAGTCTTCCCGGATGATAAGCACATTGCGGCAATCAACCATGAGAGCAATACCATCACATTTTTCAAGATCGATTACGAGAAAAAACTGCTGATCATGAGCTCCAATGCGATCAAGTGCAACGAGCCGAACAGCTGCATCATTGTGAAAGTGGACGACTGATTAAGACGAAAAATCTGGCAGCACTGTGCAAGGCCGTCAGGCGTTTAAACCTTTGTGTGAAAGAAAAATGGGAAAACAGCGGAGGAAACTATGGCAGGATCAACCTATGGAACCATCTTCCGTATCATGACATGGGGAGAGTCCCACGGCAAAGGCGTCGGTGTTACCATCGACGGCTGCCCGGCGGGACTTCCGCTTTGTGAGGAAGATGTACAGACCTATTTAAATAGAAGAAAACCGGGGCAGAGCAAATTTGCCACCGCAAGAAACGAAGGAGACCAGGTCGAGATCTTTTCCGGTGTGTTTGAAGGAAAGACGACCGGAACCCCGATCGCCATGATGGTGCGCAATACCGACCAGCGTTCCAAAGATTATAGTGCGATCATGGATGTGTACCGCCCGGGACATGCGGACTACTGCTTTGAGCAAAAGTATGGCTTCCGTGATTACCGGGGCGGCGGACGCTCTTCCGCGCGTGAGACCATTGCCCGGGTAGCAGCCGGGGCAGTTGCCTGCAAGCTGCTGGCCCACTATGGTATCACGGTGACGGCATATGTGAAGAGCATCGGTGAGTTTGAGATCGATCCGAAGCGCTTTGATCTTTCTGAGCGCGATAACAACAGCCTGAACATGCCGGATAAGGTGGCAGCAGAGGAAACTGCAGAATTTTTAGAGCGCATGATCGCTGCACAGGATTCCGTGGGCGGCGTGGTAGAATGTCTGGTAGATGGCATGCCGGTTGGTGTTGGCGAGCCGGTATTCGATAAGCTGGATGCAAGCCTGGCGAGGGCAATCATGTCCATCGGCGCCGTAAAAGGATTCGAGATCGGGGATGGCTTTGCAGCAGCAAAAGCGCTTGGATCCCAGAATAACGATGAGTTTTATGTCGATGCTTATGGTAAGGTTGTGAAAAAGACCAACCATGCAGGCGGTATTTTAGGCGGCATGAGCGATGGAAGCCAGATCGTGCTGCGTGCGGCTTTCAAACCGACTCCGTCAATCGCGCAGCCACAGAAAACGGCGAATAACCACGGTGAAAACGTAGAGATCGCCATCAAGGGACGCCATGATCCGGTGGTGGTGCCGAGAGCGGTTGTGGTAGTAGAGGCTATGACGGCGCTGACAATCCTTGATCTGTTATTAATGGGAAAGAATGCAAAATTAGATTAATTTTTTAGTGAGGTTGATAATATTATGAAAAAGATCGCAATGGGAAATGATCACTCCGCAGTAGAAATGAAAGAAGCCATCAAGGCATACGTAGAGCAGAAGGGTTACGAGGTCATCGACTTCGGAACCAACTCCAGCGAAAGCTGCGATTACCCGGTATACGGCGAGAAGGTTGGTCGCGCGGTAGCATCCGGTGAGGCGGATTACGGCATCGCAATCTGCGGAACCGGTATCGGTATCGGTCTGGCAGCAGGCAAGGTAAAAGGCGTTCTGGTCTGCACCTGCAGCGAGCCGTACAGCGCGAGAATGTCCCGCAGACACAACAATACCAACGTCCTGACCTTCGGTGCCCGCGTAGTTGGTGTCGAGATGGCGAAGATGATCGTAGATGAGTGGTTGGACAACGAATATGAGGGTGGACGCCACCAGAGAAGAGTTGACATGATCCTCGATATCGAAAATAAATAAACAATATTGTTATTTGGCCAGCATCCAGTTCGGCCTGCTTTTCGCAGTGAGTGTCCTGGCGTGCTGCACGGCCAGCTCGATGAAATATCTCCCTGCTTTCCTGGGCGGTTGCTCTTTGTGGTAGATCATACAGCTTTCCCAGGAGGGGTTATCCTCTAGGCGAAACCAGCAGAGGTTCGGGTAGAGTTTTGCCTGGGATTCTGGCAGAATGGTCAGGCAGATTCCTCTGGATACCATCAGTGCAATGACATGGTTGGTGCGGGCTTCAAACATGATATTCGGAACAAATCCGGCACGCTCAAAGCAGGGATCGATCACCTGACGGAAGGTGGAACCGGCAAACATCAGCGAAAAAGGCTCCTGCCTGCAGAGTGTTAAGTCAATCTCCGGGTAGTCGCCATCGGAAGTTGGCTGGTAAAAACGGGTCAGTGGATGGCCGGTTGGAACGCCGAGAAGAAAACGCTCGTTGGCTAAATGGACATATTCCAAATTCTCTATGTCATGGTTTTTAACCATGACCATGCCGATATCAAGCTTGCTTTCTGCAAGCAGCTTGTACTGGTCTGCGACGATATGGTCCTCAAGCTTTAGTTCTATCTGGGGATATTTTGCGTGGAATTCCGGGAAGATCTCGCAGAAGAGCTCGATTCCCTGCTCCATGGCCAGGTTGACCCGGATTTCGCCTACATTTCCGTCCATGACATCGCTGATCATGGCATGCATCTGTTTTTCACGGTTTAAGGTTTCCTGGGCGTAGCGCAGGAAGATCGCCCCGGCTTCGGTCGTGGCAAGATGGTGGGTGTCCCGCTCAAAAAGCGGGATGCCCATTTCTTTTTCTATACGGATCAGCTGCTGGTTTAAGCCGGACTGGGAGATAAAAAGCTTATCTGCAGCCTTGGAAATGCTGCCGCATTCTGCAATGGTCAGAATGTATTTTAGCTGTCTTGTATCCATTGTAAGTTTCCCCTTTTATGTGTGTTGTTTTAGCCGGATGTTGTCTTCCGGCAGCAGAAGCTGTCGGAGGTGGATCTCTTTTGTTATTTTTGTGACTATTATACAAAAATCAGGCAGTTTTGTAAACCTAGAAAGAAGTTGAACTTCTAGTAATCATGGATTACTATAAGTTCAACTTTTATCTGTTTCATGCTAACATAAGGGCATACAAAACAAAGGAGGAGTTACAAAATGTTTGGTGTTTTAGGGTTGATCGTTGCAATCGTATGTGTCATTGCACTGATCTGGAAAAACTGGCACATGGCTATCGTATCACTGGCTGGTGCCCTGATCGTTATTGCATTCAATGCAATGGATCCTGTAACTACATTGTCTGAGAAATTTATGACCGGAATGTCCGGATTTGCCGGAAACTGGTTCCTGCTGTTTATGCTGGGTGCTATTTTCGGAAAAGTCATGGGTGACAGTGGTGCATCCGTTGGTATTGCAAACAAGATGCTCAAGCTTCTTGGCGAGAAGTCAGTAGTGCTTGTTGTTATGCTGACCGGCCTGGTTCTTTCCTATGGCGGAATCGGAACCTTCATCATCGCATTCTCCCTGTATCCGATCGCAGTAGCACTGTTCCAGAAGGCAGATATCCCGAAGAAGCTGATCGTTGCTACCATCATGGTATGCCCGGTTACTGTATGTATGGCAATGCTTCCGGGTTCCCCGTCTACCCAGAACCTGATTCCGACCCAGTATTTCGGAACCACTGCTTATGCAGGTGCTTCTATCGGTCTGATCTGTTCCGTGATCATGTTTGTGTCTGCTTACCTGTTCTTAAACTGGCAGATCAAAAAAGCAAAAGCAGCCGGTGAGCACTTCGTAGCAAGCCCGGGTGAGGATATCATGGATTTAAATGCAGTAGATGAAGGAAAGACACCTTCCATCGGCGCATGTTTCGCTCCGATCGTAGTTCTTCTGGTTCTGATGTTTGGTATCCAGTCTCTGACCAGCATCCCGTCTTCCTATGCAGTTGCAATTGCTATGACCTGCGCAATTATCGTAGGTTGCGTTCTGTACAGAGACCGTCTGAATGTGAAAGAGGCTGTTTCCAACGGTGCAGGCGGCGGCTTAAGCTCCCTGATCGCTACTTCTTCCATCATGGGCTTTGGTTCTGTAGTATCTGCTTCCCCGGCTTATGAGAGCATTACCACAGCTCTGGTAAACATGGATGCAAACCCGCTGATCACAGCACTGATCTCTATCAACGTGATCGCAGCGATCACCGGTTCTTCCGCAGGCGGACTGAACATCTTCTTAAGTTCCATGGGAGAATACCTGGCAGCATCCGGACTGAATATGGCTATGCTCCACCGTGTTGTATGTATCGCATCTTCTGGTTTTGATGCAATGCCACACGCATCCGGTATGGTTGTCTGCAACCAGATTGCTAAGACCTCCCAGAAGGATACCTACAAATATGTATTCATTACCTGTGCAATCATGCCGTTCTGCTGTGCAATTCTGGCATGCATCATCGGTACTTTAGGTATTGTGTAAGCACAAACTGAAAAAAATAACATGAGTAGACAGGGGCTGTCGCAAAATGTACATAACTTGATATATGGAAAGTTTTGGACTTCGTTTTGCGACAGCCCTATAATAAAAGGAGACTGGAATGAAAGTAGATTATATCATCCGGGGCGGACGTGTTGTGGATCCGTCAGCGGGCATCGACGAGATCAAGGATATTTACATTAAAAATATGCGCATCGCAGACGTAAAAGGAGAAACGGCAGAGTGCAATCCAGATTGCATCATCGATGCATCCGGCAAGCTGGTAACTCCGGGACTGATCGATTTTCATACCCACCTGTTCCATGAGGGAAGTTCCATTTGCATTCATCCGGATATGATGATTGCGCAGGGAACTACCTCTGCAGTGGATGCGGGAAGCGCGGGAACCTCTACCTATGAGGCATTTTACAAGTCCGTGATCGCGCAGTCCCAGGTCCGCGTAAAAGGATTTCTGACTGTGTATGGCGGTGGACAGCTCGATCCAAAGCTTTGCGAGGATTTTAACCCGGCACTCTACAACGTAGAAAAGATGGAGCGGGTGATCGAGGCAAACCGGGATAACATCCTGGGCTTAAAGATCCGTCTTTCCAAAGGTGTTGTGCCGGATGAGACCGGTGCAGATTACCTACGTGCTGTCGTAAAGCTGACCGATGAGTTGAATGAACGTCTGGGCACTTCCCTTCGTGTCTGTGTTCATACCACCAACTCTCCGGTTACGGCTGGGGAGTTGGCTGACTGTCTGCGCCCGGGCGATATTTTCTGCCATTGCTTCCAGGGAGCAGGAAACCCGATCGCATCGGAGGATGGCAAGATTGATCCGCTGGTATTAAAAGCAAGAGAGCGCGGTGTGATCTTTGATGCAGCTAACGGCAAAGGAAATTTTGGTTTAAAGGCAGCGAAGCGGGCACTGACAGCAGGTTTTTTGCCGGATGTGATCTCCACGGATCTTACGGTGGATAAGTTCAACATGCCGCCGTATGCAAAGAACCTTCCGCTTGTCATTTCCAAATATCTGGCACTGGGCGTAAGCTTAAATGACATCATCCGTGCCGTGACCGAAACCCCGGCAAAGCTGATGGGCATGGAAGGACAGATTGGAACCTTAAAGGCAGGAGCGGTCGCAGATATCGCAGTCTTTGACTTAAAGGAACGCCAGTATATCCAGAAAGATTTCTGCGATGATGAGATCGTATGCAGCCAGATTCTGGTACCGCAGTTAACCATGATTGCAGGTGAGATCCAGTATTGCCAGTCGGATTTTTACCTCTAATATGTTTCTGATTCAATTGAAAAAAACAAAAAGAAAGACCGGATCGTGCCTGCGCACTGTCCGGTCTTTCTTTTTGCGTGTATGCCGCGGAAGCGCCGGTGGCGCTTCCGCTGATTCGTATTACAGTAAAATAATTTTATGTTCTTTGCAGATCTTTCTCATATCTTCCGGCCACAGGCTTGCCTGAACCTCGCCGACATGGGCGCGGTCTAAGAGCAGCATGCACAGACGGGACTGTCCGATACCACCGCCGATGGTGTACGGAAGCTCGCCGTTTAAGAGCATCTTGTGGTATGGAAGGTTCTTTCTTTCCTCGCAGCCGGCCTTCTTTAACTGCTCCTCTAAGGATTTTTCATCAACACGGATACCCATGCTGGAAACCTCCAGTGCGCAGTTTAACTGGTCATACCAGAAGAGAATATCACCGTTTAACTGCCAGTCATCGTAGTCCGGTGCACGACCGTCGTGCGGTTCGCCGCTTGCAAGTTTGTCACCGATCTTCATCAGGAAGACGCAGCCGTATTCCTTGGTGATGAGGTTCTCACGCTCCTTCGGCGTCTTGTCCGGATAGCGGTCTGCCAGTTCCTGGGTGGTGATGAAGGTGATGTGCTCCGGCAGATGCTTTACTGCCTGCGGATACTTGTACCATACCTCATGCTCCATGTGCTTGATGATCTTGAAGATGGTCTGAACGGTTGCCTCGAGGGTTTCAATGGTGCGCTCCTCTTTGGTGATGACTTTCTCCCAGTCCCACTGGTCTACATAGCAGGAGTGAAGGTTGTCGAGCTCCTCATCGCGGCGGATCGCGTTCATGTTGGTGTAAAGACCCTCGCCAGGCTCAAATCCATACTCTTTTAAAGCCATACGTTTCCACTTTGCTAGGGAATGTACGACCTCAACGGTCTCTCCCGGGATTGCAGCGATGTCGAACTGGACCGGACGCTCTACGCCGTTTAAGTTATCGTTCAAACCGCTGGACTGGGTGACGAACAGCGGTGCGGAAATGCGCTCTAAGTGCATCTCTTTGCCAAATTCTTTCTGGAATGTGTCGCGAATATATTTGATCGCTTCCTGAGTCTCACGCACGGTGAGATGGGGATCATAGTTAGATGGAATGATCAATGCCATGTTTCTTTCCTCCCTGTATTGCGTTAGGTTTTAAAAAAAGGAGTTTTGCCTGAGCAAAACTCCGCATGATACTTAATGGTAGCATTTTTGGAATAAAATCACAAGTATTTTCTTATTTTATAGCAGTTTATTCAATTTCGAGAATCATATTGTTTCGATGTAAGACTCTGTAATATTTTTAAATCTTGGCAGCGCCAGTGCAACATAGCCATATTCTGGTGCAATGCACACCCCTTTGTTGATCAGGCGTTCCCGGTATTTGGAAAAGGTAGTGCCTTTCATTTCCAGCTTATCGCAAAGCTCTTTTACTTTTATTTTTGTACCCTGTTCTGGCATGGCCGAGACAATCTGTTTTTCCAGTGGAGATAAACTGCTCCAGATTTTCCGGTAAACAAAGTCTTCCAGAAGACCATCCAGTTCCTTTAGAATCCAGTCAAGTGGTTTTTCATCGTGATACTCCCAGTATAGCATGCCAAGCGCCTGAAAAGCGAAAGCATAGCCCATGGTGATATTAGCCAGTTGCCGGGCTTTTTCGTCATCAATCTGGAAGATATTCTGATATTCGTTTTTGATCTGATTGATGCCTAACGGACCAAGAATGATCTTGGGAGCACGAAGCAAAAAAGTCAGAACCGGGTCATTCTGGATTTCGTAAATGTTTTCATAGAGTCCTGTCATGATCAGGAATACCGGATAGTTTTTTCGGATAAAGATCTGGAACTGACTGGCGAAAATCCGCATATTTTCGTTTGCGACAGCCTCATCGATGGTGATCAGTACCTTTTTTCCTTTTTTATTGAGTCTGTCCAGAAGCGTTTCGATTTTGCTCACGCTGTCCCGCTCTTCTGTAATTCCATTGTATCCGATTCCGAAGCCTGCGACAGAAATCTCGAATCCTTTTTCAAAAATGTTTGGAATCTGCTTGCTGGCATCGAGCAGACGCATGGCAAACTCCTGCAGCAGAGGCTGGGTGGCGTTCAGGTCGACTATGACCCATTCGTCAGAGTTCCGCAGCTGATTGGAAACAGAAGTCATAAGCACCGTTTTCCCGCTTCCGCGGATACCGCTGATCAGATAAGTCTGGCTGATCGGGTTATCTGCCTCAAAGGTGGAAAGGATATTATCGGTGCTTTCATAACGGTTAATGTATTTGATTGGCTGTTTTCCGAATGTGAGGGTGAAGGGATTGTCTCGTTTCATATGAGCCTCCTAAATCTGGACATGCATGCTCAGCAGTGAGTCTGCATGTATGTGTGAACGTACTGCAGCTATCTGCTTGCAGTTTGGCATAAATGGATAACTGTTCATAACTTTGGATAACTTATATACTGATGGATAACTATTCATAACTCTGGATAACTTTATGATATGATATTAACATTTGTATTATTTTATGTCAAGAAACTCCTATGAACACAAAAAAATAGGAGCCGCTTTTCCCCCACAGAAAGCAGCTCCTGGTCACGATCAAAAACCGTTACACAATACAGTCTTCGCTTGGTATCCCCATACCAGTTAAGAAAATAAAAGGCGCCGGAGTGATGGCGCTCATGTCTTTCTTACAAAACACACTATATCATTGTTTTGTGGTAGCGTCAAGGAAAATTGTGCAATTTTAAGAAGATTGTGCACTTTGGAGAGGGAAAACTGCTCAAATTGTATACACGTGTCCGCTATGCAAAGACGTTCGTGTGCATCTTAAAGAAAAACAAAAAATGTGACAGAAAAACTTTTTTTTAGGGCTTGAAACAGGAAATTCTTTGTGCAAGTTTCATGATGCAGCGCCGGGTATAAGACAGGGGAATTCTGACATACTATACGGAAAATGGAATGATTCTATGCGTATTTCAGATATGCCATATGAGAAACAGAAAGAACGGAACGTGTTTCTTGAAAGAAAGGAGGAACTGCAGCATGCAGTTTTCAAAAAATCTGTCAGAAAATCTGGAACATTTAAAACAGACGCTGAGCCTGGAAAAGAATTTCGATGTAGTTTACCGGGCGATCACGATCGGAGAAAAGCAGGCGTGTCTGCTTTTTGTGGATGGGCTGACCAAGGATGAGGTCCTTTTAAAGGTATTACAGGCGTGGTGGAGCATTAAGCCGGAGGATATGCCAAAAGACGCGCACGGTTTTTCCAAAAAATATATGCCTTATGGAGAAGTAAGCCTGGTCGACAACGAAAAGGACATGATCGTACAGCTGCTGAGCGGAATCACGGCGGTTCTGGTTGACGGGTACGACAAATGCCTGATGCTGGACTGCCGTACTTACCCGGCGCGCGGTGTGGAGGAACCGGAAAAAGACAAGGTTCTGCGCGGCTCCCGGGACGGTTTTGTGGAGACGCTGATCTTTAATACGGCGCTGATCCGCCGCCGGATCCGGGACCCGAAGCTGATCATGGAGATCCTGACAGCCGGAAACAGTTCCCACACGGACATAGCGGTCTGCTATATGGATGGACGCATCGATGAAGAGCTTTTAAATAAGATCCGGAACCGCATCCAAAACCTGCGGGTGGATGCGCTGACGATGAACCAGGAGAGTCTGGCGGAGGGGATTTTCCCTCATAAATGGTTTAACCCGTTTCCGAAATTCAAGTTTTCAGAGCGCCCGGACACTGCGGCGGCGTGTATTCTGGAAGGAAATATCGTCATTTTGGTGGACAACTCTCCGGCGGCTATGGTGCTGCCATCCTCCGTGTTTGACATTATTGAGGAAGCAGATGATTACTATTTTCCACCTGTGACGGGGACGTATCTGCGGCTGTCCCGTATGGCAACAGCAGTATTATGTCTTTTACTGACGCCGACCTGGCTTCTTGCCATGATGCATGCGGACGCACTGCCGCAGTGGCTGGCCTTTACCAAGCTTTCGGATGTGACTTATGTGCCGCTGATCTTTCAGCTTTTGATCCTGGAATTTGCGATTGACGGTCTGCGTCTGGCGGCGATCAACACGCCAAATATGCTGACAACGCCGCTCAGCGTCATTGCGGGCATCGTACTGGGAGAATATTCGGTGAAATCCGGCTGGTTCAACTCGGAGACTATGCTGTATATGGCATTTGTGACGATTGCAAATTACAGCCAGTCGAGCTTTGAACTGGGATATGCACTGAAATTTATGCGGATCATCATGCTGTTGTTTACCGCGGTGTTTGACGTGTGGGGTTATGTGATCGGCTTTGTGATCTCCGTCTGTGCGATTGTGTTTAACAAGACGATTGCCGGAAAGAGTTATATCTACCCAATCATTCCGTTCAGCTGGAAGGAATTAAAAAAGCGGTTCTTCCGCGGACGGCTTCCGGTAATACCGGAAAGCCAGAACGCGGATGAGAACCGCTGATGGTTCTTATGCTTTCCACTTCGTTGTATACAGAATATCCCGGTTGATGGTGCTGTAAAGCATTTCCCTTACCATATCCGGGTCGTGGGTCTGTCCAAGGATCCACATGAGTTTGGTGACGGTAGCTTCCAGGGTCATGTCGTAAGCTTCCAGGAGACCAAACTCTTTTTTGATGGTTTTGCCGATTTCGTAGACGGACATGTTGCTTCCCTCGTTGGTGACCTGCGTTGTCATGATGACAAACTTGCCGGCATTGACCCAGCGCTCGATCGCCCGGTGGAAACTGTCATCTTCATAGGAAGGAATACCGCCCACACCAAAGGATTCAATGATAACAGCATCGTAGTGCTTGAACAGATAGTCCAGGATGCTGCCGTTCATGGACGGGATCAGTTTTAACAGAGTCACCTTGCTGTCCAGCTTGTGATAGAAGGTGACTTCCTCGGTCAGACGGTCTTTATCGTCGAGATAGAAGATAATGTGGTTGTCCTGGATCGTAGCAATATAAGGAAAGTTAATGCTGGAAAAGGCATTGTAGCTTTTGGTGCGTTCCTTTTTGCCGCGGGTACCGGCAATGACTTTACCGTCAAAGACAATGTTGACACCGTGTGCTTTATCGCAGCTGGCAAAGAGAAAACTGTCGCTTAAGTTGGTCTTTGCATCGGTGATCTCCAGATCGATCGGTTTTTGCGCGCCGGTAATGACGATCGGTTTCGGTGAATTCTGGATCAGGTAGGAGAGCGCAGATGCGGTGTAAGCCATGGTGTCGGTGCCGTGGCAGACCACAAAGCCATCGAACTGATCGTAGTACTTTTCAATGGTAGAAGAAATTAACAGCCAGTGTTTTGGCTGGATATTGGTGCTGTCGATGTTGATGACCTGCATGGCGGTCACTTCACAAAATTCTTTTACGTCCGGGACATAGCCGAGGAGTTCTTCTGATGTAATCAGTGGCTTTAAGCCATCCTCACTGCGCTTGGAGGCGATGGTGCCGCCGGTGGCGATCATAAGGATACGTTTCAGGTTCTTCTTTGGGGTTTTCATATTTGGGTCTGGCCTCCTGTTGCAAAAAACTTGTGATCTTTGTCAATTCGTTCTATTATAATATTGTGCTGCAGCCCATGCATGGAGAAGCTGCAACGGATTTGAACAATAACAATATTATAGCATTTTGCAAAAAGAAAGGAAATAAAAAATTATGGCATCAATTCCAAAAGATCCGGTTATGCTGATGAGCTTTTTAAACACCCAATTGCGGGACAATTATGACAGCCTGGACGAACTGTGCGCGGTTTACGATTTGAGCCAAGAGGAAATCAGCAGTAAACTGGATGCGATTGATTATCATTACGATCCACAGAAGAATCAGTTTGTGTGAGTCCTCTTAAGTGTTCCGGCAGTTTGCCGCGCATATAATCGGTGCCAAGAGCAATAAAATATTTTTCCGGGCGTGTGAAATAGCATCCTTTTAAGAAGGCAACACTGCGGGACCAACGCTGATTTGGGGCCACGGTAAAGTAAGCAATCGGTGCAGAACCGTCTACATAGGATTGCGGGAAAAAGGCGGGAGCGATCTGTTCTTTTACCATATTGATCACGGTGTGGGTGCTTACAGACTCAAATAAAACATTCGGGTGAAAACCTGCATGGGCGAAGGCATGGTCGATCATGTCGCGCATGCGGGTTTCTTTGCTTAAAAGGATGAAACTATCATTTTTGAGTAATGTTAAGTCAATCAGCGGAAGCGTTTCATGGCTGTTTTTTCCGGCAAGGTGTGCCAGCGGATGGTTGATAGGCAGCCCGAGAACCATGTGCTCGGTATCCATGTCGAGATAATCCAGGTCCGGATGTTTCATTCCTTCTACATAGGTCAGAAAAGCAAAGTTCACTTCGTTTTTCAGAACCAGCTGTTCCATTTTTTTCACGCGTTCTTCGCGGATTCGGAATGTGATATTTGGATATTGCCGGTGAAAAACAGGATAGAGCTTAGAAAACATGGCAGCACCGGTTTCGGGCGTATATGCAACAGCAATCTCTCCAAGGTTTTCTCCGGAAATATCGGAAATGATTTTATAGGTTTCTTTTTTCATATCGACCATCTTGTGGGCGGTTGTAAGGTAAATGCGCCCGGCGAAGGTCGGGATCATGCTGTGCTTGCGCCGCTCGAAAAGTGGCGTGCCGAGTTCTTTTTCCAATTTTAATAACTGCTGGTTCAGTGCTGACTGGGTCAGAAAAAGCTTTTCCGCAGCTCTGGAAATACTTTGTTCCTGCTCGATGGCGATCATATTTTCAATCTGTTTTAAATCCATAATAAATCCCCCTTTGATATATCTCTTAATTGAACTAAGAAAAAATATAAAATATGATAAGTTGAATTAAGACTACAAAAGAAGTATAATCAAAATATCCAAAAAAAACAAGCATATCGATAAAAATATGTAAGTTTTTAAAATAAGCGAGAAGGAGAAATGGGTTATGAAAAAACAGTTATTAAGCGTGATGCTGGCAGGGGTTATGGCAATGACAGCTCTGACTGGTTGCGGCGGCAGCTCTTCAGGAAGTGGTCTTCCGAAGAACATTGAGTTACAGGTTCCGGCAAAAGCAGGCGGCGGTACCGACGTAGTTGCAAGAGCAATCGCTACCCAGGTAGCAAAAGATTCCGGAAGCAACTTAACCGTTCAGAACAATACAGACGGAAGCGGCGTAGTGGCAATGGAGAAGATCCGTACTGCAAAACCGGATGCAAGCTCCCTGTTATTCTTCCATACAACCATGTTAATTAAATCTGCAACGGGTGTATATGACCACAATGCAGTAGATGATTTCACCGTAATCGCAGTAGGTGAGGGCACCGAGAAGACCGGATATGCATTAGTAGTACCGGGTGATTCTCCTTACAACACCACCGATGATCTGGTAGAGGCAGCAAAGGCAGCTCCGGGAAGCGTTCTTTTAGGTGTTGAGACCGGCGGCAGCTCCCACATCATGTCTGGTCTGTTCGCACAGGCAGCAGGAATCGAGGTAAAATATGTAGAAGCAGGTTCCGATACCGAGAAACTGACTGCACTGGTTGGCGGCAGCATTACCGCAGCATTTGTAAACCAGAACCAGGCAAAACAGTATGTTGAGTCCGGTAAGGCAAAAGCACTGGCTTGCTTCTCTGTTGATGAGACCGGTGGCGAGAGCACCATTCTTCCGGGTGTTACCAGCCTGGTAGATCAGGGTTATGACTGCACATTCTCTACTCTGTTCCTGGTACTTGGACCGAAGGATATGAAAGCAGAGACTGTTACCGCTTTACATGATTACTTCGAGAGCGCTGTAGTAAATAAGGATGTACAGGATGTATTAAAACCTGCAGGATTTG
The DNA here is from genome assembly GCF_003477935.1 of Clostridium sp. AF32-12BH. Classification (NCBI taxonomy): domain Bacteria; kingdom Bacillati; phylum Bacillota; class Clostridia; order Eubacteriales; family Clostridiaceae; genus Clostridium; species Clostridium sp. AF32-12BH. Next base: position 279,269 of record NZ_QUEH01000001.1, on the reverse strand, counting down.
ATATGACTTTCTTCAGCCAGGAAGAGGGCATGAAGAAACTGACCGCTCAGAGAGATTCTTTAAACAGCGTTGTTGAGATGCTTGGTCTGAAACAGAAATAATATTGCAGCAGTAGATGCAGGCAAAATGGGGCTGCCGCAGGGCAGCCCCATTCGTTTCAAGATATGAAGAAAGGAAATGAGGTTTCTATGAAGTTAAAGAGAGATCAGGTTGCCGGCGCAGTGCTGGTAATCCTCGGAATCATCGTATTTGTGATGACGAATCAGCTTTCTGTTCCATTTACCCTGTCTTACCCGGGACCGAAAGCGCTGCCGATGATCGCAGCATTTGGTTTTGTTGTTTGCGGCGCCGGAGTATTTTTAGAGGGCTGCAAGGAAAAGCTGGAAGATGAAAAACCGTTTTTATCAAAGCAGGGTTGGATTAAGGCATTGGTTGCCATGGTTGTTTTAGCAGTTTATGTATTTGCTGCCAGCCTGATCGGTTATCTGATTACTACCCCGTTTGTTACCTATGGTCTGACTACATTGTTTGCGAAAGGCAGCAAGAGCACGGTAAAAGGAAGAGTGATTTATTCCGTACTACTCACTGCAATTATCTATGTAGTTTACATCTACGTATTCGGACTCAGCCTGCCGAGCGGCGCGCTGTTTTAGGAGGTAAGAATTTATGATAGCTAATTTTCCCTATATCATTTCACAGCTGGCACAGCCCTTTAACATCCTTTTGATGATTGTGGGAACTGCAATCGGAATTATCTTCGGTGCAATTCCGGGTCTGTCCGGCACACTGGCAGTTATGTTGTTTATGCCGCTTACATACAGCATGAATTCCGGCACAGCAGTTATTTTCCTGCTTGCACTCTGGATCGGAGGATGTTCCGGTGCATTTATCGGTTCCGTTCTTCTTGGCATTCCTGGTTCTGCATCTGCAGTATCTACCTGTTGGGATGGTTACCCAATGAGCCAGCAGGGTAAATCGGGTAAAGCACTTGCAATTGGTATGTTTGCATCTTTCACCGGTACTTTCTTCAGCGCCATCATCGCATCGTTCTGCAGCGAGTTTGTAGCAGATGTGGCATTCTTAATGGGACCGTGGGAGTATTTCGCACTTTGTTTCGTAGCAATTACCATGGTACTTGCTATTTCCAAGGGCAATATGTTTAAAGGTCTTGCTTCTGCATGTATCGGTCTTCTGTTTGCATCTGTAGGATATTCTCCAATTGATGCAGCACCGCGTTTCGTATTTGATAATATGTACCTGATGAGTGGCCTTGGCATGACCATCGTATTAATCGGTGTATTCAGTGTCAGCACCATCGTAGTTGCTTACGCAAAAGGCTTCGGCGCACTGCCGGAGGTAGACACAAAGAGTGTGCGTGGTCTTGGTATTACCCTGGCAGAGTTTAAAGAGCAGATCGTGAATATCATCCGTTCTTTCCTGATTGGTCTTGGAATCGGTTTCCTTCCTGGCATGGGCTCTGGCCTTTCCAACCTGGTTGCTTATTCTTCCGCAAAGAATGCTTCCAAGGATCCGGATTCTTTCGGTAAAGGTAATCCGGCTGGTATCTGGGCTCCGGAGGTTGCAAACAACGCTTCCATCGGCGGAGCAATGATCCCAATGGCAGCACTTGGTATCCCGGGAGACTCCACCACTGCACTGTTAATTGGTGCCCTGACCATCCATGGCCTTGAGATGGGCCCGATGGTATTCAAAAACAGTGGTCATATCGTATATCTGATGTTTGCAACGGTTGCAGTTGTTGCATGTCTGGTACTGGTTATGCAGATTTTCGGTATCCGTCTGTTCCCGCAGATCTTAAAGATTCCGTATCATTACATGTATCCGGCACTGCTGATCATCTCTATGGTCAGTGCCTATGTTGATTCCGGAAGCCTGTACAAATGCGGCATGATGCTTGCATTCGCAGTTGTTGGTATCTTCATGGCTTATGCCGGTATGCCGACTGCTCCGCTGATCCTGGCATTCATTCTGGGACCGACTCTGGAGAGCAATATGTTAAAGGCATTCCAGTACACCGGAAGTGCAGCAACCTTCTTCACCAGACCGATTTCCTGCATCATGATGCTGATCGGTATCGGATGCGTATTTTCACCGATCATCCGTACCATTCTTGCAAAAACAAAAAAGGCAAAATAATAGTTAGTTAGGAGAAAAATTATGTCATTTCATTGTAGCCCGGCAATCCCACATCCGGTAGAAACTCTTGTACATGAGCCGTGGACACTGGCAATCAAGCCGTTTCAGGTATCTCCGAACACCTGGTATGTAGCAGGTCAGACTTGGGTTGGCTGCTATCTGATCGATACAGGCGATGGACTGATCCTGATCGACAGCGCAATTCCGGAGAGCACGTATCTGCTTGTAGATTCTATCTATGCACTGGGATACAAGCCGACTGATATTAAGAAAATCCTGATCAGCCATGCGCATTTCGATCACTGCGGAGCAGCAGCTGAAATGAAGGCGCTGACCGGAGCAAAGGTTTATATGTCCAAAGAGGACTATGTATTCATGAAGAGCTGTCCGGAGGAAACCATGATTCCGGATTCCGGCTCCCATGTACAGAACTTTGAACCGGATGAGTTCTATTCCGATGAGAAACCGGTAACCCTCGGAAACATCAGCGTCCAGACCATGCTGACTCCGGGACATACCATTGGCTGTACCAGCTTTTTCTGGAAAGAGAAGAACCCGGTAACCGGTGATGAGTATGTGGTTGCCATGCACGGTGGTGTCGGAGCGAATACCATGAACGATAAGTACTATGCGACCAGCAAGTACTTAACTCCGGCTCTTCGTGACCGCTTCTTTGAGGATGCAGAGAAGTTAAAGAAGATTCATGTAGATATTGCACTGCCGAGTCATCCGAACCAGATTGAGATCGTAGACAGAGCAGGACAGTATACCCATGAAAATCAGCCATATCTGGATGATACGGTATGGGCAGATTTTATCACGGAACGTGTACGTCAGGTGCGCGAACTGATGAAATAAGGAAGACGCGGCACAGGGAGGATTCTTTTGTGCCGCGTTTTTGGATTATAAGATGATAAGCAGAAGGTTTCGGTAAATCATTGCCGATGCAGCTTACAATAGAGAGAGGAGATTATCATGAGCATTGTAAAAGATTATGAAAACTATCTTGCAAAAAGAGCAGAATTTGAAAAGAACCCGATGTCCAAATACTGGACGAAGCAGACGGAGCGTTATATGGAGCCGTTTCGTATGTTCGGAAATGTTTATTATGTAGGAGACAGCTGGGTATGTGTGCATCTGATCGATACCGGGGACGGACTTCTTTTGATCGATGCCGGAAACTGCGGCAATACCGCCATGCTGATCCATTCCATCTGGAAAGCTGGTTTTGATCCGGCTGATGTGAAGTGGATCCTGCTTTCCCACGGCCATGTCGATCATGTTGGCGGCGCAAAATTTATGCGCGATATGTTCGGCACAAAGATTTATATGGGCGAACCGGATGCGATTATGTACCGCGAACATCCGGAAAAATCCTTTATCCAGGACAGCCCGGACCTTGTGGATGCTCCGTGTGAACCGGATGGTGTGATCCGCGATGGCGATGAGATGACCTTTGGCAATGTCACCATGAAGTTTTACCTGGTACCGGGACACACCGAAGGATGCATCGCAATCTTCTTTGATGTGACGGAAGGAGACCGTACCGTGCGTGCAGGATATTATGGTGGTTTCGGCTTCAATACCCTGGCAACCGATTATCTGACTGAGATCGGGGATCCGAAGTGCCATATGCGCGAGGTTTATCTGGAATCCCTCAAAAAAGTGCGGAACGAGCATGTGGATTTCTTCTTAGGAAACCACTGCATTAACAATCACATGCCGGAAAAACTGGAAGCGATCAAAAACGGAGCGGATCGCACCGTATGGATCGATCCGGAAGAGTGGGGACGTTATCTGGATGAGAAGCGTGATGCACTGCTGAAATTCATGAAAGAAAACCCGGCCGCAGAATAAGAAATAAAAAAACAGGAAATCTGAACGGAATAAAATGCAGGAAAAAACGTTATATTAATCGTATGAACACATTAAAACGATTTCTATTTCATTTTTTCCTGTGTGGGGTTACCGGCTGGTGCCTGGAAGTGATCTTTACTTCCACCGAGTCCATTCTTGCCCATGACTGGCGGCTGATGGGGCAGACCTCGCTTCTGATGTTTCCGATTTATGGCTGCGGGGCTGTTCTGGCACCGATCGGCAGACTGGTTGACCGCTGGATCGGTGACGGACCGCTTAGTCCGGCGGACTGGATCATCCGGCATGGTCTGTTGTATATGGTACTTATTTTCACGGCAGAGTATCTGTCCGGTGCTTTTTTACAGTCGAAAGGAATCTGCCCCTGGGACTACACGGGGTATCAGACGAGTGTGAATGGTCTGATCCGTCTGGATTTTGCGCCGCTGTGGTTTCTGGCAGGACTTTTATTTGAACGGATCTCCATGATCCGGAGCAGATGTCTGCCCGGGCGGAAACAAAGGGAAAGCTGAGGCACCTGCCCGCCGGATGGCTGTGTGGACACGCTTGCGGAAATTGCGTCATACTTTACAAAGCAATGAAAAAAAGAGAGGCGAATGACTTGTTTTTGCCTCTCTTTTTTTATATACTGGAATCTACGGTATAAATCTAAAAAATGGAGCAGTGGAAAAAATAAGCTGCGAGACAAATGAGGTGTGGGATGATACGAGTAATACTGATTCTCCTGGTAGTTGTGGTATTTCTCCTGGTGAGCGCACTGCCGCTTCTGATCGGAGAAAAATATGTTTGGAAGAACAACGAAAACCGCCAGAAAGAATATGCGTTAAAGGTAGTGAAGCAGATTTTTCATATGATTTTCCGGTTGACCGGTTCTACGTTAACGGTAAAAGGATTTGAAAACATTCCGGATAAGCCGGTGCTTTATGTGGGAAACCACAGAAGCTACTTTGATATTGTGAGCGGCTATATTGTTGTGCCGGGGCAGACTGGCTTTGTGGCAAAAAAAGAAATGGAAAAGATTCCGCTTTTGCGTGACTGGATGCGCAACGTGAACTGTCTGTTCCTGGATCGTAAGGACATCAAAGCAGGTTTAAAGACGATCCTGGAAGGAATTGAAAAGGTAAAAGACGGTTCCTCCATGTGGATCTTTCCGGAGGGAACCCGCTGCAAGGCAGAGGATCCGACGGAACTTCTGGATTTTAAAGAAGGAAGCTTGAAGATTGCGGAGAAGTCCGGCTGTCCGGTCGTTCCGGTAGCCATTACCGGTACTGCTGAGATTCTGGAACAGCATTTCCCGTTTATCCGCCCGTCTCATGTGACGATGGAATTTGGAGAGCCATTTTACATCAAAGAACTCCCAGCGGAGGACCGGAAACGTGCCGGTGCATACACCGAGGCAAAAATCAAAGAAATGCTGGTAAGAGAGCAGGAAGAACGCCGGCAGATGCGGAGGGGATAAATCGTGGATTTAACGAAGTACAGAATGCAATTAGATGAAGTTGATAAAGAAATTGTAGAGTTGTTTGAAAAACGCATGGAAATCTGTGGGAAAGTGGCAGAAACCAAGATCGCTTCCGGCATGGCGGTATACGATGCAGAGCGGGAAAAACAGAAGCTGGCTGCGGTGAGTGCCATGGCAAACAGCGAATTTAACCAGATCGCGGTGCATGAACTGTTTTCCCAGATGATGACCATCAGCCGGAAATACCAGTATTCCATTCTGGCGCAGCACGGTGTGGGGACCAAGCTGGGCTTTGACTGCCTGGATAAGCTTCCCATGGAAGGCGTTCGTGTGGTCTACCAGGGCGTGGAAGGTGCCTACAGCCACGCTGCGGCGATCAAGTATTTTGGGGAACATGCCAATATGTACCATGTACCGCAGTTTGAGGATGCGGTGCGGGAAGTCCAGCTGGGCAATGCGGATTATGCGGTTATGCCGATTGAAAATTCATCGGCTGGAGCGGTGGTCAATATGTATGATCTGCTGACCCGCTATGACAATTACATTGTGGCAGAGACGTTTGTCCCGGTCAATCATGTGCTGCTTGGCGTGCCTGGAGCGAAGCTTTCCGATATTAAGACGGTGTATTCCCATCCACAGGCACTGATGCAGTGTTCGGAGTTTTTGAATGATAATGGGTTAAAGCAGATCAGCGTGGAAAACACGGCGGTAGCTGCAAAGCGCGTCATTGCGGAGGGGGACAAGACCCAGGCGGCGATAGCCAGCGAGATCGCAGGAAAACTTTACGGATTAGAGCCGTTAAAGATGGCCATTCAGAACAATCATGGCAATACGACCCGGTTTATCATTCTGACAAACCGGAAAGTTTATTGTAAGAATGCAGGAAAGGTCAGCATCTGCTTTGAACTTCCGCACACCAGCGGTTCCCTGTTCAACATGCTGGGACATTTTATCTTCAACCATGTCAACATGATGATGATCGAGTCCCGGCCAGTCCCGGGGAAAAACTGGGAGTATCGTTTCTTTGTAGACATTGAGGGAAGCCTGCAGGATGCAGGTGTGGCAAATGCACTGCGCGGAATCGGCGCGGAGGCATTGAATTTTAAGATCCTTGGCAATTACTAATGCATAACGGTTCGGTAAAACCGCACGAGGCAGTGCGGATTTGCCGGGCCGTTCTGCGCATTTGGAAGGTTTGCCTGGAAGCAGAAATGGATGGTGTGTGCGTTTTCGGGCAGGGAAGGAGAGCTTATGGTACGGACATTTGCAGCAATCGATGTCGGTTCTTTTGAACTGGAACTGGGCATCTATGAAATTACAGAAAAAGGGGTGATCCGTTCGGTCGATCAGGTAAAGCATATGATCGCACTCGGCAAGGACACCTACAACACTGGAAAGATCAGCTATCGCCTGGTAGAGGAAATGTGCCAGGTTTTAAAGGATTTTGTGCAGATCATGAAGGAGTATCAGGTGAAGGAATACCGGGCTTATGCGACCAGCGCCATGCGGGAGGCAAGAAACAGTCAGATCGTGCTGGAACAGCTCCGGGTCCGGACCGGTGTGGACGTAAAGATCATCAGCAACTCGGAGCAGCGTTTTATCAGCTACAAGGCGATCGCTGCAAAGGATGCGGAATTCCAGAAAAACATCCAGCGCGGAACTGCCATCGTGGATGTTGGTTTTGGAAGCATGCAGGCATCCCTGTTTGATAAAGACGCGCTGGTTTCCACCCAGAACCTGCCGCTCGGTGTGCTGCGCCTGCGGGAGCTGATCGCGCATGAGAAGCTCACTCAGCAGGGGGCACAGAACCTGATCGCAGAACTGATCGACAATGAACTGGTTACTTACCGGAAAATGTATTTAAAAGACCGTGAGGTGAAAAATCTGATCGCAATTGGGGAACCGATCCTTCCTCTTTACTATAAGATGGATGGCGGAAAGCGCTCCGAGCAGATTACGATTCAGGACTTCAACCAGTTTTATGAGCGGTTAAAGGGCATGACCCTGGCTCAGGCGGAAGATTTTTTTGATGTAAACGAGGAATACGCAAGCCTTCTGTTCCCGGCAGCAGCCATCTACAAGCGGATGCTGGAGATCACGGGGGCGGAGCTTATGTGGGTACCGGGCATCCGCATGACGGATGGCATGGCTGCCGAATATGCGGAGGACAAAAAACTGATCCGCTTTAACCATAGCTTTGAAAATGATATTATCGTGACATCCCGCAATATGGCAAAGCGTTATAAGTGCCATATGCCGCATATCCAGAATGTGGAAGAGGCTGCGCTGAAGGTATTTGACAGCTTAAAGAAATACCATGGTCTGGGACAGCGGGAACGCCTGCTTTTGCAGATCGCGGCAAATTTACATTCCTGCGGCAAGTTTGTTACCATGCGCGGCTCTACAGACTGTGGTTACAATATCATTATGGCGACTGAGATCATTGGTCTGTCGCATGTGGAGCGGGAAATTGTGGCGAATGTAGTAAAGTACCACCAGCAGAAATTCCGCTATAACGAGGTGGAGGTATCCGAGAAGCTATCCCGTGACAGCCGCCTGGTTTCCACGGAAGATCTTTCTATTGTAATTGCAAAGCTGACCGCCATTTTGCGGCTTGCCAATTCCATGGACCGTGGGCATGCGGGAAAACTGAAGGACTGCCGTCTGAACGTAAAAGATGGTCAGCTTCTGATTCAGACAGAATGTGCAGCAGATGTAACACTGGAATCCATATCGATTGCGGATAAGGGAGATTTCTTTGAAGAGATTTTTGGAATCCGTCCGGTTTTAAGACAAAAAAGGAGAGTGTAGGCCATGGCAGAGATTGATGAAAAATATCTGAAACCTGAAAATTATGTAAACCGTGAGCTGAGCTGGCTGGAATTCGATTTCCGGATTCTGGGCGAGGCGAGGGACAAGTCCATTCCACTGTTTGAGCGGTTGAAGTTCTTAAGTATTACCGCTTCCAACCTGGATGAATTTTTCATGGTGCGTGTGGCATCCTTAAAGGATATGGTCCATGCAAAATATAAGAAAACCGACATTGCCGGGCTGAAGGCAGAGCAGCAGCTGGAACTGATCGGGGCAAGAACGCATGAACTGGTGAATCTTCAGTATTCCACCTACAACCGCTCTCTTCTGGCTGCGTTAAAGCAGCAGGGACTGCAGGTCATCTGCGAGCATGAGGAGTTGTCTGAAAAGGACGGGGCCTTTGTGGATCAGTTTTTCCGGGAAGATGTATACCCGGTGCTGACCCCGATGGCAGTCGATTCTTCGCGTCCGTTCCCGCTCATCCGCAACAAATCCTTAAACATTGCGGCTCTGGTCCAGAAGAAGGACAGTGAGGAAGAGGAACTGGAATTTGCCATGGTGCAGGTACCGTCTGTGCTGCCGCGTATTGTGGAACTTCCGGAAGGCGCAGATGGAGAACGCCGCGTCATTCTCCTGGAAGAGATCATCGAGCGCAACATGAAAGATCTGTTCTTAAATTACAACATTGTCAGTGCCCATCCGTTCCGGATCATGCGAAATGCGGACTTTACGTTGGATGAAGAAGAGGCTGAGGACCTGCTGGAAGAGATCCAGAAGCAGTTAAAGAAACGCCAGTGGGGCGAAGTCATCCGCCTGGAAGTGGAAGAAAAGGTGGACAGGCGCCTGCTTAAGATCTTAAAGCGGGAGCTCGCAGTCAGCAATGAGGACATTTACGAGATCAGCGGTCCGCTGGATCTGACATTCCTTATGAAAATGTACGGCATGAGTGGATTTGACAGCTTAAAGGCACCGTCCTATACTCCGCAGCCGGTACCGGCCTTCATGAATGACGACGATATCTTTACGAATATCCGCAAGGGCGATATTCTCCTGCATCATCCATACCAGACCTTTGATCCGGTTGTAGAACTGGTACAGAAGGCTGCAAAGGACCCGGATGTGCTGGCAATCAAGCAGACACTTTACCGTGTCAGCGGTCATTCTCCGATCGTGGCAGCTTTGGCAGAGGCAGCAGAAAATGGCAAGCAGGTATCGGTTCTGGTAGAGTTAAAGGCGCGGTTCGATGAGGAAAACAACATCAACTGGGCAAAGAAATTAGAGAAGGCCGGCTGCCATGTGATCTATGGTCTGGTTGGCTTAAAAACACACTGCAAGATCACGCTGGTGGTACGCCGTGAGGAAGATGGCATCCGCCGTTATGTCCATCTGGGAACCGGAAACTACAACGATTCCACTGCAAAGCTTTACACGGACTGTGGTCTTATGACCTGCCATCCGCTGATCGGGGAAGATGCAACGGCAGTCTTTAACATGCTGTCCGGCTATTCTGAGCCGCCGACCTGGAACCGCCTGATCCTGGCACCGCTGTGGCTGCGCAACCGCTGCGTCCGCATGATCCGCAGGGAAACTGCCCGCGCACGGGAAGGCAAACCAGCGCACATCATGGCGAAGATGAATTCCCTCTGCGACCGCGAGATCATTGCCTGCCTGTATGAGGCATCCTGTGCCGGTGTGAAGATCGAGCTGGTTGTCCGTGGTATCTGCTGTCTGAAAGCAGGCGTGCCGGGCTTAAGCGAAAATATTACGGTACATTCCATCGTAGGCAATTTCCTGGAGCACGCCCGGATCTTCTATTTTGAGAACGGCGGAAGCCCGGAGGTTTACATGGGAAGCGCCGACTGGATGCCGCGTAACTTAGACAAGCGTGTCGAGATCATGTTCCCGGTGGAGGATCCGGTATTAAAAGAGCAGGTGATCCACATCCTGAAGGTGCAGCTGGAGGATAATGTCAAGGCTCACATCCTGCAGCCGGACGGCACTTACGAAAAGATCGACAAGCGGGGCAAAGTTCTTGTAACCGCGCAGGAGCAGTTCTGCGAGGAGGCAATCGCCATGGCAAAGGCAGCTGTAAAACAGGACGATGTGCACAATACCCGGGTATTTGTGCCGGCAGAAAGCCACTAAGAAATTGCAGATAAAAACGAGAGTCATAGAAAGCTAGAAAGCATAGAAAGGAATGCGACCACAGGAAGGTGCATTCCTTTTTGTGTTGTTTTTCCTCTTCTTTCCGGAAATGTAATAAAAAAGTAAGGCAGTAAGACCTGATTTATGGTACACTTAAGCTTAGGAAAGTATGTTGCTGCTGGCATTTGCCTGAGCAGCAGCAGGGACCGGCATAACTGCAGGGGTTCCCGAATAACGATAGATACACGAGGAGGAATCAGTTATGACAGAAACCAACATTCTGGTAGTGGACGATGAACAGGAAATCGCCGATCTGGTGGAAATCTACCTGGTCAGCGACGGATATAAGGTATTTAAGGCATCCAATGCCCAGGAAGGACTTGACATTCTGGATAAGGAGGACATTCACCTCTGCCTTCTGGATATCATGATGCCGGGCATGAATGGCCTGGAAATGTGCAAAAAGATCCGGGAGACCAACAATATCCCGATCATCATGCTGAGTGCGAAATCCACGGATCTCGACAAAATCCTGGGACTTGGAACCGGCGCCGATGACTACGTGGTAAAACCGTTTAACCCGCTGGAACTGACGGCCCGGGTAAAATCCCAGCTGCGCCGTTATACCCAGTTAAACCCAAACAGCAATGTGCATGAGGCTGCAAAGAACGAGATCAGCATCCGCGGTCTCACGATCAACAAGGACAATCACAAGGTAACCGTTTACGATGAGGAAGTAAAACTGACCCCGATTGAGTTTGATATTCTGTATCTTCTGGCATCCAATCCGGGCAAGGTCTTCAGTACTGACGAGATCTTCGAGAAGGTCTGGAATGAGAAGGTTTACGAGGCAAACAACACGGTTATGGTACATATCCGCCGTCTCCGCGGCAAAATGAAAGAAGACGAGCGTCAGGACAAGATCATCACCACAGTGTGGGGGGTAGGATACAAAATTGAAAAATAACGGCAGAAAAACCGATCTGAGCCACCGTTACCATACGCGGGTCATCACCAATATCATCTACAGTACCCTGGTGGCCTGCCTGATCGATCTGTTTCTGGTTACAAACCTGACGATGCTGGCGGAGTATGCACAGCGTTCAGAACAGTCCAGTGCCCTGTTAAATATGGTCAGACAGTCGGACGTGGTAGTTATCCTGGTTTATGTGCTGATCGGCATTCTGGCTTTTTCAATCACGTTTCTGCTTTTACAGGAAAAGTCAGCGGCATATATCGGGCGGATTTCCGATGCAGTAGAACGAATTTCCGAAGGAGACTTAAATACGCAGGTGGAAGTGGTCGGGGACGATGAATTTTCTTCCATGGCATCGAATCTGAACAAGATGGTGGAAGATATCCGCCGGCTGATGGACAAGGAGCGGGAGTCGGAGCGCACAAAAAACGAGCTGATCACCAATGTTGCCCATGACCTGCGCACACCGCTTACGTCCATCATTGGATATCTGGAGCTTTTATCCGGACAGGTGGTTTTGCCGCCGGATATGCAGAAAAAATACATAGATATTGCTTACAGCAAGGCAAAGCGCCTGGAAAAGCTGATCGAGGACCTGTTTGGTTTTACCAAGATGAATTACGGAAAGCTGGCCATGCATGTGTCGAAGGTGGATATCGTCAAGCTTTTAGGGCAGCTTCTGGAGGAATCGTACCCGAATTTTGCCAACAAAGGGCTTTCCTATGAGCTTCAGAGCAATGTACCGGTGAAGATCATCACGGCAGATGGAAATCTTTTGGCGCGCCTGTTTGACAACCTCATTAACAATGCCATCAAGTACGGCGCTGAAGGAAAACGGGTGACGGTGAAGGTGACGGCAGAGGCGGATACCGTACAGGTTTCCGTTGCGAACTATGGCTATGTGATCCCGGCAGAGGAGCTTCCGCTGATCTTTGACAAGTTCTACCGGGTAGAACAGTCCCGCTCGACCCATACCGGGGGAACTGGTCTGGGCCTTGCCATTGTAAAGAATATCGTAGATATGCACGGCGGAACCATCACGGTAAAAAGCGATTTAAACGGCACCGTGTTTACGGTAACGCTGCAGGTAAATTTTGATGTAGAGAAAGAACATTTCGGAGAACGGTAAAACATGACAAACGATCGAATTTTAAAACTCCGGACAGTCAGACCATTAAAAAAAGCCGCCGTTGCAGTTTTGACGGCCGGCTTTCTTAGCGGTCTGGCTTTTTGCGCTCCGGCCTGGGCACAGGAAGATCCGGTAAGTATGGATATCAACTATGGCTATGAGGACAGTGCCAAAGGAGGGCGTTACCTTCCGGTGTACGTTAGCATAGGAAATAACCAGGAAATCCCGGTGGATGGGACCCTGGAGATCAAGACCAGGGAGTCGGATGAAACGGTCTACCGTTACGATTACCATGTCAGCGTGGAAGCAGGAGCGCGTGCTGAGGAATGCTATTATATCCCACTTGGGACGGCAGCCGATGAGCTGGTACTCTCCCTGGTCGATGCATCTGAGACCGTACTCTTAAACCGTAAGGTGAAGCTGAATGTCAGCCGGGATGTCCCGGAATTGTTTGTCGGTATCTTATCCGATAATCCATGGGAACTGCATTACTTAAACGGAGTCGGCGTCAATTACAGTACGCTGCGGACCAGGACTTTTGAGCTTGACGGCGCAGAGTTCCCGGAAGATGAAGTCGGACTCAGCCAGTTCGATGTACTGGTTGTGAACGATTATAAACTCAGGGATCTTTCTGCCGGTCAGACATCGGCGATCATGAACTGGGTTCAGAATGGCGGCGTGCTGATTTTGGGAACCGGGGACCGGGTAGATGATACCCTGGGGCGCTTTGCACCGGAGCTTCTGGACGATTCCTATGGCACACCGAATATCACACATATCAATCTGGCAGAAGATTTTACCGCGGTGAATGAGCCGGGCGCCGGGATGCTGGCGATATCCTGTGTGGATGTACCGCTTCACGGCGGCAACGTCATTCTCTCCAGCAATGGCTTCCCGCTTCTGACTGCGGCAGCAAAAGAGCAGGGTATGGTTGCCGTGGCGGCCTTTGACCTGGGCGATATTGCAGAATTTTGCGAAAAACAGACCTCCTATGTGGACTATCTGTTTACGAACCTTTTGGGCGAAGAGCGGATCAATCAGCTGGCGGAGGTTGTATACAGCGGAAATTCCGGCCGTTTCTGGTCGGTTCAGGGACTGATCAACACCGGAGATGTGGATAAGCTCCCGAACCTCTGGCTGTATGTGGGGATAACCGGTCTGTACCTGATCATTCTCGGACCGGGTTTATACCTGTTTTTGCGCAGCCGCGGCCTTCAGAATCTGTACCGGAAGGGCGTGGTGATCGTGGCAGTGGCATTTTCCGGTCTGGTATATGTGCTGGGAATGCCGACCCGTTTCCGCTCCACCTTCTATACCTATGCAACGATTCAGGATGTAACCGATGATTATGTCACCGATACGACTTACATCAATATCCGGAATCCTTACAACCGTCCTTACACGGTAGAACTCGATCCGGGGTACCGTCTGCTTCCGATCACCAGGAGCAGCCAGTACACCGTGGGCGCAGAGTCACTGGATGTCGACGAACCGTACCAGATCGCGATCCGTACCGGGGAAGATGCCCTGACAGTGAAGGGGCAGAATATTTCCGCCTTTACGCCGCGCTATTTCCGTATGGAACGCCGCACAGAAAATACGGATCAGGTAGGAATCACGGGGGAAGTTGATTACTTTGAGGGGCAGATCCAGGGCAGACTGACCAACCGCTTTCCTTATCCGATTGAGAACGCAACGCTGATTTTGTATGGCAATATGGTGCAGATCGGACGCATGGAGCCGGGCGAAACGAAAAAACTGGAGGATTACAAGCTGCTTCGTTATCCGCTGGGTGATTCTTATCTGGCAGCAGAACGCATTTCCGAAGAGGATACCTATGCGGCGGCTGATATCCGGAACAAGAGTTATATGCTGGCCGTGGAGCGCTCGAACCTGACCCGCTTTTACCTGGATAACTATTTAAACGGTTATACCGCCGACGCGCGCGTGATCGCTTTCAGCACCCAGAAAGAGGAAAGCCAGTTCCTGAAAAATCCGTCGGAGGAGACGTACGGGATTACCATGCTGACGCAGACGGTACCGGTCAACGCGTCCAGGGACCGTTCCATCTACCGCTCTGTGCTGATGAAAACGCCGAAGGTGACGGGGGGAAGCTATGATGCGGAGACGAATTCCATGAGCGGAGCAGAGCCGCTGACCCTGGAATACCAGTTTGGAACCGATATCGAAGTGGAAAGCCTGACATTTGAGACTGTTTCGGAAGAATTTTCGGATACTGGAAATGGAAGTCTGAGCCGGATCTTTACCGGAAGCATTTATTTCTATAACTATGGAACCGGCAATTTCGACAAGATGGAGTTAGAAGGAAAGACGCTGAATGTGGAGCAGTTAAAGCCGTACCTTTCTCCGGGCAATACGTTAACGGTACGTTATGCCTACAATGGCGGAGGCTACGATGCGATCCAGCTTCCGATGCCGATGGTGGCAGGGAGGGAACGATGATGCTGAAGATTCAGGGATTACATAAAAAATATGGAAATTATCATGCCTTAGACGGACTTAGCATGGAACTCCGGGACGGCGTCCTGTTTGGATTCGTAGGACCAAACGGCGCCGGAAAGACTACCACGATCAAGATCATGACAGGGCTTTTAAAACCGGATCAGGGAACGGTCACGTTAGATGGCAGGGATGTGCTTGCAGATGCCGTGACTTTGCGGACCAGAATCGGCTATGTACCGGATCATTTTGGAATGTATGACAATTTAAAGGTCTCCGAATATATGGAGTTTTTTGCCTCCTGCTATCATCTGGAAGGATTTGAGGCGAGAAAACGCTCCCGCAATCTGCTGGAACAGGTAGGACTGGGCGATAAGCTGAATGCATTCGTGGATGGTCTTTCCCGCGGCATGCAGCAGAGACTCTGCCTTGCCCGTGCCCTGATCCACGATCCGGAGCTTTTGATCATGGATGAGCCGACGGCCGGACTGGATCCGCGGACGCATCTGGAGTTTCGCCAGATGGTCTGGGAACTTCACGAACAGGGAAAGACCATTCTCTTAAGTTCCCACAACCTGGCAGAACTTTCTGAACTGTGCACCGATATCGGGATCATCGATTCCGGAAAAATGGTGCTGTCCGGCAGTATGGATGAAATTATGGAGCGGATCTATACCTCCAAACAGATCATGATCCGCGTGCAGGGACAGATGGAAAAGGCAATTGCTTTCCTGAAAGACAACCCGCTGGTCCGTACCATAACCATCTGCGAGAAAGACATTATGGTGGGCTTTACCGGGGACGAACAGATGGAAAGTGAATTATTAAAGCAGATGATCGAAGCCGGCATTCCGGTGTGCGGCTTTGCGCGCGAGCCGGGCAGTCTGGAATCCATCTTCATGCAGATCACGGATCATAATAAGGAAAAGGTGGTGTTGTCCTATGAAGACGAATCCGGTCTATAAGCGGGAATGCATGGTGAGTGCCCGGAGCTTTAAGCTGGCGCTGGTGCTTTTGGTCTTTAATGGAATTCTGGCATTGGTGGCACTCTTAAATATGTATTCGGCGCTGACCCAGGTCCGCCTGACTGCAGAGGTGCAGTATACCGGATTTCTGGACCTCTACATGTTTGTGGCGGCACTGGAATTTCTGATGCTGATCCTGATCATGCCAGCGGTGACCGCGGGAAGCATCAGCGGGGAGCGGGAGCGCCAGACACTGGATCTGATTCTGACGACCTGCATGACACCGGCGGATATTGTGCTTGGAAAGCTGGAGGCAGCGCTTGGAACCATGTTTCTGATGGTGGTGTCCAGCCTTCCGGTCCTTGCCATGGTCTTTGTGTATGGCGGGGTACTTTTTTCGGATCTGATCCTGCTCTTATGCTGCTTCTTTGCAGCAGCTGTTTTTATGGGAAGCATTGGTCTGTGCTGTTCTGCGCTGTTTGGTCGTACGACTGCAGCGACTGTGGCAGCCTACGCTGTGACGGCTGTGCTGACAGCCGGGACTTACGGCTTCAATTTCCTGGCAGTATATATGAAACAGATGCATATGGGAGCTTATCTGACAGCCGCTGCTTCCGGCAGCGTATCGGGTGGTTCGGGTCCTCTTTTGTATATCCTGCTTGTGAATCCCATTGCAACCTTTGCACAGGTCATCGGCCGTCTGACCGCCGGGAACCAGAACTGGGTCCAGGTAGGAACCTGGTTCGGCAATCAGGCAAAGGGAACGCTCATAACGCACTGGATGGGAATCAGCATGGGGATCCAGATGTGTCTTGCGGTGCTGCTTGTATACTGCGCCGTGCGGGCCGTGGAGAGGAGCAGATCTTAAGTCCGAAAGCCCCCGCCCCGCCATGCG
>NZ_QUEH01000001.1:0-262384 GCF_003477935.1 Clostridium sp. AF32-12BH | reverse complement strand
AGTCCGAAAGCCCCCGCCCCGCCATGCGTAAGCGCATTCACGCCTGTTTTCACCCGTTTTGCTCCGCCGCCGATTGATCGTTTCTCCGCTAACTCGCTCACTGCGTTCGCTCAGACAGAGCTCCGAAACGATCGCTATGCTCACAAAACGGGCTGCAACAGGCTAAAAGAATGCGCTTACGCATGGCGGGGCGGGGGCTTTCTACTGTACTGGCTCCACTACATAAAAAACTGCAACCACTGCTGAAATGGCTGAAAATAAGCTAATGCTTAGCCAAATTAGTAATGGTTGCAGTTTTTTTCGTACACGCCCGGACCTTCTATTTGTTACTGTGCGATATTGTTTACATGAGGTGCAGTTTCCGGCACAGGCGCAGGATCCGCATTCCGAATGGCATGTCCGGGAGTTCTTCGGCGGTGACGGCTTTGGTCAGGATGATCAGGAGTCCGTAGATGACCATCGCGGCCGGAACACTGACGAGAAGTCCCAGCTGGTAATAGCCGGTGACATGTTCGATCACGTTATAGATCAGGAAAGCAGCGGCACCCATCAATGCGGCAGAAATTCCCGGAAGCAGGAAGGTCGTCCGCACTTCCTGGCGGTAGTGGAGTGCTCTTCCGATGGCGCGCCAGTTTAAGAGGCAGACCACCAGGGCAAAGGTTACATTGCCGATGACCAGGCCATAGACACCCCAGTTTAAATACTTTAACATGACATAGACCAGTGCGGCATGGATCACCAGGGAGATTGCAGAGTGCGTTACGGATTTGCGCATCAGGTCAATTCCCTGTAAAACCGCGTTGGTGACGGTAGAGAGGGAAAAGAAAATGACAGCCGGGGATCCTAACATCAACAGGTTGGTCGTCAGCTGACGGCTGTCGTGGAAAATCAGCCGCAGAACCGGAGTTGCCAGTGCCGCCATGCCGAACGCACAGGGAATCGCAATCAGCATGTTGAATTTGATGGTGAGGCGGATTTTGTACATGACATCCGCCTTGTTTTTCTGGGCGCGGGAGCGCACGATACTTGGGATCATGGAAGTACCCAGGGAGGAAGCTACGGCTACCGGTACATTGGAAAGCAGGCGGTATTTGCCGCCGTAGATGCCTAAGAGGGAAAGGCGTTCTTTTTCTGTAAGACCTTTTCCACTCATCAAGAAGCCGAACATGGAGTTATCCACAGAACCACTTAACTGATACACAAATTGGCTAAGAATGATCGGGGTCAGAGTCAGAAATAACGCGGTGTATATATGCTGCCAGCTTTCCAGGCGGTCTGTCTGCGGCTTCCGGAAAGCTGCCGCATTCTGTTTGCGGTAAAGGAACATCAAAAGAGTCAGGAATACAAAGGCAGCCAGTGCGCCGGAAAGGGTACCGAGGGTACCTCCCGCAGCGCCGTAGGCAGCCGGAGTTTCCCGGTTTGCAAACCAGTGCATGAAAGCAAAGGAAGCAGCTACGCTGATGACGGCATTTACGACCTGCTCAATAACCTGGGAGATGGAGGTCGGTACCATATTGCCAAGTCCCTGGAAATAGCCGCGCACCACACCCATAATGGAAAAGACCAGAATGGTCGGTGCCATAACTTTCAGCGGCAGGGCACTGTTGGGGCTGTTAAAGATGTGGACGGTGATCCAGTCTGCGCCAAACAGCAAAAACAGGGTCATAAGGCCACCGGCGATAAGGCCAAAGAGCAGACCTGCCCGGAAAACACGCTGGACATCCTGAATCTTGCCGTGCACGCGTCTTGCTGCGATCAGCTTGGAAATGGCGAGCGGCAGACTGTAGGAAGACAGGATCAGACCAATGTTATAAATTTCGTAGGCTGTGTTGTAGTAACCGATTCCCTCGTCTCCGATGGCGCGGGTCATGGGAATCTTGTAGAGAAGTCCGATAAAGCGGACGATGATACCGGCTGCGGCGAGAATGCTTCCCTGTACCAGGAAGTTGCCGGAGTCGGATTTTTCCTTATTGTTACCCATACGTAAATTTCTCCTTTAGTAATTGCATCTGGACAAAACGATATCTGTATATAGAAAAAGTTTTGCCGGAACAGTAACAGTATATCCCATCGGCGGTATGATTGCAATCTGGAAATGGGAGGGGAGATATGGTAGAATGATTACTGTTGTGACCTGGCTTGTTCCGGACGGACAAGTCTGGCAGAGCATGGATTTTCGTTGGGGCGCGGCATGTTTTGATAGTTATGAAAGGATCATGATATTATATGAAGAATAATCAGGAGTCTGTCTGGATGCTTCAGACAAAACGGGCAGATTTTAACGGAATCGCCACACGGTTTCATATCAGTCCGGTCACGGCGCGTATCCTGCGAAACCGTGATGTAGAAGGCGAGAAAGCGATTGACCGTTATTTAAATGGAACCATCGACCAGCTTTACGATCCCCACCAGATGAAGGATATGGACAAGGCGGCTGCTTTGATCCTGGAAAAGATCCGGCAGGGGGTCCGCATCCGCATTGTGGGTGATTACGATATCGACGGGGTGTGTTCTACCTATCTTTTGTACCGGGGACTGACCCGGTGCGGCGGGCAGGTCGATTACCAGATTCCGGAGCGCATCCGCGACGGGTACGGGATCAACGAATCCATCATCCAAAAGGCAAAGGAAGACGGCATCGACACCATTGTCACCTGTGACAACGGCATTGCGGCGCTGGAACAGATCAAGCTGGCAAAAGAACTTGGCATGACGGTGATTGTGACCGATCACCATGAGGTAGTCCGCGCGGAGGACGGCAGCCAGATTCTGCCACAGGCAGATGCAGTCGTGAACCCGCACCGGGACGACTGTTCGTACCCGTTTGCCGGAATCTGCGGTGGTGTTGTTGCATACAAACTGGTGCAGGTGCTCTATGAACAGAGCGGACTACCAAAGCAGGAATGGCTGGACATGCTGGAATTTGCAGCCATTGCAACCGTCGGTGATGTGATGAAGCTGCAGGATGAGAACCGCATCATTGTGCGCTGGGGCTTAAAGCAGATGCCGTATACCGCCAGCGCCGGTCTGCGGGCGCTGGTGGAAGCCTGTGGTCTGGATATCTTCGACCTGACAGCGTATCACATCGGCTTTGTGATCGGACCATGCCTAAATGCGAGTGGACGGTTAAAGACCGCACAGCTGGCACTGGAGCTGTTGCTGTGCGGAGAGAATGATTCCCGGGCAGAAGCGCTGGCGACAGAACTCAAAAATCTGAACGAGGAGCGCAAGGACATGACCCAGGCCGGTATGGAGCAGGCTTTTGAGCAGGTCGATACTAAGCTTTTCGAGGACGATGTTCTGGTCGTATACCTGCCGGACTGTCACGAATCCCTGGCGGGAATTATTGCCGGAAGAGTGCGCGAAGCTTACAATAAGCCTTCGTTTGTACTGACAAAGGGTGAGGACTGTGTAAAAGGTTCTGGCCGTTCCATTGAAAGCTACCATATGTATAAGGCACTGTGCGGTGTGCAGGATCTGCTCCTGAAATTCGGAGGCCATCCGATGGCAGCCGGTTTCTCTTTAAAAGAGGAAAATGTGGAAGCATTCCGCCGCCGCTTAAATGAGCATTCCACACTTACGAAAGAAGATTTCATTCCAAAGATCTGGATCGATGTGGCGATGCCGCTGGAATACATATCCGAAGCGCTGGTAAACGAGTTAAAGAGCCTGGAGCCGTTTGGGCAGGGCAATGAAAAACCGCAGTTTGCCCAGAAAAATTTGCGTATCCGCAGTGTGCGGGCCATCGGCCGCAACAACAATGCCGTCCGGATGACGGTGGTGACCGAGCAGGGGCGACCCATGGAAGCTATGGTCTTCACCGTGGCAGACGAGTTCGTGGAAGAGGCAAAAGCAAGCCGGAGCATCGATGTGGTCTACTACCCGGATATCAATGAGTATAATGGGAACCGCACACTGCAGATTGTGGTGCGGGCATATAAGCTACATTTTTGAATCTTCTTTCTTGACACATGGAAAGCACTGTACTATAATCGACTGTAAATAACTGCGAAGGCGCTGGAAAAACCTGTAAATGGCAATGATCCAGTGCCTTTGTCACAACATGGCAGTCCGGCATTTCGGAATTGCCGCATGGTGCAACGGTTTTATTTCTTTGCGGTTACATAATCACAACAAAGGAAAGTGGATGCCTGGAGAGAACCAGAGAGCGGGTATCTGCGGAAAAGGAGACAAAGTCCATGGTAAATGAGGTAATGAAGTTTATCGAAAACTATGACCCGGAAGTCGGCAAGGCAATCGAGCAGGAAGCCGCACGTCAGAGAAGAAATCTGGAGCTGATCGCTTCTGAGAACATCGTATCTGAGCCGGTCATGATGGCAATGGGAACCGTACTGACAAACAAATATGCAGAGGGTTACTCTGGAAAGCGTTATTACGGCGGCTGCCAGTACATCGATGTGGTAGAGACCATTGCAATCGAGCGTGCAAAGAAGCTGTTCGGCTGTGAGTATGCCAACGTTCAGCCGCACTCTGGCGCACAGGCAAACATGGCAGTATTCCTGGCTATGTTAAAACCGGGTGACACCGTACTCAGCATGAGCCTCGACCATGGCGGTCATCTGTCTCACGGAAGCCCAGTGAACTTTTCCGGCCTTTACTTCAACATCGTATCCTATGGTGTAAACGATGAGGGCTTCCTCGATTACGACCAGGTAGAGCGTCTGGCTGTAGAGCATAAGCCGAAACTGATCCTTGCAGGTGCAAGTGCATACGCAAGAGAGATCGACTTTAAGCGTTTCCGCGAGATTGCAGACAAGGTTGGCGCATACCTCATGGTAGATATGGCACACATCGCAGGTCTGGTAGCAGCAGGCGAGCATATGAGCCCGATCCCGTACGCAGACGTGGTAACCACCACCACCCACAAGACCCTGCGCGGACCGAGAGGCGGCATGATCCTGGCAAGCAAGGAGTCTGCTGACAAGTTCAACTTTAACAAAGCCATCTTCCCGGGAACCCAGGGCGGTCCGTTAGAGCATGTGATCGCAGCAAAGGCAGTATGCCTGGGCGAGGCATTGAAGCCAGAGTTCACCGAGTATCAGAAACAGGTTCGCAAGAATGCGAAGGCACTGGCAGCAGCACTGGTTGAACGGGGATTCAAGCTGTTAACCGGCGGTACCGACAACCACTTAATGTTAGTAGACCTGCGCGGCATGGACGTCTCTGGTAAGGAACTTCAGAACCGTTGTGATGAAGTATTCATCACCCTGAACAAGAACACCGTTCCGAATGAGCCGAGAAGCCCGTTCGTAACCTCCGGCGTCCGTATCGGAACCCCGGCTGTTACCACCCGTGGTTTAAAGGAAGAGGATATGCCGAAGATCGCAGAGTGCATCTGGCTGGCAGCAACCGATTTCGAGAACAAGGCAGATTACATCCGCGGCGAAGTAACGAAGCTGTGCGAGAAATATCCGCTGTACGAATAGGATAAATAATCGTATAAGGAAAAGGAAAACCACCGTTAAATAGCCTATTATACATGGCTTTTAACGGTGGTTTTTCATTGGAGCTGTAAAGTGCAGGAATGTTTTACTTGTGGTTATGATTTCCAAAGCATAAATATATTTCCAAAAAGGAATTTTAAGAAAAAAACATATATGCCATAATAAGAATATAAAATTGCGAGGAGGTGCATGATGAATATGGATAAAACAGTATTTGCAATTGTAGGAACAGGCATGATGGCATCTGGATTAGGAACATTAACTGCGGGGCATGGTTATAAAACATATATTCTGGCCAGAAAGATGGAACGTGCAGAGGCCTGCGAAAAGGTAATATATGATAATTTTATGCAAATGGTTGCGCATGGTCTTATGGAACAAGAACAATTAGAACAATGCATGGGATATCTTGTATTTACGACAGATTATTCTGAAATGGCAGATGCCCAAATGGCATTTGAATGTGTGTCAGAAGCAAAAGATATGAAATATTCTGTGTATCAGCTGCTTGAAGAATATTGTCCGGATCTGAAAGCAATTGGTTCGGTCAGTTCGTCTATTGTGCCAAATGAACTAATCAAAGGTGCCGGAAAATATGCAAACAGAATTCTGGTTACGCACCCATTTAATCCTCCGTATCTCGTTCCTTTTTTTGAAATGTGTGCAGCAGATAAAACAGATCCGTCTGTAGTTATTTATGTAAAAGACATACTTCTTGCATTGGATCGAAAACCAGTAGTACTAAAAAAACCAACGCCTGGATTTATTGGAAATCGATTACAATTTGCATTGTGGCGAGAATGTCTTGCTTTGGTTGAAGAAGGTGTATGCATGCCGGAAGATGTAGATGCCTGCCTGGCATATAGCTTTTGTCCGCGTTACACTTCCATTGGTATTTTCCAGCATTTTGATCAGGGCGGTTTGGAATTAAATGCAGCTGTTTGCAGGAATACATGGCCGGTTTTATCGTCTCGAACGGAAATTCCCGAATTTATGAAAGACTTAATGGAAAAGGGATATATGGGAGCGAAATCTCCATCTAAGCGAGGCTTTTATGACTGGAATGGTGTGGATATGAAAGCGTACGCAGAGAAGGTAAGCGAACCATACTGGAAATTCTGTAACTGGGACTTTCTGAGAAAAGAAAGTGAGTAAGGGAGAAAACAAATGAATATATTAAATGATGAGATTTTTTATAATGACGACGGAGGCATGGGAAAATATATCGTAAATAAGCTTCAGCTACCGCCGGCGCAGGCAGATCCAGAAACAGTAAAAAAATATGAAAGATATGGAAAAAGGGTTTTGTGGATTGATGATTCGGTTGTTCCTGGTTCTTTTCAAATGAATGCATCCTGGTATAAACATTCTAATATGTATGTAATTACAGAAAGTTATCAAAAAGGCACTGATTTTTTGAAACCGCATAAGCATGAAACGGATGAAATCGTAGCGTTTTTTGGAGGAAATCCGGAGGACCCGGAAAATCTGCATGGTGAGATCATATTTTATATCAATGGCGAAAAACATATCATTACGAAAAGTTCTTTTATTTTCCTTCCAGCAGGAATAGAACATGGACCACTGCTCATTCAAAAAGTGAACTCTCCGATCTTCCATTTTTCCTGCGTTCTTCAAAAACAGTATGCGGCAAAGGTTGATGCAGTGCAGGACGAAAATAATGATACGTCGGATTAAGTCTATAGATTGTTGGTCCTTTTATAGACAGTTCTATAATTGAGAACACAATGTTTCAGATCTTTCACCATACGGGAAGATTGATTTTTTAGTGTCAAAAAGTATAAATTTGTACAGCCGGTCCAGTCGGAAATACGTAAGAAATGGATTCCTGTTGGCTGTGATGTGGGAATATGTGAGGTGGTAACTGCAATTTTACGCACAGTAGCGAGCTGAAAAACAGTATCGTCATAGCCTTGCAGATTCATATAATTTAAGTGCATTCCTTTTTCTTTGGCAATGCTGATCCATGAGTCAGTTGCGCGTGCACTTTGATAGTCATTTGCGTTTGGAAATGGAAAGGCAAATGTAAAATCTTCCAGCTCTTTTAAACAAATTTCTGTCCGGTTAGGAAAGTATTGGTCGGAAATACCTACATACATTTCTTTTTCACTGAGCAGATAGGTGACATCTAGTTTGGAGTGGCGTTCACCAAAGTAGGAATCGAGCGGAAGGGAATCATGAAATGTGATAAATGCAGCATCAATTTTACCGGAAATGAGGTGGCGGATCAATTCATCCGCTGCCTCTTTTTTGATGGAAAGCTGAAGCGCAGGTTTTTCAAACAGAAAATTGGAAATAATTGCCTGTTCGTGAATGTTTCCGTAACGAGGCTGGGAGCCGATCTTGAGGAGTGTAGAGTTTTCATTTTTTAGCTGCTGGATCTGCTTTTTTAAGTAGGAGTATTCATCGATAAGGCGTTTAAAAGATTCGATTACCATATTACCTTCTGGTGTGAGCTCCAGATATTTGGAACGGTTACTGCGAACAAAAATCTGTATTCCGAGTTCTTCTTCTACGTGATTAACATATTTTGTAATCAAAGAAGGCGAGTACGGAAGATAAAAGGAAGCATCGGCAAAGCTGGTATAGTTAGGAAGATCACAAACGAGTTGTATTTCTGCTAGTGTCACGAAACGTACCTCCATGTAGACTGATGCATCTATTATACAACTGGATTTCCAAAATGTAAATTTATATCGATGAGAGGAATTCTTTAACTTTAAAATTCATGAGATAATAGACGCATGGAAATTATGAGGGGAGATACAAGAAAATCAAAAAAGAATAGGAGGAAACCGATGGGAGTTGTGGAAGCATTATATGAAAATGAAGTGGACTGTGTGGCTTGCGACAAAGTGAATGCAATAACACCGCGCGTGAAAAAAAGGCTGGATGCCCGAGCAAACGCGGTCGAGCACATTGCAGTGGAACGAGCACAAATTGTGACAGAATCGTGGCAGCAAAGTGATGGTGAACCATTGGATATAAGGCGTGGTAAGCTATTTAAAGCCATCATGGAGAAAAATCCAATCGCTATTCATGAAGATGAATTGATTGTCGGTTCACAATCAAAATATCTGATTGGTGCATCGCCCTGCATTGATTATAATCCCTCGATTGCTTATGAGGCACTAAAGAGTTTTGCCGATGTTACATCCGATTACGATGACACGAAATCGGGTGCGATCAGTTTGGAAGAGCGAAAAATACTGAAAGAATGCACCGATTACTGGAGTGGAAGATCTGTATCAGATCAGGTGTTACAATGCAATAGACAACGTTTTCCATGGATTAGCGACTGGGACCGGGCTGGATTGATCAATGGAGGAAAGGCAGGAATGCCGCCGGGAGCTAAAAATGTAAATTATGGTTGGGTGATTACGCGTGGTTTGGAAGCAATCATCAATGAAGCAAAAGAGCGCAGAGAGCAGTTAGAGTTTTGGGATGATCCCAAAGGTGATAACGAAAAATACAGCTTTTTGACGGGAGTTATTTTGGCATTAGAAGGAGCAATTACTTTTGCAAAACGTCATGCACAACTGGCCAGAGAAATGGCAGAAACCGAAAAGAATGCAGTTCGAAAAGAAGAATTATTGCGGATTGCGGAAGTCTGCGAGCGGGTTCCGGCTAAACCGGCGAGAAATTTTTATGAGGCATGTCAGTCTTTTTGGTTCACGCATTTATGTGAAAACTTAGAGTGTTCATTCCAGGCTGAATCTCCAAGCCGGATAGACCAGTATTTGTATCCGATGTATAAGAAGGATGTTCTGGAAGAGAAAACTTTGAGCCGACAAAATGCAGCAGAATTGTTTGCTTGTGTCCTTGTGAAGATTAACGAAATATCTGTAGTGAAAAACAATTACGAAAAGAATAATATCCCAGGTACAACGCTGCAGGCAACAACTCTTTGCGGACAGACTTCAGATGGCAGAGATGCTTCTAATGAATTGTCTTATTTGATTCTGGAATGTCAGGCGCAGGTAAATTTACCGCAGCCACCGATTTATGTACGTTATCACAAAAATATAGATCGTCGTGTATGGCTTAAAGCAATAGAAGTAAATATTCGCAGAGGCGATGGAAATCCGGCCTATATGAGCGATGAAACCCGAATTCCAAGCTTTGTGGAACGTGGCATTGAGTTGGAGGATGCAAGAAACTGGAGTGCACTTGGCTGTGCAGGATCTCTGATTGGCGGTTATTCCACACATGGCGGTTCACTGGGCATTAATTACATTAATCTTGCGAAAATTATGGAACTGGTCATGTATGACGGAATGGATCCAAAGACAAAGGTACAGATTGGACCTCATACCGGGGATTCGAAAAACTTTACCTGCATAGAGGAGTTTGTTGAAGCATTTAAAAAACAGTTTGATGTACTAATTGGTGAAATGGCAAAAGCAGCACGTGTATCTGCATTTGTTGATATTAATAGTTTTCATACTCCATATTTATCTGCATTATTAGGTGACTGTATTGAAAAAGGTATGGATGCAAGAGCTGGCGGTGTTAGGTACCCATCATTTTTATATCATATTGCGGACCGAGGTCTTCAGGATGTTGCGGATTCTCTAACTGCAATCCGGAAAGTGATTTTTGACGATCAGAAGATGACCGTGAAGCAATTGCTTGAGGCCATGGATGCTGATTTTGAAGGGTATGAATATGAACGCGCGTTGCTGAAAGCAGCACCGAAATATGGAAATGATGATGACTATGCAGATGCGATTTTTGATGACTTGTCAGTATGGCTGCAGAATCGGATGTATCACGAGAAAAATCCGTTTGGCACACCATTATGGGCCGGACGATCTGGAGCAATGGCACATGTGACATTCGGACGAAAAACGGGACCATTGCCAAGTGGTCATAAGAGTGGGGAACCTATTGCAGATGGTTTCTGTTCTCCGTCACAAGGATGCGATACCCATGGCCCGACTTGTGTATTCAATTCCGCTTCTAAAGCAGTACATGTAATGAATTCGACAGCGGCGCTGATGAATATGAAATTTGACAAAAGGCTGTTTAAAAACAAGGAAAATATCAATAATTTAAGTTCGTTGATGGAAGAATACTTTAACCATGGCGGCTTTCATGTGCAGATCAATATCATTGACCAGAGTCTGCTTAAGGAAGCAAATGAACATCCAGAAAATCATTCCAATTTAATGATACGTGTAGCCGGATATTCTGCCTTTTTCGTAGATTTACCAAAAGGATTACGAGAGGAAATTATTTCGAGAACAAGTGAAGCTTTGTAATGGTTTTTCAAAAGTAGGAAATTAGAAACAGGAGACCTGAAATGAGAGAAAATACTGCACAAATTTTTAATATTCAGCACTTTTCAACGGAAGACGGACCAGGAATCCGTACAACGGTCTTTTTTCAGGGATGTCCTCTTTCCTGCATATGGTGCGCAAATCCAGAATCCCAAAAGGAATATCGCCAGTTGGCACATCGATCTTCTCTTTGCATAAAATGTGGAACATGCATACAGAACTGTTCGGAAAAAGCACTATATGCAGAAGCGGGTAAAATCTGTATTGATCGGAAAAAATGTATCCGGTGCGGCACATGCACAGAGGTATGTCCATCACATGCAATGTTTTTTTACGGGGAAGAGAAAAGTTTGAATTCTGTATTTGAAGAGGTTATACGTGATGAACGGTATTATCAAAACTCGGGAGGTGGGATTACCTGTTCAGGCGGGGAATGTATGCTGCAGCCACAGTTTGTGGGTGGTTTATTGAAAATGTGTAAAGAGCGTGGAATACATACAGCGGTTGATACTTGCGGCTATTTCTCAACAGAAAATTTGAAACTTGTACTTCCATATACGGATTTGATGTTATTTGATTTAAAACATATGGATCCGCAGAAACACCGTGCGTATACATCACAGGAAAATAGCCTGATTCTGAAAAACCTAAAAGAAATTGTACAATCAGGTATACAGATTTTTATACGGATTCCGATCATCCCAGGCTATAATGATTCAAAAGAAAATCTCATAGAAACTGCGAAATATGTGAAACAACTCGATTCGTCATTGCCTGTGGATTTGCTGCCGTATCATCGATTCGGAGAAGGAAAATACAAAATGCTTGATATCCCTTATAAATTACATGGTGTGCAAGCACCGACAGAAAAAGAGATGGAAGAGTATCAGGGTATTTTCACGCAAATGGGTCTGATTTGCAGGAAACACTAAAAACAGGGGGAAATATTATGGTAAATGGTTCAATTGTATTATTGTGTTTATTTGGCGTTGCACTTGCTATTTTTTTAAATTATAAGTGGAATCTGAACATGGGTATTTCAGCACTGGTATTTTCATTCATCATCGGTGTCTTATTCTTAGGAATGCGGGTGAAGGAAGTTATTGCTTTGTTTCCTACCAGTGTCTTTTTCCAGGTAATGTCTCTTTCTTTGTTTTTTGGTTATGGTGTTATTAATGGTACAATGGATGCCATTGCGAAGAAACTATTATATGCGACAAGAAAAAAACCATATATGATTGTGTTTGCATTGATGGCAGTTGGTTTCGTACTGGGAATTTTAGGTTGCGTACCGCCTGCGGCAGGAGCAATTCTGGCGGTAATGTCATTTAGTATTGCAGTTCCATCAGGAGTAAATCCGTTAATCTGTGCATCAATTGGATTTTCAGCAAATGCAGGATCCTTTGTTCGTTGGGGAGCGTCAGGAGCAATTATCGATGCAACGATTGCAGCAAATGAATATGAAACAGTATCCGCGTCTTATACATGGAGCATTTTTGCAATTTCTGTTTTGATTACGATTTTGGTTATTATGATGTGTTTCTTTATTTGGAAAGGCTATAAGATTACTGAGATTGTTGGAATGGAAAAACCAAAGGATTTTTCACCAGAACATAGGAAAACATTGCTTCTGATTGGTCTTGTCGTGTTCTTTGCAGTTGTACCAGGTATTTTCAAAACATGGAAGATAGGCGGAAGCTTTGTCAAATCGTTAGCAGGTTTTTGTGATATTCAGGTACTTTGTCTTATTGGATTTATTATTGCAAAATTTATGAATCTTGCAGATCAGAGAAAGGTAATTGGAGCTGTACCGTGGAACACATTGATTTTGCTTGCAGGTATTTCAACTTTGATGAGTGTTGCCGTTCAGGCTGGTGCTGTTGAGATTATTTCAGGCTGGCTGGCAGGTAATGTTCCTACACTACTGCTTCCATGTTTTATGTGTTTATTGGGTGGTTTCCTCTCGGCTTTCAGTGGTGGAATTACGACGGTGTTTCCGATGGTTGCGCCGATTGTGCCGGCTCTTGTTAAAGCGTCAGGAGCAAATCCTATGCTTCTATTCTTAGCAACGGTATTAGGTGCACATTTCACTTCTATGTCTCCGTTTTCAACGGGCGGTTCTGTGTTTATGGGTATGAACCGGGATGAGTCTATTGCGAAAAAACTTGTTACGGGGCAATTGGTTGTGTGTCTGGTGGCAATTGCAATTTCCTGTATGCTTGCTACAATACTTGCTTTGGTAATGTAAAAGGCATTGCATAAAAATGAAAATACGGTATGGTAAATTTTAGAAAATGGAGGATTCATATGAGCGAAAAAATGTTATATTTTGTCGGGGATACGGCTCCAAAACGAGATGATATGGATAGTATTTTCGCTAAGACAGGTGACTTTTTACGAAGTGCCGATTTGCTGTTTGGTCAGTTAGAGGCTGTAGTCACAGATAAAGGAGCACCAGCCTGTCAGTCAAGACTTCCGCTTCGAATTTATCCGTCAGCTGCAGAAACACTAAAACGTGCAGGTTTTGATGTTATGTCCAATGCCGGAAATCATATTATGGATTGGGGATACGAAGGCTATTACGATACCATGCATCATATGAAAAAGGCAGGAATAGACATTGTCGGTGCGGGCGATAATCTTGATGAAGCACGCAAGCCGGTAATTAAGGTGTTGGACGATGGAACCAAAATAGGTTTTTTGGCATATTGTTCAATCTTGCCGCAGGATTACTGGGCGCTTCCAGATCGTCCGGGAGCAAATCCAATGCGGGGAATTACAGCAGCTCCGTGTAAGGAACATGATCAGCCTGGTACACCAGTACGGATTTTCAGCTGGCCGCATCCAGATGATCTGCAGAATATGTTGGACGATATTGCGGCATTACGGCCTCAGGTCGATATTTTAGTAGTATCGCAGCATTGGGGGATTCATTTTACTCCTGCAGTTATAGCGGATTATCAAAGATATGTTGGACATTTTGCGTTGGATGCAGGTGCAGATATTGTAGTGGGACATCATACGCATATATTGAAAGGAATCGAAGTATATAAAGGAAAACCATTGGTATATTCTTTGGCTAACTTTGCGACAGAAGGTCCAGCGGCTTATTTTGAGGGAAAGCAAGGTTTGATCCATGATTCCCGCCATGGCGATATCCGCCAGTTGAATGAAGATTTTAAAAAGAATCCAAAGAGGACAATGCCGTTTGATTCTTGCATGACAATACTTCTAAAAATGATCGTAGAGAATAAAAAAGTGAAACAAGTATCGTATATTCCAGTGTGGATTGATGATGATACGTTTATTCCTGAGATTGTTAAACCGGATGATGAGCGTTTCATGAAAATTATTAATTATATGACTGAGATTACAGAGAGCCAGAACATAACTCCACATTTCACAATAAAAGGTGAAGAAGTTATCATTGGATAAAAGTTTTTATATCGTCTTATCCCTGCCCTCACTATTGCGGCATAAAAAAACACTGTTGAGAAGCCTAGTTCACATGGCTTTTCGACGGTGTTTTTCATACGCAGATTTATGGTTCATCCCAATTATAATCGGAATATTATACTTTCAGGAGCGTTTCTACCTGATCGGCAGAAAGCCGGCCGTTTTCGTGGGCGGATGTTTCACCTTGTTCAAAATGGATAAGTAATTGTATAGTAGATTCTAAAACTTCTATATTGTTTCTCAAGTCAGATACAGGCTTAACTGTTGGCATAATCGCACCTCCTTGTAGTATGGTTTTATTATATGTAATGTATGTTAACGTATCAAATAATGATACATGTCAATTTACAGCGCTCCTGTTTGTGCAAGACGTAAGAAAATGATCACGAGAAGTTGACAAAAATAAAATTTGACTCTTAAAAAGGTTCATGTTATATTAAATATGAAAAGGGAAAGCCAAAGACACATGGCCTACCCGAAAACAGATTAAAGTTAGTCTCTTATGAGACCTGCCGTCACTATTGCGAGTAGTGGCGGCTTATTTTTTTCCCTTAAAGATCTCATAAATGAGACCTATAAGTGCAACAATGAAGATACCTATCTGGATCAGATCCGAATATGTAACGTACATTGGCATCGCCCTCCTTTCAAACTGGAGGGTAAGCCCCTCCGGGAGTGGAGGGTAGACCGCCTTGAGGTGTTTTGACTTTCCGTTCAACAAGTATATCATAAGATGGTTCATTAGATAATTATATTAGAGGAAAAGGCAGATGGTTTGTATGATACTTTTTCTGTTTTACCTCGATTTAACATTCCCCCTCTTTTTGATTTTACATTCAAATTTTACAATGCACTTGTGGTTGAGAGAGAAGAAAGAAAATCCCGGAAACCACAGTAAACATGCAAGTAACTGAAATGAGTTCATAAACAAAGAAAAGAGGATAACACGTATTATGAAGAAGACATTAGCAATGGTATTAGCAATGGGTATGACAATTGCAAGTTTGACTGCATGCAGCAGCAAACCGGCAGAGACAACTGCAGCAGCTACCGAGGCAGCAAAGACTGAGGCAGCAAGCGAGGCAGATACAAAAGCAGAAGAGACCACCGAAGCAGCTGGCGGCAAGGCAGAAGGCCCGATCACCGTGGTTTCCCGTGAGGATGGATCCGGCACCAGAGGCGCATTCATCGAGCTGTTCGGTATTGAGACCAAGAACGATGCAGGCGAGAAGGTAGACAACACCACTGAGGATGCAGAGATCACCAACAGCACCTCCGTTATGATGACCACCATCGCAGGCAACAAAGGAGCAATCGGTTATGTTTCCCTTGGTTCCTTAAATGACACCGTAAAGGCAGTTGAGATTGACGGCGCCGAGGCAAGCGTCGATGCAATCAAAGCTGGCGAGTACAAGGTAGCACGTCCGTTCAACATTGCAGTAAAAGATGGTTTAAGCGATGTTGCATCTGATTTCATCACCTTCATCATGAGCGAGGATGGTCAGAAGGTTGTTGAGGATAACGGTTACATCAGCCAGGGCAACGAGGGTGCTTACACCGCTTCTGGTTTAAAGGGCAAGGTTGTTGTTGCAGGTTCTTCTTCCGTAACTCCGGTTATGGAGAAACTGAAAGAGGCTTATGTAGCTGTAAACCCGGATGTGGAGATCGAGGTTCAGCAGTCTGATTCCACCACTGGTATGACTTCCGCAATCGAAGGTGTCTGTGATATCGGTATGGCATCCAGAGACTTAAAGGACAGCGAGCTGGAAGCTGGTCTGACCCCGACCGTCATCGCAATGGATGGTATCGCAGTCGTAGTTAACAACGAGAGCCCGGTTACCGAGCTGACCAGCGAGAACGTAAAAGACATCTTTACCGGTGAGATTACCGATTGGGCAGACGTTCAGTAACAGTAGAAATGTGCAGCAGGGCAGCTAGGAAGACAAAACAAGCTGCCCTGCTTTTTTATAAGGAAAGAAAGTGAGAACCATGAAAAATCTGAAAGAACAGCTGATGCACGCAGTATTTTTACTCAGTGCCTGCGTGTCCATTCTGTGTGTTGCCATGATCTGTGTATTCCTGTTCGCAAATGGTATTCCGGCGATCGGAAAGATCGGAGTCCTGAACTTCTTAACCGGCGAAAAGTGGAAACCGGGCAATAACCTCTTTGGCATCCTGCCGATGATCTTAGGCAGCATTTACGTGACAGCCGGTGCCGTCATCATCGGAGTGCCGATTGGCATTCTGACTGCAGTCTTTATGTCGAAGTTTTGTCCGAAGCGTGTTTACAAGATTGTAAAGCCGGCAATTGATCTGCTGGCAGGAATCCCTTCGGTTGTATATGGATTCTTCGGTATGGTTGTGATCGTACCGGTTGTCTCCACCCTGTTTGGCGGAAGCGGCAAGAGCATGCTGACCGCATCGATCCTGCTTGGAATCATGATCCTGCCGACCATCATCGGCGTGTCGGAATCCGCGATCAATGCCGTACCGTCCAGCTATTATGAAGGTTCCCTGGCACTGGGTGCCAGCCATGAGCGCAGCGTATTTTTCGCTACACTTCCGGCAGCAAAATCCGGTATTCTGGCCGGTGTGATCTTAGGCGTTGGCCGTGCCATCGGTGAGACCATGGCGGTCATCATGGTAGCCGGAAACCAGGCACGTATGCCGAAGGGCATTTTACAGGGTGTCCGCACCATGACGGCAAACATCGTTCTGGAAATGGGATACGCAACGGATCTCCACCGGGAAGCGCTGATCGCCACGGCGGTAGTCCTTTTCGTATTCATTCTGATCATTAACCTGTCGTTTTCAGTTATCAGCAGAAAGGCGAATGCATAATGGAAGCAGCTATGGAAAAGAAAAATATCGAAATGCAGGCGATCAACCGCCAGACTTTCGGGCAGCGGTTAAAGTCCTACAAACGCAGTCCGCTGTCTCTGGTGCTTCTGATCCTGGTATCGGCATCGGCACTTCTGACGGTGATGACGTTACTGTTTTTACTGGCTTATATTCTGATCAAGGGAATCCCGTATCTGACTCCGAGCCTGTTTGCGTGGGAATACAACAGTGAAAATGTATCCCTCATGCCGGCACTCGTCAATACGGTGATCATGACAGGACTTTCCCTGCTGATCGCAGTTCCCCTTGGCATTTTCGCGGCCATCTATCTGGTGGAATATGCCAAACGCGGCAACCGGCTGGTGAGCATCGTGCGGATCACCGCAGAGACCCTGACCGGCATTCCATCCATTGTATATGGTCTGTTTGGATTTCTTCTGTTTGCCGTGGCGCTTGGCTGGTCTTACACCATCTTAGGCGGCGCCATGACACTGGCGATCATGATCCTTCCAACGATCATGAGAACCACGGAGGAGGCATTAAAAGCGGTCCCGGATTCTTACCGGGAAGGAAGCTTCGGCCTTGGTGCCGGACGTCTCCGCACCGTTTTCCAGGTGGTCCTGCCATCGGCAGTACCTGGAATTCTGGCAGGTATCATTCTGGCGGTTGGCCGTATTGTAGGCGAGACCGCGGCACTGATGTATACAGCGGGAACCGTTGCAGGCATTCCATCCAACTTATTCGGCTCTGGCCGAACCCTGGCAGTGCACATGTACGTGCTGACCAATGAAGGACTTTACACCAACCAGTCCTACGCTACGGCAGTAGTGCTGCTGGTGATCGTAGTTTGTATCAACGCAGTATCCGGGTTCATTGCAAAGAAAGTTTCCGGAAAGACCGCTTAATTTCCGGTGGAAGAACAATCTGGAAAGACGGCTCAGTATTCTGGCTGCGGCGCAAAAGGTGCCGCGGCATCCAAAAACAGAGAGGTAACGTATGGATAAGCTAACAATCAGCAACATGGAATTGTATTACGGCGATTTTAAAGCCTTAAAAGGAATCAATTTAAATATCCAGGCCAACGAGATCACGGCGTTTATCGGTCCGTCCGGCTGCGGAAAATCGACCTTATTAAAATCTTTAAACCGCATGAATGACCTGGTAGAAGGATGCCGCATCACCGGAAGCATTTTGCTTGACGGCGAAGACATCTACGGGGATATGGACATCAACCTTCTCAGAAAGCGGGTCGGTATGGTGTTCCAGAAACCAAACCCGTTCCCGATGAGTGTTTATGACAACATTGCCTATGGACCGCGTACCCACGGCATCCGCTCCAAGGCACAGCTCGATGACATCGTGGAGAAATCCCTGCGCGACGCAGCCATCTGGGATGAGTTAAAGGACCGCTTGAAAAAGAGCGCGCTGGGACTTTCCGGAGGACAGCAGCAGCGTCTTTGCATCGCAAGAGCACTGGCCGTGCAGCCGGAAGTACTTTTGATGGATGAGCCGACCTCCGCGCTGGACCCGATCTCAACTTCCAAGATCGAGGACCTTGCGGTGGAACTGAAAAAAGATTATACTATCGTCATGGTAACCCATAACATGCAGCAGGCAGCACGAATCTCTGACAAGACCGCGTTCTTCCTGATGGGCGAAGTGATCGAGTTCGGCGAGACCGAGCAGATCTTCTCCATGCCGAAGAACAAAAAAACAGAAGATTACATTACGGGGAGGTTTGGCTGATATGCGCAATCGATTTGATGAACAGCTGGAGCTTTTGAATGTGGAGCTGATCCGCATGGGAGCACTGTGTGAGGATGCGATCTCTTACGCGTCCCGCACGCTGATGGGTGAGGGTGACTTTACCAAGGATGTCTACAAGGCCGACCACGAGATTGATCAGAAGGAGCGCGATATCGAGAATCTCTGTATGCGCCTTCTTTTGCAGCAGCAGCCGGTAGCGAAGGACCTGCGTCAGGTTTCTTCCGCACTGAAAATGATCTCCGATATGGAACGAATCGGCGACCAGGCATCCGACATCGCGGAAATCTGCAGTTTCGTGGATGACCGTGAGGCAAAGAGCCGTCTGCACATCCGCGACATGGCCGACGCGACCATGCGTATGGTGACCCAGAGCATCGATTCCTATGTAAAACGGGATCTCAACATTGCAAAAGAAGTGGTCCAGTACGATGATGTGGTGGATGATCTGTTCGGCAAAGTAAAAGAGGAGCTGATCGGCATGCTGAGTGCCGGAAGCACCGATGAGAAGATGGGCGAGTTCTGCATTGATATGCTGATGATCGCCAAATACTTTGAACGAATCGGAGATCATGCTACCAACATTGCAGAGTGGGTGGAGTATTCCATCACGGGAACCCACCTGGAATAAAAGGAGAAAAAGATGATCTATCTGGTAGAAGACGATGAAAGTATCCGGGAACTTGTAATCTATACGCTGCAGACCACGGGTCTTACTGCAAAGGGGTTTCCCTGCGCGAAGGATTTCTGGAATGCCATGAAGCAGGAGTACCCGTCCCTGGTGCTCCTTGATATTATGCTTCCGGATGAAGATGGTCTGACCATCTTAAAGAAGCTGCGGGATGCCGGTCCCACAAAACGGCTTCCCGTTATTATGCTGACTGCAAAAGGAACCGAGTATGACAAGGTAGTCGGCTTAGACAGCGGCGCAGACGATTACATACCAAAGCCGTTTGGCATGATGGAGCTGGTCTCCCGGGTGCGTGCCCTTTTGCGCCGGGCAGAGCCGGAACACGAAAAACGCACCGATGCCTGCACTGCCGGACCGATCCATGTGGACTTAAACCGCCATGTGGTAACAGTAGACGGAACTGTTGTGGCACTCACGTACAAGGAATTCGAACTGCTTTGTTATCTGATCGAAAATAAGGGCATGGTCTTAACCAGGGATCAGCTGTTATCCAAAATCTGGGGATATGATTTTGATGGAGAAACCCGCACGGTGGATGTCCACATCCGGACACTCAGACAGAAGCTTGGCGAGGCCGGCCGCTGTATCGAGACCATCCGCGGGGTTGGATATAAGCTGGAGGAATCAGAAACATGAAGATCAAACGAAAAATCTACTGGAATCTGTGTCTGGTAGCACTTCTGACCATGGTGGTGTCAGCGTTGATCACGACGCTCCTTTTGTGCCAGGATCTGCAGACCCAGATGCGCCAGGCTGTCATGACCGAGGTACGGTATCTGGAGTCCGCCATGGAGGTATCCGGCAAAGATTACCTGGTTCATTTAAAAAGCCGTGGAGATGGCAACAGCGTCAACCGCATTACCTGGGTCGATGAAAACGGCAGCGTGCTCTATGACAGCTATGCGGACAGCGAGAGCCTGGAAAACCACAAAGACCGCCCGGAGATCGCGGCAGCTTTAAAGAATGGACGCGGTGAGAGTGTCCGTACTTCCCGCACCCTTGCGGAACAGACCTACTATTACGCAGCCCGTTTAACAGACGGCAGCGTTATCCGCGTGGCAAGCACCACCAAGAGCGCTCTTGCAACCGTGTTCCACACCGTTCCGATCATGATTGCCATGGCGATTCTGATTGTGCTTGGAGTCCTGATCCTGGCTGAGTTCCAGACCAAGCGGATCATCGCGCCGATCAACCAGATGAATCCGGACGATCCGCAGGCAGGAGATGTGTACGATGAGCTGGCACCGCTGGTGCGCCGCCTGGAAAAACAGAAGGAAACCATCCGTCAGCAGATGGAGATATTAAAAGAAAAACAGGAAGAATTCTCTGCGATCACAGAAAACATGCGCGAAGGTTTTCTTGTGGTAGACAGCAAAGGCGATGTGATGTCTTACAACAAGAGTGCGCTGAAACTGTTGGGAATCCCAGAAGGAGAGGAAGGAATGCTAAGCCGCCATGGAAATGCGGCGTGGGAAGAACATACCGATCCGGGCAAGGAAGGCACACTGTCACAGGATTTACCTGCAAACAGTCAAAACACAGGAACTCATAATGACGCGGAACGACATAAAGCGAATGTAAACATCATCAGCATCAACCGCTCTGAAAACTTCCGAAGAGTCGTGGACGAAGCCTTAAAAGGCAGCCACTGCGAGGAAATGCTGGATGTCGGAAACCGTCATTACCAGATCATTGCAAACCCGGTAGCAGAATCCGAAGAACGCAGCGGTGCCGTCGTTGTCATCCTGGATGTCACCGAGCAGCAGGGCCGCGAGGAACTGCGCCGCGAATTTACCGCGAATGTCTCCCACGAATTAAAGACTCCGCTAACCTCCATCTCCGGTTACGCAGAAATCATGATGAACGGCATGGTACAGCCCGCCGACATGGGCCGCTTCTCTGGAAAGATCTACAAAGAAGCCCAGCGCCTGATCACGCTGGTAGGTGATATCATCCGCCTGTCCCAGCTGGATGAAGAAAAAGTCCAGATGGAAAAAAGTCCGGTCGACTTACACCTCCTTGCCTCCGACGTGGTAAAACGCCTGCAGGACGTGGCAAAGAAAAATCAGGTTACACTGATGCTCACCGGAAAACCAACCGTGGTAAACGGCAACCCGCAGATCCTCGACGAGATGATCTACAACCTCTGCGACAACGCCATCAAATACAACAAGCCGTTTGGTGAAGTCGAAGTCAATGTCGCCAT
This sequence comes from Clostridium sp. AF32-12BH, assembly GCF_003477935.1. NCBI lineage: Bacteria > Bacillati > Bacillota > Clostridia > Eubacteriales > Clostridiaceae > Clostridium > Clostridium sp. AF32-12BH. The sequence continues at coordinate 240,658 of NZ_QUEH01000001.1, read as the reverse complement.
GATCAAAGACCACCCGGTCCTCACCGTGGAAGACGACGGAATCGGCATCCCGCCGGAAGACCAGGAACGCATCTTTGAGCGTTTCTACCGGGTCGATAAAAGCCATTCCCGCCAGATCGGCGGCACCGGACTGGGACTCTCCATCGTAAAGCACGGAGCCATCTACCATAAGGCAAAGGTAGAGCTCAAGAGTGCGCCCGGGGAAGGAACCACTGTGCGGATTACGTTCTAAAAAATAACAATTTAAGTATATGACAAGGGCCGTGTGAGTTGCCGAAAGGCAACTCACACGGCCCTATTAAAGTGAAATAAATTGTTACATTGTAACGAGGTGATATGCGATCTGGTCGGCGGTCATCATCTGCGCTTCCCTCTGGTGGCAGGTAAAGATGATGATCTGGCCCGGATACGCCTTCTTCAGCCACTTGAGCGCGGTGTGCAGCCGGTCTTCATCGTAGAGCACGAAGCTGTCGTCGAAGATCAGCGGCATGTAATCGCCATCCGGCTGGATGAGCTTTGCCGCGGCGAGACGCAGGGCGAGATAGATCTGGTCCATGGTGCCGCTGGATACCTGTTCCACCGGAACCAGGCGCGTGCGGGTGTTCATGAAGACATTTAAGTTTTCATCGACACTCATGCTGTCGTAGATTCCGCCGGTAATGCCGGAGATTAAGTCGGATGCAGTCTTATTTAAGTAAAGCCCGAACGAATCCCGGATGGTGGCGGAGAGTTCGGTCATGGTTTCCAAAGCCAGGTCGATGGCAGTGATCTCTTCGCGGATCCGCTCATTTTCAGCCAGAACCTGCTTTAAGGATTCGGTCTGGTCCTTGCAGTGAGCCAGGTGGTCCAGCTTTTTCTCCAGCTCCCACTGGGTTTTCTGCTGGCGGGAGATGACATCGTCGCAGCTTGTTTCTTTCTCCTGCAGGGCGGCGATCTCGGCAGCCTGTTCTTTTACGGACTGCTCAGAGCGTTCCAGTACCTGGCTTAAGCGGATGAATTCTTCCATGCGTCCCTCGAGAGCCTTCATTGCCTCCTCAGAGATGGAGGAATCGCCTAAGTGGCGGGAGAAGATTTCCTGCAGCAGCTTTTCCGTCATGGAGAGTTCCTGGCGCAGGCTGCGGTTCTTCATAAAGAAGATGAGCCCGACAGCGAAGAAGAAGACTGCAGCAGCACTTAAGATGCAGATGAGCCATATGGTGTAGCGGGACACGCCAGTCGATACGGACATCAGTGCCCCCACGCCGGATGCGGCAGTATCGATTGGCTGGGAACTGAAAAAACCAAGGACTCCCGCGCCAATGGCAGAGCAGACAGCCAGCACGAGCATGATGACCGGCAGGAGCGCGCGCCCTTTTTTGGAGGCGGTTTCGGACAACTCCTGATAATGGTTGTAAGTATTTTGCGCATTTTCCCGGTAAGCGTGGATGGAAGCCTCATCGGTAAACTGCGCGCCTTCCAAAGCCTGGCGGCCCTTTGCGATTTTCTGGAGCAGGGTTTCGCGCTCGGTCTGCTTTTCGGAAAGCTGGTTCTTTACCTGCGAGCGCAGATCCTGGTAGGTCCGCAGCTGGTTTTCGTATTCCGGCGCGGAAATTTCTTTTTCCATGTTTTTGATCTCGGTGAGCAGCGCAGTGTAGGTGCGTGCTGCCTCCGGGGTGAGCTGCCGTTCAAACTCTTTCCGGCGCCCTTTTAAATAGGAAGAAGCCTTTGTGATATTTAAGGAAAGATTGCCAGTGGTATTCATGTTGGCAATGTAATTGCGCAGTTCGGTCACCATGCCGCCCTCGGTCACGCATTTGAGCTGACCGATGCTGATGGTGTTGTTGTAGGCGGTTTCTGTGAGCCCGCCTAAGAGAAAGTCCAGGAAGCTTTTGGTGGGCTCCACCTGTTTTCCGGCAGTTTCATTTACGATCACAAAGGATTTCTGATCCTTCTGGAAATTGCGTTCCAGGCGGTAGATGACCCCGTCCTTTTCTACCCGCATCTGACCGCCGTAGACGCCCTTGTTCTTCCATGGTTCATATTTGCTGTAAAGGTCGCCCCGGGCAGCACGTCCGCGCCCGCGTTCCAAACCAAACAGCATACAGCGGATGAACGTATGCAAGGTAGATTTTCCGGCTTCATTTTTGCCGTAAACTACGTTTAAGTCTTTGTCGAAAGAGACGGAGAGGTCGTGAAACTTGCCGAATCCGTCGATATGTAAATCTAGTATCCGCATAGTCTAACTCCTCTCGTCTTTGGTGCGAAGCAGGGCATCGATCCCGTAGTACAGCGCCTTTTTTTCAACCGGACTGGGATCATCCTTTTGAAATGCCTGGATATAAAAACCGATCATGTCGCTTGGATGTTCTGCAAAGAGCTGGCAGAAATCGTACTGCGGCTCCGATTCATCGACCGCCTCCACAATCTGCAGGCGGCGCTCCAGTGGTTCTAAGTCAAAGACAATGTCCGGGTCGCGCATGCCGCGGATGCGGAAACGGTAAATGTTTTCCAGTCCGCGTTCTTTTACGGCATCTGTGATGCGGTCACAAAGCTCGGCATTCGTGGTAGCCGGAGTGACATGGACGACCAGCGGAATGTACTGGACGCGGCTTACCGGGACAAACTCCAGGGAGATGACCTGGCCGGAGGCGGGCTGGATCTCGCCGACTACCATGCCGTGCGGACCGGTCTCAGTTTTGTCAAGCGGCTCTAAGGAACCAGGATATGCGTAGGAAAAATCCGGTGCAAGTTCCGGCTTATGGATGTGCCCAAGTGCCGTGTAGGCAAAACCAGTGCGGGCGAGACTGCCCTTGTCGAGCGGAAGATGGGAAGCATCGCCGCCGTGTGCCAGCAGTACATGGATGCGGGAATCATCCGGCGCTTTGATGCCGTTTAAGCGGGCTTCATTGATCTCAGCCGTGTAGTAGGAAAATCCGTGTACCTCCAGATTGAAATCTGGAAAATAGACAGAGCTCAGCTCCTCAGACATGAGGAAGGTAACATTGGGACACCAGGTAAAACTCATGAGTGCGGAATTTAAGCGGATGCGGTCATGATTTCCGGCGATGATGACAATCTTCACACCGGGAATCGTGGAAAAGAGATAATTGACTTCTTTTAAATCGCGCAGGAGCGGCTGACGGTGAAACAGATCTCCTGCAATAAAGAGAAAGTCCGCGTCCCGCAGCTTGGCCTGTCGTACGACCTCAGCAAAGCTGTCGTGAATGGCCTGGGCCCGCTCGCGGTTCCAGGGCCGGTCACTGTCCGGGTTCATGCCCCAGTGGACATCGGCAATGTGAATAAATTTCATGGGATTCTCCTTGTTGATCAGCGGATGCGCTGCTGGCGCCTCCATGATATGCGGTGCGATAGCAAGTGTGCCATGGCGCCTTCCTGATATGCACTATAATAGAATGCGGGTATGCCGGCAGTTCGTCCTGCGCAGTATACCCGCATTGATTTTCAAAATTTACAGATCGCAGTTTCCAACGGTTCTCGGGAACGGGATCACGTCACGGATGTTGCCCATGCCGGTTAAGTACATCACGCAGCGCTCAAAGCCAAGACCGAAACCTGCATGGCGTGCGGAACCGTATTTGCGCAGGTCAAGGTAGAAGCTGTAATCTTCTTCCTTCAGACCAAGCTCTTTCATACGTGCGCTTAACTTCTCTAAGTCATCCTCACGCTGGCTGCCGCCGATGATCTCGCCGATGCCCGGTACCAGGCAGTCTACTGCAGCGACGGTCTTTCCGTCCGGGTTCATCTTCATGTAGAAGGCTTTGATCTCCTTCGGGTAGTCGGTCACGAATACCGGTTTCTTGAAGATCTGCTCGGTCAGGAAGCGCTCATGCTCGGTCTGAAGGTCGCAGCCCCAGGATACCTTGTAGTCAAACTGGTCGTTGTGCTCTTCCAGGATCTTCACCGCGTCGGTGTAGGTGATGCGGCCGAACTCGGAATTTACAACATTGTTCAGACGGTCTAACAGACCCTTGTCGATGAAGTTATTGAAGAATGCCATCTCCTCCGGAGCGTGCTCCAGCACATAGCGGATGACATATTTTAACATGCCTTCTGCAACTTCCATGTTGTCGTCCAGATCAGCGAATGCCATCTCCGGCTCGATCATCCAGAACTCGGCAGCGTGGCGGGTGGTGTTGGAATTCTCAGCACGGAAGGTCGGCCCGAAGGTGTAGATGTTGCGGAATGCCATAGCGTAGGTCTCGCCGTTTAACTGGCCGCTTACAGTTAAGTTGGTTGGTTTGCCGAAGAAGTCCTGAGTGTAGTCAACAGAACCGTCTTCGTTCTTCGGAACATTGTTTAAATCCATGGTGGTTACCTGGAACATCTCGCCGGCACCCTCGCAGTCACTTCCGGTAATAAGTGGGGTGTGAACGTATACGAAGTCACGCTCCTGGAAGTACTGGTGAATGGCGTATGCGATCAGGGAACGCACGCGGAATACAGCCTGGAATGTGTTGGTGCGCGGACGCAGATGGGTGATGGTACGCAGGTACTCCAGGGTGTGGCGCTTTTTCTGAAGAGGGTAGTCCGGTGCGGACGGACCCTCTACGGTAACCTCAGCCGCCTGGATCTCGAACGGCTGCTTTGCCTCCGGGGTAGCAACCAGGGTGCCTTTTACGATGATGGCAGCGCCTACGTTTAATTTGCTGATCTCAGCAAAGTTTGCCATATTGTCATGATAAACGACCTGAAGGGTCTCAAAATAGGTTCCGTCGCTGACTACGATAAAGCCAAACGCTTTGGAAGCACGCACGCTGCGCACCCAGCCGCCGATGGAAACTTCTTTGTCGAGGTAAGCCTCCCGGTTCTTATACAGTTCTCTTACAGTAACTAAATTCATGATGCTTCTCCTTTGATCTGTGTTCTTTTCGCAGCAGATTCTTCGATGAATCCCTGTGTTTTCCTGTTTTAACAGATATTTATGGAATGATTTCCACACTTAATCAAGATTATACTTCATTTTATTAAGTGATTCAAGAAAAATTATCGAAATACAGGCATTTTGCAGGTGCCGCCGGGCATGCCCCACGTACAGATGCAGCAAGCTGGAAGCACCGTTTTGCAAAGTGGCCCGGCCAATCGCAGAAATAGTGTTATATTTTTTACCAGCTACCATATATAGACAATGCTCGAAATAACACAAAAAGTGTCGGAAAATGTACAAAAATTATTGAAAATAATACAATTATTTGTTCACTATTTCTGAAATGTGTGTTATAATGGTAGATACAAGAAAACACTACAGCGAGGTGATAACGTGATTAAAAAGGAAATGATTGCCATGCTTTTGGCAGGGGGACAGGGCAGCCGCCTTGGGGTATTAACACAAAAAGTCGCGAAACCGGCAGTGTCGTTTGGCGGCAAATACAGAATCATCGATTTTCCACTCAGCAACTGTATCAATTCTGGCGTTGACACAGTTGGCGTTTTAACACAGTATCAGCCATTACGTCTGAATAGTCACATCGGAATTGGCATTCCGTGGGACTTAGACCGTAATGTCGGAGGAGTTACCATTCTTCCACCATACGAGCGCAGCAAAGGCAGCGACTGGTATACCGGTACTGCAAACGCGATTTATCAGAACCTGGAGTATATGGAAAGCTACAATCCGGATTATGTTCTGATTCTTTCCGGCGACCACATCTATAAGATGGATTACGAGGTTATGCTGGAATATCATAAAGCAAACAACGCAGATGTCACCATCGCATGTATGCCGGTGCCGATCGAAGAGGCAAGCCGCTTTGGTATCGTGATCACCGACGACAATAACCGTATCACCGAGTTTGAGGAGAAGCCGGCGCATCCGCGCAGCAACCTGGCTTCCATGGGTATCTACATATTCAGCTGGCCGGCATTAAAGGAAGCACTCATCGCTATGTCCGAGGAGCCGGGCTGTGACTTTGGTAAGCATGTCATCCCGTACTGCCACGGAAAGGGCGAACGCATCTTCGCTTACGAGTACAACGGTTACTGGAAGGACGTCGGTACCTTAGGCTCTTACTGGGAAGCAAACATGGAGCTGATCGATATTATTCCGGAGTTCAACCTCTATGAGGAATACTGGAAGATCTACACCAAGAGCGACATCATCCCGCCGCAGTATGTAGCGGCAGACGCAGTCATTGAGCGCAGCATCATCGGCGAGGGAACCGAGGTACATGGAACTATTACCAATTCCGTCATCGGCGCAGGCGTTACCATTGAGCCGGGGGCAGAGGTACACGATTCCATCATCATGCGTGACTGTGTGATTAAGGCAGGCGCAAAAGTGAACAAGGCCATCGTCGCAGAAGATACCACAGTGGGCGAAGGCGCTGAGCTTGGTGTTGGCGAGTACGCACCGAGTAAATATGACCAGAAGGTTTACCAGTTCGACCTGGTTACCATCGGTGAGCACAGCGTGATCCCGGATCATGTAAAAATTGGTAAGAATACCGCAATTTCCGGCGTCACCACTCCGGAGGACTATACCGACGGAGCACTGGCAAGCGGAGACTACATTATAAAGGCAGGTGGCGTACGATGAAAGCGATTGGTATTGTATTAGCAGGCGGAAACAGTAAGAGAATGCGGGAATTATCCAACAAACGTGCGATTTCCGCAATGCCGGTTGCAGGCAGCTACCGCAGCATTGACTTTGCGCTCAGCAACATGAGCAACTCCCATATCCAGAACGTGGCGGTGTTTACCCAGTACAACTCCCGTTCCTTAAACGAGCATTTAAGCTCCTCCAAGTGGTGGGATTTCGGAAGAAAACAGGGCGGACTTTATGTATTCACTCCGACCATCACCGCAGAGAACAGTGACTGGTACCGCGGCACCGCAGATGCCCTTTATCAAAATCTTACCTTTTTAAAGAACAGCCATGAGCCTTATGTGGTCATTGCTGCCGGCGACGGTATCTACAAGCTGGACTACAACAAGGTTCTGGAATATCACATCGAAAAGAAAGCAGACATTACCGTAGTCTGCAAGGATATGCCGGAGACAGAAGATGTCACCCGCTTCGGTCAGGTAAAGCTGAACGATGACGGCCGCATCATCGACTTCGACGAGAAGCCTATGGTTTCCACATCCAACACCATTTCCTGCGGTATTTACGTTGTCCGCAGACGCCAGCTCATCGAACTCATCGAGCGCTGCGCAGCAGAAGACCGTGTGGATTTTGTACGCGATATTCTGGTACGTTATAAGAACTTAAAACGTATCTACGCATACAAACTGGACACCTACTGGAGCAACATCGCTTCCGTAGATTCCTATTACAAGACCAACATGGACTTCTTAAAACCGGAAGTGCGCAACTACTTCTTCAAAGAATATCCAGATGTATACTCCAAGGTGGACGACCTTCCGCCTGCCAAGTATAACCCGGGTGCCCTGGTGAAAAACAGCCTGATCTCCAGCGGCTCCATCATTAACGGAACCGTTGAAAACTCAATTCTGTTTAAGAAAGCATATATCGGAAACAATTGTGTGATCAAGAATTCCATTATTTTGAACGATGTTTACATTGGCGACAATACCGTCATTGAAAACTGTATCGTAGAGAGCCGGGATACCATTCGTGCAAATACCACGTACATCGGTACTCCGGAGGATATTAAGATCGTTATTGAGAAAAACGAGCGCTATACTTTGTAGACGAACTGTCTGTGCAGACATGCGACTGACACAGAACAGAATGCAGACATCGTAGTGACATGATCAAACACACAGCCGGTTGACCTGGACAGGCATTGAAACCTGCCTGCAGTGACCGTGCAAAATCGGGGGAGGGTTTCCACATGCAGATAACAGATGTGAGAGTGAGAAAGATTGAAAAAGAAGGGAAAATGAAGGCAATCGTTTCTATTACCATAGATAACGAATTTGTCGTTCACGACATTAAAGTCATCGAAGGAGAGAAAGGGTTGTTCATTGCCATGCCGAGCCGCAAGGCTGCAGATGGTGAGTACCGCGATATCGCTCATCCGATCAATTCAGGAACCCGCGATATGATCCAGACCATTATTCTTGATAAATACGAGAGTGCGGCACTGGAAAGTCAGCAGGAAGAACTGGCATAATCATCAGCGAATAACAAAAAGACATGCCCGGCAGGAGAAAAACTGCCGGGCGTTTTTATTTCATAGGAAAGTGCGTCCTATGAAACAAAAACGCTCCGCGGGGATGCGCACTCGGCGCAAGGGTAGATGGTTGCCTCGGCAACCGCGCCTCGGCGCGGGAATGTGCCAAGGCACATTCTTTCTTGCATCAAAAATATGACCAATTTTGCCGAAGTTTGACCAATTCTGGCGAAGTGCTTGCATCGTCTGGAATTGCGCGCTATATTGAAGGAAAAGGAGGGGAACATTATGAAAAAGACAAAAGACCTTGACCGGTTGAACATAGAAGTAACGGAAACAGACCGCCAGACGGCAGAGAAAATAACGGAAAACAAGAACGAGAATGCAATGGCAGAAATGACAGAAAATGAAACAGAGGATGAAAACAGGGAAGAAGCCACGGCATCCAAATGGCAGAGACCACAGAACGATCCGAATGTGATCTATATCCAGATGCTCGGGGGCTTCAGTATGACCTATCAGGGACAGCCGATCCTTTTGGGAAAGAGTCTCAGCAGCAAAATGCTTCATCTTCTAATGCTTCTGATCTACAGCCGCGGGGAGGGGATCCGCCGGACCAGACTTTTGGAGCAGCTTTATGGGGACAGCGACACAGAGCAGGCAGCCAATTCCCTGCGCGCCATGATCTTCCGTTTGAGAAAGAGCCTGGTAGCGGCCGGACTTCCGGATGGGGAGTATATTTCCACCAGAGGCGGCATATACATGTGGACAGCGGATCATGTCGATGTGGAACTGGATGTGGAAATCTTCCAGAAGCAGGTGATGGCAGCTCTGGAAGAAAAAGATCCGATGAAGGAGATCGCGTTGCTGGAAGAAGCCTGTGCCCTCTATAAAGGAGAGTTCCTGCCGCTCATGATCGCGGATGAATGGGTTTCTGCCGCAAACTGGAAGTATCAGGAGCTTTATTTTAAGGTGCTGCGCGAACTGACCCGGCTGCTGAAAAAACAGAATCGTTACACGGAACTGCTCCCGTACTGTGAGCAGGCTTTGAGCCGTTATCCGTATGAGGAGTGGCAGCTGGTCAAACTGGAATGCCTGACCGCCATGAAGGAGTATCAGACAGCGGTCGAGTATTACGAACAGATCGCGCAGGAATCCCAACAGGAGTACGGCATCAGCATGTCGGAAGAGATGATGGAACATTACCGCGCCATCCGCAATATGATCCAGTACGAGATGAACAACCTCGATGAGATCCAGCAGCACTTAAGACCGGATCCGAATGTATTTGGCGCAACCCGGTGCGATTACCTGACGTTCATTGATATTTACCGTTATATTGTCTGGGTACTGGGACGTGAAGATACCAGGGCGCATCTGGTACTCTTTACCCTCATCGACCGGGAAGGAGAACCGCTGGAATCCTCTGAGCAGCTGGAAGAAGTACGGCAGCGGCTGGAACGTTCCATTATCCGGTCAGTCCGCCGCTCCGATCTGTATACCCGCTACGGCAAAAACCAGTTCCTGGTCCTGGTGACCAGCACCGACCAGAAAGGCTGCAAGATCGCGGCAGACCGTGTATGCAAAAACTTCCACAACGTCAACCGCCGCCGGAAAATCGATGTATACTATGCCTGCAGACCGGCCATGGCGGTAAACGGGGACAGCTTAAAAAAGAACATGGGAAAGAACGTCAAGGAACTGGAAACGCAGGCTCAGGAACGTGCCGCACAGGCAGACTGGGAAAACTGATTTTTGTGAAAAAAAGTCAGGAAAAATGCAGAAAGTAACAGTTCATGTAACGCCTGGCAGCGTATACTAAAAATGACAATGAAACCATTGTCTGATTTTTACTATTATTCACCTTCAGATAGTCAAATTTAAGGGAAAAGGAGAGAGAAGTATGAAAGGACTCGAAGCGAAAACATTGGGCCTGAGAAAAATGCTCAGGCACGAGTATAAACGCATCGTGGCGTTTATGCTGACGGTAGCCATGGTTGTGACCAACTTTGGCACCAACCTGACCGTAGCATTTGCGGCAGGCGAAGAAGAAAGCTCTCTGTTCCTGCTTAACAGCAGCGAACTTGAGGATGCGATCAGCGCAGCTCTGGAAAGTGGAGATGTGTTCGATTTTTCATCTCTGGAGCTGAAAGCAAAACAAAAGAGCCTTAAGACTTCCTATGAAAAGCTGATAGGAAGCAAGGCCGGAAAGGTGTATCAGCTCGATGTAGATATCGACAGCAGTTATGCGACAGAGCATACAGATCTGCAGGTATTCTACAACGCAGGCACCGACGATGTGGTATTCCTGTTCATCAACGAGAGCGACATGGCAGTCACCTTCCGCGCAAACGTAAGTGGATATGAAACTGCACGTGTCACCGTAAATCCGAACACCACCAACATCGAAGATGCAGAGGGCGTGGAGAACGCGGAAGACTACAGCGGCACCACCATGGTGGACGATGAAAAGAAGCCGCAGGCAGAGGTTGTAAAGCCGGAAGGCGAAACATCTGAATCCGAGAGCACTTCTGACGAAACCGAAGCAGCCGAGACCGAAGCAGACGTAACCGAGAGCGAAAACGCTTCCGAGAACGGCGAGGCAGAGGAGACCACCGGCGCAGAGAAAGCTGCTGAGACAGAAACCTCCGAAGCAGCCGAGACCGAAGCAGAGACTGAGCCGGAAACCGAGGCAGAGGCACCGGCAGCAGACGAGGCTGAGAAAGAAATTGAACTTACTCCGGAAGAGGGAAGCGCAAGCGCATCCATCTCCGCAAAGAAGGTATTCCGTGTAAGCACCAGCGCAGAAGCAGCAGGGGAAGCTCCGGCAGCAGACGCTGAGGAAGAGACCGAAGCAGAGGAGCCGGAAAAAGAAACTGAGGCTCCTGTAGAGACTACCGCAGAAGAAACCGTTGCTGATGACAGCACGGAGGAAACCATTGCAGACGAGACTCAGGCAGACGAGACCACCGCAGCCGATGAGACAGACGGCGAGCTCACCGATGAGACTGAGGCTCCGACTGAAGACGTTACCGCTCCGGATGAAACAAACGGAGAAGAGCCGGCAGACAACGACGGCAGCGAGAATATTGGTTTTGACAACGACGAGCAGTTCCTGGAGGATGACTCCATTGAACTGGCAGGCGAGCTGAATGGTAAGGCATACAACACCGTAACCATCTGGGGCAGCGCAAATGCAAGAGCGTATGTGGTAAAGGCTGAGGACCTGACAGGTGAGGCAGCAGTAGAGGGCCAGTACAGCGTAGATTACTCCGTAGATCCGGTAGGCACAGCAACCATCAAAGGCGCACACACCGTAAACGAGGGCGAGACCCTGTACTTTGCAGTAGACCCGCAGGTAGGCTACGAGATCACCAGCGTAACCGCAAACGGTGAAGATGTAGAAGAAGTCGATGCAGCAGGCGTAGCAAGCGCATCCAACCTTACAAAGTACGAGCATGTCTATGCCGTAGCAGAAGTAACCGAGGATCTGGAAATTGTTGCAACCCTGGAAGAGATTGACGGCGTGGCACATCCGGAATTCAACGCATCTTATGTGAGCAGCGATGGCGTTACCATCAGCCTGCACGCAGAGGAAGGCATCCTTCCGGAAGGCACCGAACTTTCCGTAACCGAAGTGACCGATGCTCTGGGCGATACCATCAAAGAGAAGATGGACAGCGAGACCGAGGGCACAACCGTTCACAGCGTATTAGCATACGATATCAATCTCCTTTATAATGGGAAGAAACTCAGCAACAGCTGGTCCGAGAGTGGCTATGTAGACGTAACCTTCACCGGTGCTCCGATCCAGGAAATGACCGAGGCTTCTGATAAGGTCGAGATCGTAGCAGTAGAGGATACCAGCGCAACCAAGCTGAGCGCAGACAATGCAGCCGAGGCAGAAGCAAGTGAACTGAAGCTGGAGACTGTCGGCGAGCAGAACGTAGAGGGAACTGTGGTAGAAGAAGTTGGATTTAAGGCAGAGCACTTTACGATTTATGCGATTGCTGGCAGTGGCAATACACACGCAGTGCCATTAGAAGAAATGCTTGTTGGTAAGAATAGTAGTAAAACTATTTATTCTGATAATTATTCGTATGATTCTTGGTATACATGGGAATCTTCTGATACGAGTATTTTAAGAGTTGGAGCTAATACTCGATATAATTGGTATTATAATGCAACTACAATCACAACATACAATAAAACTGGTATTGTTACACTCCGATTAAAAAATTCACGTGGACAGGTGTTGGACGAAGCAACTATCTCAGTAGGTACGGGATATGTGACAGCACAGTTTTATCATTTGAAGGATCCAACAAAAACACCGGATTCCAATAATACAAGTGAATGGAGCAGTAATCTTGGAACAGGTCTTGCAAATGAAACAGGAGCTGTATGGACGGACAATAAAAATATCTTCAATGCAGGTAATCGTGTTGAAGAGTGGCCATCTGGTTATGGTACAAAAACTGCGGATGGTAAACTGGAATTAACTCGAAATACGACAACCTGGAATGAAATTTATGAGAAATTCAAGGATCAGGCTGCAGAAAACGCAGGGGTAACGATTAATAGCAAAGATGATGTGGAAGCAATTTATCTTGTTCCATATAAGATTTCAAGAAACAACGGAACGCATCCGGATCATCATGTTGACTGTATCATTGAAATGAAGGTAAAAACCGTTGTTACGGTTTCTTACAGATTGAAAGATGCTAGTACAGACAATGTTTACCGTGCACCGGAAGATAATAAGATTGTTGCTACAGGTTCAATCGCACCGAGACCTACTGGAAGCTATCCGGCAAGAAAGCAGGTAAACGGTGTTTGGTATGAATTTGATGGTTGGTATACCAATCCGGAACTGACAGGTGATCCAGTTGATTTTAACACTTACGTAGTTAATGAAAATACTACATTTTATGCGAAGTATGTTGGTGAACATAAAGTAAGTTATGATTGGACTGGTTTGCCAACGGGTGTGACCTTGTATGACGGACAGGGAAATGTAGTAACTCCTGCTTTACCAAGCGATATCACTAAATTGAAAACTGGTGAGAGTTATAGCATTGATACAACAATGCCGGGAACCGTAGTATATACGCATGATGAGTTTGGAAATAAGAATGCAAAGTATACACTTGGAGCATGGAATGATCCTAATAATGGTGTTATGGGAGAAAGCAATGTTCTGGTAACTGGTATCTGGACTTCAGAAGTGGTAAATGTACCGGAATACCGCATTGTATATAGCTGGACAGGAACTGTGCCGGATGGAGTGACATTACCGAACGATAACCACAGCTATAAGAATAATGAGACGTATGAGGTAGATATTACTTATGGAAAAGACTACACCGTGAATTCGTATGATCGATATCACAATGTGAATGGTGTTTATACGTTTAGCGGATGGGACACTCAGCCAGGAAGAATCCAGAAAAATCTTGAGATTAAAGGTAACTGGAAATTTGAAGAAACAAGCGTGGCTCAGCACAATGTAAGCTACCAGTGGAGTGGTCTGCCAGAGAATGCAACATTATATGATGAAGCAGATGTCGCAGTTGTACCAGAGCTTCCGACCGGTATTAATGGTTTGGTAAAGGGTCAGCCGTACCAGATTAATAGAAGCCAAGAGAAAATCGCGGTATATACGCATGACGGGTATGGAAACAGAAATGCGAAGTATACACTTGGAACATGGAACGATCCTAATAACGGAGTTATGGGAGAAAGAGATGTTTTGGTAACTGGCGAGTGGACAAGAGAAAACATCAAAGTGCAGAAGTATAAAGTAACTTACAAATATGTAGGTTCTATTATTCCGTCGAATGCACCTCAGGTACCTGTCACTGCAGAGTATGTAAAGAATCAGCCGGTGAATGTAGAAGAGACACCAGAAATTAAGGGTTATTCATTCAATGGTTGGAATCGTGGAACATCCAATGCAGGAAGCACATTTAATATGCCGGCAGAAGATGTTGAGTTAACCGGTTCATTTGTTAAGAATTCATACCCGTATTTCGTAACATACCATTACGAAGATGCAAAGGGCAATGAGATTTACGCAGATGATTCTGTTAAAAATGTTTTAGCTGAGTTTGAGTCAGTAATTCCATATAATACGACTTCACCGAAAAAGTATGCGATTGATGGAAAAGACCATAATTTCGTATTGGATAAGGTGGTATTTGGAAATACGCAGGGCGCAGGCAAAACAGCAATTGTGACGGATGTTGCAACAAAGAATAATGTTGATGTTTATTATGCACTGGATGAACTCGGTACCAATCCGGAAAATCCAACCAATCCGAATAAGCCGGATGGAATTGCAGATAAATATCAGATTGTATTTACCTATGTCGCAGATGATCACGGAACAGTAACTGGTATGCTGAAAGAAGTTGTAACCAGATATGAGGGTGATAAGAAATTCAGTACAACTGCTCCTGCTTATCCAATTGCAGAAAACATTGTGGCAACACCTGACGCTGGTTACAAGTTTGTAAACTGGACTTCTAAGAATCCATCAGAAGCATCTGCAAACATTGTAGCTGTATTCAGCAGAATCCTTCAGCAGAGCAGTGCAACCAATGCTAAGTTTAAAGACGTAGCAGCAATAAGGGCTGCAGGCTTTACTCAGGATACCGAGTTTACGGCTCACTTCGTTGCAAGTGATGCAACTACCTACAATGTAGAAGTTTACTACGAGTATGAGGGCAAGTATTCAACAGTTCCGAGCAAGACCGAAACTCTGGCAGGTACAACTGATACGAAGGCAACTGTAGCAGCAGAGACTTATCTGCCGACTAGCGGCTATGTATTCGATCAGAACGCAACAAATGTACTGAGCGGTACAATTGCTGGTGACAACAGCCTGGTACTGAAGGTTTACTACAAACAGGTATTTAAGGTAACTTACGCACCTGGTGATCATGGTTCCTTCAAATCTCAGACCTACACCGTATCTTACGGAAGTCAGACTCCGGGATTCAGTGGTGACAAGACTGCAAATGGTAACTACAGATTCACTGGTTGGGATAAGACCATTGAATCCAGAGTAACTGGTGACATTGTTTACACCGCGCAGTGGGCTGCCAACAGCAATGGCGGCGGTAACGGCGGCGGTAACGGCGGCGGAGGTGGCGGAAGCTCCTCTGGCGGTGGCGGCGGAAGTTCTTCTGGCCCGAGAGACAACGGTTCTACACCGTCCGGTGGCCCGGGAGCAACAACCGTAACCATTGATCCGGATGCAGTTCCGTTAGCAAACCTGCCGAACGAAGATGGAGCAGCTGATCTGCTAGTGATCGACGATGAGGACGTTCCGTTAGCGGCACTTCCGAAGACCGGTCAGAGTGGAGCAAGCGGACTGGTACTCTTCCTGTCCAGCATGATGCTCGCAGCATTCGTGGCAGTCAGCAAGAAACGCGAAGACGATAAGTAATGGAATCGTTTTCAACCATAAGAATTACAGAGAAAGCGCCGGGAGCGAAAATGCTCCCGGTGCTTTTCTGGTATCTAAAAGTTTGTCGAGCCGTTCTCATTGCAATACATTCCGAATTTTGCTATTCTATATTCATAAAAACCATGTTTACAGAAAGCAGCATAGAAGGGAATGTGAGCCATGAAATCGTCATTATTAAAATTGCCGGTGGGGGTAGACAGCTTCGAGAAAATCCGGAAAGATGGATTTTATTATGTGGATAAAACCACATTGATCGAGCAGCTTCTGGAACAGTGGGGAGAGGTGAATCTGTTTACCAGGCCGCGCCGTTTTGGAAAGACTTTGAATATGAGCATGCTTCGCTGTTTTTTTGAAATAGGAGCAGATCGTTCTTTGTTTGACGGTTTGGACATTTCAAAAAATCAGGAACTTTGCAATGCCTATATGGGAAGGTTTCCGGTGGTGTTTTTTTCTTTGAAGAATGTGGATGGTCTTACTTTTGCAGATGCAAAGTATCGCCTGACAGAACTGGTTGCTGCGGAAGCGGAGCGCTTTTTATTTTTGTCAGATAGTAAAAAGCTTTCTGAAAATGAAAAAAGCAGGTATCAGGCCCTGATTGCGCTTGACCATGGGCGTTATACTATGGATGAGACAATTCTTGTGTCCAGTCTGCAGCTACTGTCACAGCTTTTATATAGACATTACGGACAGAAAACCATAATATTGATAGATGAATACGATGTTCCACTGGACAAAGCATTCCAGCATGGCTATTATAAGGAAATGGTTTCACTGATCCGTGGAGTATTCGGACAGGCTTTAAAAACCAATGATGCGCTGCAGTTTGCGGTATTGACGGGATGTCTGCGGGTATCGAAGGAAAGTATTTTTACAGGACTGAATAATTTTAAAGTACTCGCTATTACGGATGCCCGTTTTGATGAACAATTTGGCTTTACGGAACAGGAAGTGTCAGAATTGTTGGAGACGTATCACCTGGAAGAACATCAGGCGGAAACAAAAGAATGGTACGATGGATATCATATTGGCGGTGCAGATGTTTATTGTCCATGGGATGTGATCAATCATGTGGACAGGCTTCGCGGAGAACCGGGGGCGCAGCCGCAATCCTACTGGATCAATACCAGCGGGAATGATCTGGTGAAGCGGTTTGTGAACAGGGCAGATAAGACAACGCGTGATGAAATGGAACGACTGATTGCCGGGGAATCCGTGGAAAAAGAAATACGTCTGGAATTAACGTATGACGAGATTGATCAGAGCATTGACAATTTATGGAGTGTGCTGTTTACGACCGGTTATCTGACAAGGATCGGAAAACCTGTAAATGGCATTTATCGGCTGGCTATTCCAAACAGAGAGGTGCGGGAGGTTTATATCACCCAGATACAGGAGTGGTTTAAAGAAAAAATCAGAAAAGAAACGGGATCCATGCAGACATTTTGCAAGGCATTTCTGGAGCGGGATTCCGATGAAATTCAAAAGCAGTTAACAAGGATTCTGAACAATATGATCAGCATTTTGGATACAAAGGCACGAAATGAGGAAAAAGAAATATTTTATCATGGGCTGCTGCTTGGCTTGCTGCGCAGTGAGTCTGACTGGCTGATCTTGTCAAATGCAGAGTCTGGCGATGGATTCAGTGATATTTTGATTGAACCGGAAGATCCGGATATGGGAATTGTGATTGAGTTAAAGTACGCATCTGATTTTTCCGGTTTGGAAAATGCCTGTAAAAAGGCGATGGAGCAGATTAAAGACCGAAGATATGCGGACCGTTTGAAAAATGACGGTCGCAGTGATATTCTGGCATATGGAATCGCGTTTTGTAAAAAACGGTGCCGGGTTATTGCGGAACAACTATAGGAAGGATAAAATGATGTATTTAATTGCAGGACTTGGGAATCCCACACGGGAATATGATAAAACGAGACACAATGTCGGCTTTTCGGTGATCGATGTGCTGGCCGACAAATACAATATTGATGTAAGCGACCGCAAGCACAAGGCGCTGTGCGGCAAGGGTATCATTGAGGGGGAGAAGGTCCTTCTTTTGAAGCCGCAGACCTTTATGAACTTAAGCGGCGAGAGCATCCGGGAGGCGGTCGATTATTACAAGATCGATCCGGAGGAGATCATTGTCATTTATGACGATATCAGCCTGGAACCGGGGCAGCTGCGCATCCGGTTAAAGGGAAGTGCCGGCGGGCACAATGGCATTAAGAACATCATCGCGCACCTGGGAACGCAGGAGTTTCCGCGCATTAAGGTTGGCATCGGCGCGAAGCCGCCGAAGATGGATCTGGCGGACTATGTGCTGAGCCGCTTTGGCGCGGAGGAGCAGAAGGTGATGGATGAGGCGTTTCAAGAGGCGGCTGAGGCGGCTGTCATGATGATGACGACAGGAGCGGAGCGTGCCATGAATCATTATAACGCCAAAAAGAAAGCGGAGTAGGTATCATGAGCAGAGGATTTGCAAATCCACTTACAGAGCTGGCGGAGTTTGAACAGCTTCAGGAGAGTCTGAAAAAGAAGAAGGGACCGGTGCAGGTCAGCGGCTGTCTGGATTCCCAGAAGGTGCACCTGATGCACGAGACCATGGCGGAGTGTCCATGGAAGCTGGTTGTGACCTATGACGATGCCAGGGCGAAAGAGATTTATGAGGATTTCGGATGCTTTACGGAGAACGCGTGGCTGTATCCGGCGAAGGACCTGCTGTTTTACAGTGCGGATATCCATGGAAACCTGATCACAAGGGAGCGCCTGCAGGTGCTGCGTCATCTGATGGAGGATGCGGGCGGCGTGGTGGTGACCACTATGGACGGCCTGATGGACCATTTGCTTCCGCTTGCCTGCATGAAAGAGCAGGTGCTGCATCTGGAAGCGGGACAGGAGCTGGATCTGGAGGCGTGGAAAATCCGCCTGGCAGAGCTCGGTTATGAGCGCATGGCGCAGGTGGACGGCATGGGGCAGTTTTCCGTGCGGGGCGGCATTCTCGATATTTATCCGCTGACGGAGGAGCTTCCGGTGCGCATTGAACTGTGGGACACCGAGGTGGACTCCATCCGCACGTTCGATATCGAGAGTCAGCGTTCCATCGAGCAGTTAGATGAGATCGACATCTATCCGGCTACGGAAATCGTGCTGACGAAGAAGCAGGCAAAGGAAGGTGTGGAGCGCATCCGCAAAGAGGCGAAGACCTTTGCGGAAAAGCTGAGAAAGCAGGGAAGCACCGAGGAAGCGTACCGCATTACCCAGATTACACAGGAATTGACAGAGGGCATCGGGGAAGGTCTGGCACAGACTGGTCTGGATGCCTGGATTTCGTATTTTAATAAGGAAACGGTTTCGTTTCTGGATTACTTTGACCCGGAGCGCAGCATGATCTTTTTAGACGAGCCGCTGCGGTTAAAGGAGCAGGGCGAGGCTGTGGAGCTGGAGTTTCGGGAGAGCATGGAGCATCGTCTGGAGAAGGGATATTTGCTTCCGGGGCAGACGGGGATTTTGTATTCGGCGCGAGAGATCCTGGCAAGGGCGCAGCGCAAGGATACGGTTTATCTGACCGGCCTGGAGCAGAAGCTTCCGGGCATGACGACCGAGGCGCGGTTCTCGTTCGATGTTAAGAACATGAATTCTTACCAGAACAGCTTCGAGATGCTGATCAAGGATCTGACCAGCTGGAAAAAGGAACGCTACCGGGTGATCCTGTTGTCGGGTTCCCGCACGCGTGCCAGCCGTCTGGCGGAGGACCTGCGGGAGTATGACTTAAGTGCGTTCTGCACGGACGATGAGGAGCGGCAGGTGCAGCCGGGCGAGATCCTGGTGACCTTCGGAAACCTGCACCGCGGTTTTGCGTACCCGCAGATCAAGTTTGCGGTCATCACCGAAGGCGATATGTTCGGCAAGGAGAAGAAAAAGCGCAAGCGGAAGAAGACTTCGTACGAGGGCAAGAAGATCCAGAGCTTTACCGAACTTTCCGTGGGGGACTATGTGGTGCATGAGGATCACGGTCTTGGTATTTACCGCGGAATCGAGAAGATTGAGCGCGACGGTGTCGTGAAGGATTACCTGAAGGTGGAGTATGCGGACAATGGAAGTCTCTATCTTCCGGCAACCCGGCTGGATGGCATCCAGAAGTATGCGGGATCCGATGCAAAGGCACCGAAGTTAAACAAGCTGGGCGGGGAGCAGTGGAACCGCACGAAGGCGAAGGTCAAGACGGCCGTGAAGGAAATCGCACTGGATCTGGTGCAGCTTTATGCGGCACGCCGGGAGCTGGGCGGTTACCAGTACGGCGAGGATACGGTATGGCAGCAGGAGTTTGAAGAATTATTCCCTTACGAGGAGACGGAGGATCAGTTGACGGCGATCGAGGATACGAAGCGCGATATGGAAAGCCGCCGGATCATGGACCGTCTGATCTGCGGGGACGTGGGCTACGGCAAGACCGAGATTGCCCTTCGCGCGGCCTTTAAGGCGGTGCAGGAGAGCAAGCAGGTAGTATACCTGGTGCCGACGACCATTCTCGCGCAGCAGCATTACAATACCTTTGTGCAGCGCATGAAGGATTTCCCGGTGCGCATTGAGCTTATGTCGCGTTTCCGCACGCCGGGGCAGATCAAAAAGACGATTGAGGATCTGAAAAAAGGGCAGGTGGACATTGTCATCGGTACCCACCGTGTGCTTTCCAAGGATGTGAAATTCAAGGATCTTGGTCTTCTGATCATCGATGAGGAGCAGCGCTTCGGCGTGGCGCACAAGGAAAAAATCAAGCAGATGAAGGAAAATGTCGATGTGCTGACTTTAACAGCAACACCGATCCCACGGACGCTGCACATGAGCCTGGTCGGCATCCGCGATATGAGTGTGCTGGAGGAGCCGCCGGTGGACCGTGTACCGATCCAGACCTACGTCATGGAGCATAACGATGAGATGGTCCGCGAGGCAGTGAACCGGGAGCTGGCGCGCGGCGGACAGGTTTACTATGTATACAACCGGGTAAAGGACATCGAGGAAGTGGCGCATCATGTGCAGGAACTGGTGCCGGATGCCACGGTCGTTTATGCGCACGGGCAGATGCCGGAGCATAAGTTAGAGCAGATCCTGCTTGACTTTGTGAACGGCGACATCGATGTGCTGGTATCCACCACGATCATTGAAACGGGGCTGGATATCCCCAATGCCAACACCATGATCATCCAGGATGCGGACCGCATGGGTCTGTCCCAGCTGTATCAGCTGCGCGGTCGTGTGGGACGTTCCAGTCGGACTTCTTATGCATTTTTGATGTATAAGCGTGACAAGCTGTTAAAAGAAGAGGCGGAGAAGCGTCTGCAGGCGATCCGTGAATTTACGGAGCTTGGCTCCGGTGTCAAGATCGCCATGCGGGACTTAGAGATCCGCGGCGCGGGCAATGTCCTCGGTGCGGAGCAGCATGGTCACATGGAAGCGGTGGGCTACGATCTTTACTGTAAGCTGTTGAACCAGGCCGTGCAGGCGATCCAGGGGCGCCGGGACGAGACGGAAGACTTTACTTCCACGGTGGAGTGCGATGTGGATGCCTACATTCCGGTTTCCTATATTAAGAATGAGTATCAGAAGCTGGATGTGTACAAGCGTATTTCCGGCATTGAGAATGAGGAAGAGTACCTGGACATGCAGGATGAGCTGCTGGACCGTTTCGGCGATATTCCGAAGGCGGTGGCAAATCTTTTGCAGGTAGCGCTCTTAAAAGCGATGGCGCACAGGGCGTATGTGACCGAGGTGCGCATCAACCGGCAGGAAATCCGCCTTACCATGTACCAGAATGCGAAGTTAAATACAGAGGGAATCCCGGATTTTGTAGCTTCCTATGGCGGAGATTTGAAGTTTGCCATGACGGAGCAGCCGTATTTCTTATATGTGGACCGCAGAAATAAACAGAAGGACTGCGTGGCGATAATGGAGCTTGCGCGGACGATGCTTGGACAGTTAGGAGCGCTGGCTGAGCCTGGAACTGTGCAGACCGGGGAGAACAGGGAAGTCACGGGTTCGGAGACTTTGGAATAACGGATGACAAGACAAAAAAAATATTTGTCATTTCCGTGCATGCTTTTGTCAGAAAATGAACGACGTTACCGGAAAACGCAATGGACAAAACGCATTGGTTTTTTTTATAATGATAGGAAGTAAGGAATGAAAATCCCTGATATTTCTATAAAATGTGTGGCAGTTCAGAAATATCAGGAAAAAAGGAACTGGTGATATGAAAAAAATGTTCAGGATTCTGGTGTTGACATGGCTGGGAGCGTGTCTAGTCTGTGGCTGTACTTCTTCGACGATTGGGACCAGACAGGTGGATCATCGTCCGGAAATCATCGTAGGAAGTGATGTATACCCGCCCTATAATTATATGGATGAAAATGGTTCCCCAACCGGAATCGATGTGGAACTGGCGCGGGAGGCGTTTGGGCGGATGGGCTACCAGGCTGTGTTTGTCGGCATAGACTGGGAGGAAAAAGACCGTCTTTTGAAGGAAAAAGCCGTGGATTGTGTCTGGGGCTGTTTTTCGATGAATGGGCGGGAGGACCGTTATCTCTGGGCTGGACCGTATATGGTAAGCCGCCAGGTTGTGGCTGTGGACCGGCGCAGCGAGATCTACCATCTGGATGACCTGAAGGGAAAGATGATCGCAGTCCAGTCGACCACAAAGCCGGAGGATATATTCTTAAAGCATGAGGGCAAAATTCCGGAAGTGGGCGGTGTATACAGCTTTGAGGATCGGGAACTGATCTACACAGCATTGGGAAAAGGGTATGTGGATGCTATCGCGGCCCACGAGACTGCCATAGCCCAGTACATGAAAGACTACGGGGCAGATTTCCGCATTCTGGACGAGGAAATCCTGACGACCGGAATCGGAGTGGCATTCGACCGGGACGATGACCGGCAGCTTGCCGGGCAGCTGTCAGAAACGCTGGAGCAGATGCGGCGTGATGGGACATCCGCACAGATCATAGGGCACTATCTGCCAGATGCGGAAAAATATCTGGAGGTAGGGCAAAGTGAAGATTAATAAGCTGGTTTTTCAGGATAAACGATTTTTCCGTGTTATGATGCTGCTTGGTGTTATGATTCTTTGCGGCGTTGGTTTTGTCTCATACCGTGCGGATTTAAGACGTGCAGCCTGGGTTATGCAGGATACCATCAATTATGTTGGCGGTCAGTATATCATCTGCGATAAATTCAACGCAGACAGTACGACCAAGAGCCTGGACCGTATGGTAGAGCGGGTGCGCCAGGTGCGAAGGGACCTGGAACTGGTGGGAGATCATGTGAACGAGGAAGTGCTGAAGGCTTGTGCGGAAGATCTTCGTCTGACTGGAATTGTTCTTCTGGACCCAGAAGGAAACATTACCTGTGAATATCGCCAGAATGATGAAGGCTGGGACGAACTGGAAGAGCATTTGAAAAAAGAGGCGCTTCTGAATGCTGCCCGTTATCCACTGAAATATTATACGACCCGGTTGGATATTTCCGATGGTTCCCTGACGGATCTGGCAGCAACTGCGCGCAGAAATATGCCGGGTGTGGTTGTGTGTTATTATCACACGCCGCTTCAGTACAGCCGGAATTATAAGCTGTCGATCCAGAGTGTGCTTTCCGGTTACAGTGCCTATGCAAGCAGTACCATAGCCATTACCGATGGAAACCGGATCATTGCATCGAATAAAGAAAACCTGGTTGGGATGCAGGTGGAAGACCAGCCGGTCCTTGCGCAGCTGCGCGGTCAGGATGAGCGGGCTGGTGAGCTGATCCATATTCATGCGGATTCTGCCGGCTACTATGGCGGCCGGGCTGTTGGGCGGAATTACTATATTTATGTGTATTTTAATGAAGCTTCTATTTTTACAAATTTGAAATCCAACGTATTTTCTGTTCTGATTTTGTATACGTTGGTGCTTCTGGTGGCGCTGGTGCTGCGTCAGAAAGCGGCAAAGGAGTACCAGCAGGAGCAGAGTCGCCGTGACTGGGAATACCAGAAAAATCTGGAGGAAAAAGCCAGGGAGGCACAGCGGGCAAATCATGCGAAAACGGAATTTTTACAGCGCATGAGCCATGATATCCGGACTCCGATCAACGGAATCCGCGGTATGCTGGAGATGGCGGATTATTATCAGGATGACCTGAAAAAGCAGACGGAGTGCCGGAATAAAATACGGGAGGCATCGGGCTTTTTACTGGAACTGATCAACGATGTACTGGATATGGGAAAGCTGGAATCCGGAGAAGTAACCCTGGAGGAGCGGCCGTTTGAACTGAAAGAACTTTTGGATGGCATGGTAGAAATCGTATCCAAACAGGCGAGAGAGCGTGGAATCGAGATCGTGGTCCGGGAATATGAAGTCCGTCACTGGCATCTGCTTGGCAGTCCCCTTCATCTGAAACGGCTTTATATGAATATCATGAGCAATGCCGTGAAATATAATAAGGATAAAGGAAAAATTTTTGTGGAGTGCCGGGAGATCAGCAACCGGGAAGATATTGCCGAGATTGCATTTATCTGCCGGGATACCGGTATCGGCATGACACCGGAGTTCCAAAAGCACGTGTTTGACCCGTTTGTGCAGGAATCCAATACAGCGCGGACTTCCTACGGCGGCACCGGTCTGGGCCTCGCCATTGTAAAGAACCTGATAGAAAAAATGGGTGGTACCATTACTTTTGAGAGCGAACCAGGCGTGGGCAGTACGTTTTATCTCACAGTGCCCTTAAAGATTGATCAGAATGCCGCAGCACGGGAAAACATGGTGCCGGAAGAAAAGAACACATCGATCTGCGGCATGCATATCCTGATCGCGGAAGACAATGAACTGAACATGGAAATTGCCCAGTTTGTCTTAGAGAGTGCCGGGGCAGTACTAAGCCGTGCCATGAACGGAAAAGAAGCCCTGGAATGTTTTCAGGCTTCTGCACCGGGAACGTTCGATGTGATCCTTATGGATGTGATGATGCCGGTCATGGATGGATTTGAGGCAACCAGGGCGATCCGTGCGCTTGACCGGGAAGATGCGAAAACAATTCCGATCATTGCCATGACAGCCAATGCATTTGCGGAGGACCGTAAGCGTGCGTTTGAGGCAGGCATGAATGAGCATCTGGCAAAGCCCCTTGAGAGCCGGCAGATGAAAGAAGTGCTTGCAAACTACCGCAGGGAGAAGGCGCAGCCGGGCGGGGAATCGCAGACAGAGCACGAAGCATAGCAGGACGGTGCAATGCGGCAGGAAAATGAAAAGACAAGTGGGACAAAACAGTAAGATGAAAGATGAATTGAAAAAGCAGGAAGCACAGGAAGAACAAGGTTCTGTTGTGCAAAGATTTCTTATACAGAACAAAAAAATGGCTTTTTTGCGTATCGTGATGGTATTTATGCTCACATTTCTGGCAGTTCTTGGCTGTGCCAGTCTGGTGAATAAAAATCAGGAAAACGATGAAAAAATCCAGGCGGCATTTACCGCGGAATCTACGGTAAGCCGGGTCGAATCTCAACTGAATAAATATCTGGCAGAGTCCAATCTGATGAAGCGGATGCTGGAGAGCGGCTATGAGGTGACTGAGGAAGAATTTGACATTCTTTCCGCTCTGATGCAGGATGAAAATCATGTGATTGAGGCACATGAGCTCGCAAAAGATGGCATCGTAAACCGGATTTATCCGCTTGAGGGCAATGAGGAAGCCATGGGCTTAAATATGCTGGAGCATCCGGCGCGCCGCAAAGAAGCACGGCTGGCACGGGACAGCGGACAGTATACCATTGCCGGACCGTTTGCGCTGCGGCAGGGCGGTACGGGAGCACTTTTGTTTGATCCGATCTATTTGCCGGATCAGGATGGTCAGTCCCGGTTCTGGGGATTTTCCATTCTGGTGATCAACTGGGAGCGTTTTTTGGAGGAAATTGACCTGGACCGTCTGGAAGATGCGTCTTATCATTACCAGATCTGGAAGAAAAACCTGGAGACAGAAGAACAGATCGTCATTGCGCAGTGCACCACACCTGCAAAGGGGGATACGTATCAGGTGCCTTGTGCCGTTCCAAATGATACCTGGTATTTTGAAATTGTACCGAAAAACGGCTGGATCACCCGGACCCAGAGGATTGCGGAATTGATTCTGGCAGGAAGCATGGCATTTCTTCTGACGGTTGTGTACTGGCAGTTTGAGCAGTGGCGCAGAAAAGATGTGCTCCATTCCATGGAAATGGAAGAGGCGGCCAAGCGCGCCGAGGCGGCAAGCGAAGCAAAAAGCCGGTTCCTTTTCAACATGAGCCATGATATCCGGACACCGATGAATGCGATTATTGGTTTTTCCAATCTTCTGGAGAAGCATCTGGATGAAAAAGACCGGGTGAGCGAGTATATCGAAAAAATCCGTTCCTCCAGCGAAATGCTGCTTTCCCTCATCAATTACGTGCTGGAGATAGCGCGGATTGAGAGCGGAAAAACGACGCTGAAAACGGAGGTGGGTCAGTTAAGACGGCTCATGGATGCGGTACAGGCAGCATTTGAACCGGTAGTAGTACAGAAAAACCTGAAATTCCAATGTACGTTAGAGCAGAAGCATGAATATGTGCTTTGTGATAAGACCAAACTTCGGGAAATTCTTATGAACATTGTGAGCAATGCCATCAAATATACGCCGGAGGGCGGAACGGTGACCCTTACGATCACGGAAACAGAGCCAGAACATCCGGAGTATGCTTCTTACCGGATTCTGGTAGAAGATACCGGAATTGGCATGAGTGAAGAGTATCTGCCGCATATTTTCGAGGAGTTTACCAGGGAGCGGAGCAGCACAGAAAGTAAAGTGCTGGGTGCCGGTCTGGGACTTCCGATCGTAAAGACCCTCATCGATCTGATGGATGGCAGAATCGTTGTAAAAAGTCAGGTGAACGTGGGAACTACAATTCTCATTTACCTGTCCTTCCCGATCGCTTCGGAAGGTCAGATTCAAAAGAGTCTGGAGAAGCAGAAAGAGATCATGGCGGAGAATCTTCATGGAAAACGCATTCTTCTGGCAGAGGACAATGACTTAAACGCGGAGATTGCCATGACGATACTGGAAGAGCATGGGGTAAAGACTGAGCGTGCGGAAGATGGTGTACGGTGTCTGGAACTGTTAAACAGCGCACCGGAGCATTATTACGATGCAGTATTGATGGATATTCAGATGCCGAACATGGACGGCTATGAAGCCACCAGAGCGATTCGTGCCATGAAGAATGGGTACCGCAAGATTCCGGTCATTGCCATAACGGCAAATGCGTTTGAGGAAGACCGGAAGAAAGCGTTTGCAGCAGGGATGGACGGTCACATTGCAAAGCCGGTGGACGTGCAGGCGCTGTTTACCACGCTGGAGCAGATCATTGGTACCGGATATTGATGGTCGAATCCGGTTTTTGACCAGAATTTATGCATAAATTTCAGATGTTTCCACATACTGTCCATAAGACACACGATATGGAAAGGATGTTAAGAAGCGGTATGAACCGTTTCTTGACAGAGTAAGCGGTATGCAGGAGGAACATTATGAAAGCTACAGGAATTGTGAGAAGGATCGATGATCTGGGACGTGTCGTGATTCCGAAGGAGATACGAAGGACACTGAGACTGCGGGAGGGAACTCCGCTGGAGATTTTTACAGACCGCGAGGGAGAAATCATCCTGAAAAAATATTCTCCCATGGTGGAGCTGGCAGCATTTGCCACGCAGTACGCGGATGCGATGGCGCAGTCCACCGGCATGCTGGTCTGTATCACAGACCGGGATCAGGTGATCGCGGTTTCCGGCGGCCCGAAAAAAGACGTGCTGCAGAAGATGATCAGTAAGCCGTTGGAGCAGGCGATTCATGAGCGGGAAACCATTGTGGCAGAACGGGATAGCAAGAACTTTATTCCGGTTGCGGGAGATGAGATAGACGGAGTGACCGCAGAGGTGATCGCGCCGATCATCTGTGAGGGTGACTCGATCGGAGCGGTTGCACTTTTGAGCCGCGATCCAAAAACAAAGCCGGGAGATACGGAACTTAAGCTGGTTTCCATTGCCGCCGGTTTTCTGGGGCGGCAGATGGAAGGGTAAAGGAGAGAGCATGATGCAAAAGAAAAATATAACGGGACAGCAGGAAGACTGGGAACTGTCAGAAGCATATTATAAGGAAGAAGATGGAAAGAAGGAACTTCGTCTGGAGGATTTCCTGGAGCCAGAGGAAGCACCGGAAAACCAGTCTGGTTTGTCAGCTGGAACTGGGATTGCCGGACAGCTGGAAGAAATGTCTGCACAGGTAAAACAGGTCATGGAGCTTTCCGGGGCAGGACATCAGGCAGAGGAAATCGCCTCCATGCTTGGTATCGAGGGACAACTGGTGCGGGATATCATGGTTTGCGTCCAGTCGTTCCCGGAGGATGATCCGTTGGCAGTAGCGCGGCTGATCCTGCTGGGATAGGTCTGGTTTGGTGAGAGACATAATAAAAACAGGGCAACAGATTTCAAATAGGGAAATCTGTTGCCCTGTTTTTTCGCCTAACGCATCTTATCCATCTGTCCATCGGAGTCAACATGGTAATTGTCGACCCAGGCGTCGGTAACCATTTGTCCGTCTTCTCCGAAGAAATACCAGTCGCCTTTGTAGCGAAGCCAGTAGGAGGTTTTACGGTTGCCTTTCTCGTCGAGGTAATAAGTGCCGTCCTTCAGTTCCAGAAGACCGGTTGCCTTGGTTCCGTCGTCTTTGATATATTGATATTGATCTTCTGCGGTTTTGTGCCACTCACCTGCCATAGCAGGGAATGCGCTCATCAGAAAACACAGGATGGTTAAGATGAGGGTGAGTCCTGTTTTTTTCTTCATAGTGATCATCCTTTCTCTCTCTGCAAATTCATTATAACAGCCATGTTTTCTGCTGACAAGAGGAAAGGCGGGATTGTAAGGAAATAGGTGGAATCGTAAGAAAAACGTTATGAACAGAGAGAAGATGAAGAGAGGAGGCAGTGAGAAGATCAGGGAAAAGAACAAATGGAAAAGAACAAAGAGAAGAGGACATGCCGGTGACATGCCCTCTTTGTGTGAACGGATGAAATATTTTTACTTTTTTCGTTTGTACAGGAATGTCCTTTTGTTTAATTTCAGGTTGCGGTTTATGGTTTTTATTCCTGGATGATTCCATTGACGTCAACGGTCCAGATTTTATCGTTGGAGTCTTTGACATCTTTATAGCCGCTTCCAAGATCAGATCTTATTGCAGACTTGGAGGAGGAAGATGCTTTCTGAATGGCACCATTGGTACCGACCAGGTAGGATACGCCGTCTAACTGGGCAGGAGCAAAACGCAGGTCGCGGTCTGCATCCTGGCGGAGTCCCTGCACGTAAACATTGTTGTCGCGGACGCCGTGGAACCCGCGTCCCTTGTTTCCGCCGTCGGTGTAGAAGAACCAGGTCTGGTTTTCACCGAGATCTTCATCGTAGATGGTCTGCTTGCCGGTCTTCATGATACCGTCAGTACCAAAGTAGTAATTGCAGATCTGTCCGTCTTCGGTAATGACACTCTGAAGTCCGGTCTGCAGTTCGCCACGGTCATTGAAGCCGAAGCGTTTTCCATCGACTGTGAAGACCTGTACACCCTGGGTTGCGTAGTAAGGACGACCATTCTTCATATAGAAGATAAAGGTCTCGCCTTCTTCGCTGATCTCCGGTGCACCTTCCATCTGGTACCAGCCGTTTCCGCGCTTTCCGTCTGCCTCGTAGAACTGGTAGGATGCGATGAGCGGAGCAGTGACCTGGACGTTGTCAATGTTGTCGGTGTGATTGACTGTCTCAGCGTTGGCATTGCTTGCGGTTTCAGCATCTGAGCTGTTTTTTGCGCTTGCGATGTCAGTGGAAACAGAACTGTCGGCTGTGTCTGCGCTGATCTCAGAGTTTGTGTCGTCAGCAGCTAGAGCAGCATTTGCTGCGCTGTCAGCAACACTTTCCGGTACCCGGAACCATCCGGTCTGCAGGATCCCGTTCTGGAAGGTGTAGTAGGAACCGGCAATCTTGCGGTCGATCTGGTTCATGACCATACGGCCATTGTTGTCAAAAAAATGCCATACGGTATCCTGATCCAGCTCCTCGTCTTCATTTTCCAGTTCGATCCAGCCGGTTTTCATGACGCCGTCGCCTTCTTCTCCGAGGTAGTAGGTAAAACCGTCTAATTCCAGCATGCCGGTCTGCATGTGGCCTTCTTCGTTAAAATAGTAATTCTTTCCGTCAATCTCCTGCCATTTGGAGATGACGCTTCTTCCGTCTTTTCCATAGTAGTACCAGTAAGTATCCGGGGCGTCAGAATCCCACTCATCCTCGTTTGCTTCGCTGATCCACTGGTTCATGACGCGGCGGCCGTCCTCGTTTACATAATATTCATCAATTTTGCAGGAACGGGAAAGGTAGCCGTCTTCGTTTAAGTAATACCACTCGCCATCTTTCTTTTTCCAGGAATCGGTCAGGTAGTAGCCTTCGCTGTCCTTGTAGCGGAGTTCTCCGTCTTCCGTGAGCCATCCGGCAGTTGCTGCCAGAACGGTGGAAACGCTGCCCGGAATGGAAAGCGCGAGTGCAGGGGTTGCCGCTGACATTGCTGCCGCGGTGGATAATACAGCCAGTAAATTGCAATGTTTGTTCATAACTTTATGATTCTCCTTTTTTCTTGTGGAAACCGAGAACGTCTGATGCCTGGATGTTTGCCTGTCAGAAAGGAAAGCATTCACAGACGGACGAAGCCGGTTTGCAGTTTGGCCGAAAATCCGCAGTTGCATTACGGTGCTGATTATAGCGGATTTCATACATCTTGAAAAGTGAAGGTTACTGGAAAGAAAACCACGTGCTGCCAACAGGGAAAACCGGCTGATCTGGAATGCAGAAATTGGAAAAAACCGCGGTTGTCTGCGCAACGTGTGAAGTGCTGTGATTTTTGGGTGCAGGATACGGGAGAATATGGTATACTATTGCTATTAAAGATGTTATTGACGCGCAGATGCAAACGGGAACGGAAAACGTGAAGTGGCAGATGTGCGATATAAGTTTCTGTTTGCGCAACGCGTGAACAGGAACCGATATAAGAATGAGAGAATATGAAAACAGGAGGAGATTCCCAATGAAGATCAAGGTATCAAACTACATTGCCGGAAAGCTGGTTGAGGCAGGGATCAATCAGGTCTTTACGGTTACAGGAGGAGGCGCCATGCATTTGAACGATGCACTGGGCCATCAGGAAGGGCTGCACTGCCTGTACCAGCACCATGAGCAGGCATGTGCCATTGCGGCAGAGGCCTATGCCAGAATCCACAACAAGATCGGAGCACTGTGCGTGACGACAGGCCCTGGCGGTACCAATGCCATCACCGGCGTAGTTGGCGGCTGGCTCGATTCCATCCCGATGCTGATCTTATCCGGTCAGGTGCGCTACGACACCACTGCACGCTGGTCTGGTGTCGGCATCCGTGCCATGGGTGACCAGGAGTTTGATATTGTAAAATCCATCGACTGCATGACCAAGTACAGCGAGATGGTGATCGATCCGCTGCGTATCCGCTATTGTCTGGAAAAAGCCATTTATCTGTCTTATTCCGGGCGTCCAGGTCCGACCTGGCTGGACATTCCGTTAGATGTCCAGGGCGCATATGTAGATACCGATGACCTGGTTGGATTTGATGCGGCAGATTATGAGGCTGGCGGCACCGGCTGGGCAGAAGCTGAACCGGCTCATGCAATCCAGGAGGATTACGCTGGAAAAGGGGAGCACCGTCAGGTACTTCCGAAACCGGTTTCGAAAGAACTGGCAAGAGAGATCATCGAGAAAATCCGCAATGCGAAACGTCCGATTTTGTATGCCGGAAACGGAATCCGTATTGCTGGTGCGTTTGATGCCTTTATGGAAGTGGCAGACGGTCTGGGAATTCCGGCAGTCGTAGGCTGGAATGCAAATGACTGCATGTACGATGACTGTCCGTGGTATGTGGGCAGACCGGGCAATATGGGCGACCGTCCGGGCAACCTGGCTGTACAGAACAGTGACCTGGTATTTTCCGTGGGAAGCCGCTTAAGCATCCGTCAGGTCGGATACAATTATAAGACCTGGGCGCGCGAGGCGTATGTGATCATGAACGATATCGATCCGGAGGAGTTAAAGAAGCCGAGTGTCCATGTGGATATGCCGGTTCAGGCAGATGCAAAGGATCTCATGGAGACGATGGCAGCCGTTCTTCGGGAAGAATACGACAAAAAACCGGTATTTGACGGCGGCGAGGGCCTTCCGGGTATGACCTGGAGCGAGACCTGCCGGATGTACCGGGAGAAATATCCGACGATCCGCAAAGAACAGTTAAAACCGGATCCGACCCGCGAGGCGAATGTTTACGCGGTGGTAGAAGCACTCAGCAGCCGTTTGAGCGAGGATCAGATCACGGTAGTCGGAAATGGTTCTGCCTGCGTGGTCGGAGGACATGCTTATATCATGAAGAAAGGACAGCGGTTCTTATCCAACTCCGCGATTGCTTCCATGGGTTACGATCTGCCGGCAGCGATCGGTGCCTGCATGGCAGCCCATGATCCGGAATTTGAGGGGGACGGATACAGCCAGCACGACATCATCCTGCTGACCGGTGAGGGCAGCATCCAGATGAATCTTCAGGAACTGCAGACCATCATCCACCACAAGATGCCGATCAAGATTTTCCTGATCAACAATGGCGGCTATCATTCCATCCGCCAGACCCAGCGGAATTTCTTCGGGGAGCCGTTGGTCGGAATCGGCGCAGACAGCCACGATTTAAGCTTCCCGGATATGGGAAAACTTGCCCCGGCTTACGGTTATCCGTATGTGGCAGCATATCACAATGAGGAGCTGCCTGATGCAGTAGAAAAGACTCTGACCATGGAGGGACCGGCTATCTGTGAGCTGTTTGTGACGACAGACCAGAACTTTGAGCCGAAGTCCTCCGCAAAGCGTCTGCCGGACGGTACTTTAGTATCTCCGCCGCTTGAGGATCTTTCTCCATTCCTTCCAGATGAGGAGATGGACAAACTGATGATCATTCCGAGGATAAAATAATGCGAATTGTAGTAACAGGCGCGACCAGCTTTATCGGCGCGGCAACAGTAAGACAACTTTTAGAGGCGGGGCACCAGGTTTTTGCGGTGGTCCGCCCCGCTTCTTCTAATATGAAGCATCTGGAAAAGATGGCGGAGGGCATAGACCGTGGGTCCCTTGTCATCCGCCAGCTGGACCTGGCAAATATCCGGGAACTGACCGGTTTTGCTGCGGATGCCTGGATCCACACCGGCTGGGACGGTGCCGGAAGCGACAACCGGACCAAACGTGACGTGCAGCAGAAAAATGTCACATATGCCCTGGATGCAGTGGAGGCAGCAGCAGCGCTTGGGTGCCGCCGCTTTTTGTTTACTGGATCCCAGGCGGAATACGGAGTCTGGCACCAGACAGTAGCAGAGGATACCCCCTGTCATCCGGTGTCTGAATATGGCAAGGCAAAGGTTGATTTTTGCGAAAAAGCGAAAATACTTTGCAAACGGAAGAATATGGAGTATATTCATACGAGAATATACAGCGTGTACGGTCCGGGAGACCACCCATATTCATTGGTTCAGTCCTGCCTTCGCACATTTTTGGAGGGCGGCAGCATGAAACTGGGCGAGTGTACACAGAACTGGAATTTTCTTTATATCGATGACGCGGTGGCGGCACTCGCTGCTTTGCTGACAGAAGGCAGCACCGGCGTCTATAATATTGGCAGCAGCGATACCAGACCGCTTAGGAATTATATCGAAGAAATGTATGCACTGTGCGGACATCGGGGGAGTTTTACCTATGGAGAACGGCCGCAGAATGCGGAAGGTCCGGCAGATCTGATGCCGGATATCAGCAAAATCCTGCGGGAAACCAGCTGGCGCCCTGCCAGGACATTTGCGGAGGGAATTTATGAAACATTGCATAGCCTGCGGGAAGATCCTGCCGGAAAAGAGTCTCTTTAGTTTGAAAAATGCACCGGCATCGGCGCAGGACATTCCGGATACGGATGAAGTGAAGGACGATCAGGGCATTGCCCTGCATTTGCATCAGTGCAGCGGCTGCGGACTGGTTCAGTTTGACTGTGAACCGGTGGCTTATTACCGCGATGTGATCCGCGCCGGAGGCGGTTCTTCCACGATGCGGGAATTACGGACCAGCCAGTACCGTCATTTGATCGAAACCTACCATCTGGAGGGAAAGACCTTTCTGGAGGCTGGCTGCGGCCGGGGTGAATTTTTGAAGTTTTTACAGGACTTTCCGGTTGAGATTTACGGAATAGAGCACAAGGCGGATCTGGTTGCGGCAGCGCAGGCAGAGGGACTTCGTGTCTGGCGAGAGTTCCCGGAGCGGGAAAACCAGAAATTCGGACATTCTGAGGAAGCCTCCATGCTGCCGGAGCGTGGCTGGAGCGTACCGGAAAAACCGTTTGATGTGTTCTTATCCTTTAACTTTTTAGAGCACCAGCCAAGACCGGATGTTATGCTGAAAGCCATCTGGAACAATCTGGCTGAGGACGGCATGGGGCTGGTCACCGTGCCGAGCCTGGAATACATTCTGGAGAAGGAAAGCTATTATGAACTGATCCGTGATCATATCGCTTATTACACGTTTGATACACTTCGTGCATTATTAAACCACTGCGGTTTTGAGGTGCTCGAGGAGGAGATGATCAACCGCGATACACTTTCCATGGTGGTGAGAAAAACCGCCATGCCGGAAGACGGGAAAATGGAGCAGGATGATCTTGCGGGTCTGGAACGCGCAGCATCAGGTGTACAGACAACTTCGAAATGTCTGGAAGCAGAAACTGGTGCACAGAGAGAACATGCAGAAAAAGCAGCGAAGGCACAGCGTGAAGACGCTGCAGATGCAGGCATCATCGCCCCTCTGACCGACGGCTATGCGGTGGTAAGCGGAGAAATCCGCGCACTGACAGAACGTCTGAACCGGGAAGGCAGACGTCTTGCCATGTGGGGAGCAAGCCATCAGGGATTTACCCTGGCATCGACTTCTGGTCTTGGGGAGTCTCTGACTTATATCATCGATTCTGCTCCGTTTAAACAGGGGCGTTTTGCACCGGCTTCCCATGTGCCGATCGTGGCGCCGGACCATTATTTTGGGGAACCGGTGGATGCAGTTTTGATCGTGGCACCGGGTTATACCGATGAGATCGCGGGTATCATAAGAACAAAGTTCGGTGTGGGTGTGGAAGTCATGACTCTGCGTACGAACCGGATTGAGCATCTCTGAGGCAGCAAGGAAGAAGAAACGTTACTGATTCATGCAGTGCCTGCACAGGATCTGGCATGGAGTAAAAAAGCAGGAACGGCAGAAAACGACAGGAGTATGGAATATGATACAGAATCTTTCCGGAAAACGGATCGTGATGACCGGAGCTACCGGCTTTATCGGAAGCCATGTGGCAGAGCGGTTTTTGGAAGAGGGTGCGGAGGTTTACTGCCTGGTGCGCCCGCAGTCGCAAAAAACAGACTGTCTTCCGGTGCATGAGCACCTGCACCGGATCGCCGCACAGATGGATGAGGCGGTAGCGTGTGTCCCGCAGATCGGACATGCGGACGCGTTTCTGCATTTTGCGTGGCGCGGCGTGAACCGCCAGGAGATTGACTCACCCGAAGTACAGAAAACGAATATTGATGGATCGCTTCGCTGCCTGGAAGCAGCAAAGCTTCTGGGCTGCCAGGTGTTTATGGATGCCGGTTCCCGGGTAGAATATGGCATTACTTCCGATGGCACCATGGAAGAGTCCATGGCGTGCCATCCGGTCAATGAATATGGGAAGGCAAAGCTTGCTTTTTTTGAACAGGCAGAAAAACTCTGCCGGGACATGCAGATGACCTATTATCACCTGCGTTTCTTCAGCGTTTACGGAAAAGGGGACCATCCGTGGTCCATCATTTCCACGCTGACGCGGGAACTGCCGGAAGGAAAAACGGTTTCCTTAAGTGCCTGCAGGCACCGCTGGAATTTTATGGATATCGCAGATGCATCCCGGGCAGTCGTAGAACTGTATCGCTACAGCGACAGCCATCCGGGCGAATGCCATGCTGTGAATGTGGCTTCGGAAGATACTCGGGTACTGCGGGACTTTGTTGAGGAGATCCACACGCTGTGCGGCGGTCGCGGAAACCTGGAATACGGAAGCTTTATTCAGGCAAAGGAAGGTGCCCTTTCCATCTGTCCGGTCAATGAAAATATAAAGAAACTGACGGACGGAACCTGGAAGGAAGAGGTCTCTTTTGCGGAGGGAATCCGAAGGATGCTTCCACAGATACTGGCATAAAAATGTGGAAAAAACAAACAGAAGCATCAACTTCTGTGGAAAATTGTCATTCTGGATCTGGACAATGACAGCGATGGCAAACAAGTTACAAGAAACGATATGGAAGGAAACGATTATGAAAAAGATCAGTGTGCTGATCCCCTGCTACAACGAGCAGGAAAATGTAGAGGCAATCAGCAAGGCGGTACTGGAGACCCTGACACGGGATCTGCCGCAGTACGACTATGAGCTGGTGTTCATCGACAACGATTCTACCGATGAAACCCGCCCGATCCTGCGCAGACTCTGTGCAGAAAACCCGAAGATCAAGGCCATCTTCAATGCCCGCAATTTCGGACAGTTCAATTCTCCGTATTACGGCATGCTGCAGGTGACTGGAGACTGCGTCATTGAGATGGTGGCAGATTTCCAGGATCCGGTGGATATGATCCCGAAATACGTGAAAGCCTGGGAAGAGGGCTACAAGATCGTTATCGGCATCAAGACAAGCAGCAAGGAAAACAAGATCATGTATGCGCTCAGAAGTTTCTATTATAAAACCATCAAGAAGCTGTCTGACGTGGAGCAGATTGAGCACTTTACCGGTTCCGGACTGTATGACCGGGATTTTATCGAGGTGCTGAGAAATCTGGATGATCCGACCCCGTTTCTGCGCGGAATTGTGGCGGAGCTTGGTTATAAGCGGAAGGAAATCCCGTACGAGCAGCCGAAACGCCGTGCCGGAAAAACGCACAATAACTTTTACCGTCTGTACGATGCAGCCATGCTCAGTGTGACTTCTTACACGAAAGCAGGCTTACGTTTGGCTACGTTTGTGGGAGCCATCAGCGCATTTTTAAGTATAGTAGTTGCGATCATTTACCTGGTCATGAAGCTGATCTGGTGGGACCGTTTCCCGGCAGGCATGGCACCGATGTTGATCGGTATGCTGTTTTTAGGCTCAGTGCAGATTTTCTTCATCGGCATGGTGGGCGAGTATGTGCTCTCCATTAACCAGCGCGTGATGCACCGTCCGCTGGTCGTGGAGGAAGAACGCCTGAATTTTGAGGAGAAATAATGGTTCGGACACAGAACTGTTTGAGGAGGAATAACGGTCCATGCGGAAACGGTGTGGAGCCGTTGTGAGGAGAAAAAATTCATATGAAATACAAGATTGACGTAGTGCGGATCCGGGAAAATTCGATTCAGTTAAATGGCTGGGTTATCGGAAAGACACCGGAGTCCAAAGCGGAATTTGAGGTTCTGGATCAGGAAAAAAAGCCGCTTTCGATCAAATATGTGGCAACCCGCAGGGATGATGTGAGCCAGATCTACTATAAGCAGGTCTATGACCGGGATTATGGCTTTGACATCCAGTTCCCGTATGAGCGTGGGGCGGACTACTGGCTGGTGATCCGCTGTGATGGAAAGACTGCCCGTGTGAAATACAATGAGGAGCTGATCGCAAAGCGCGCCAGTGTGGCACACAAGCGCATGGAAAAGATCAAGGATCTTATGAACATGGAAACGGTTCATGTGGCACTGGAGTTTGGAAAGAAGCATGGCTTAAAGGCGCTGATTTTGAAGTCCCGCCACAAGCTGCAGGGTCTGGATAATGATTATGACTATGGTGAGTGGTATGAGCTGACCCGCCCGAAGGAAGAAGAACTGGCTGCTCAGCGTGAGACAAAATTTGCGAAGGAGCCGCTGTTATCCATTGTCATTCCGGCGTACAAGACTCCGGAGAAATACCTGCGGGAGATGCTGGATTCCATTCTGGCGCAGACCTACAAAAACTGGGAAGTCTGCGTGGCAAATGGAAGCCCGAAGGGCGAGGGAGCCATTGTCAGCCGCGTTATGGCGGAATATACAAAGAAGGACAGCCGATTCCATGTGTCGGAGCTTGGGGAAAACCTGGGAATTTCCGGCAACACCAATGCGGCCCTGGAGATGGCAAAGGGTGACTTTATCATTCTGGCTGACCACGACGATACCATTCCGGAGCATGCTCTGTATGAGGTGGCAAAGACCATCAACGAGCACCCGGACTGCGATGTCATCTATTCCGATGAAGATAAGCTGGATATGGACGGCGGTGCGCTGTTTGACCCGCATTTCAAACCGGATTTTAACCCGGACCTTTTAACCAGCGTCAATTATATCTGCCATCTGTTTGTAGTGAAGCAGGAACTGCTGAACAAAGTAGGCGGCTTCCGCCACGAGTTTGACGGTGCCCAGGATTACGATTTCATTTTCCGCTGCACGGAGAATGCGAAAGAAATCTGCCATATCCCGAAGGTGCTGTACCACTGGCGCTGTCACCAGGAGTCTACAGCCAGCAACCCGGAGAGCAAGCTGTATGCGTTTGAGGCAGGTGCACGCGCGATCATGGCACACTATGAGCGCATGGGCATCCCGGCTGAGAAAGTAGAGAAGGGCGTCGATTACGGAATCTACCACACGACCTTTAAGATCCAGGGCGACCCGCTGGTGTCGGTTATCATTCCGAACAAGGATCACAGCGTGGACTTAGACCTCTGCATCCGCTCCATCATCGAGCGTGCCACCTACAAAAACCTGGAGTTTATTGTGGTGGAGAACAACAGCACCGAGCCGGAGACCTTCGCGTATTATGAGAAGATCCAGAAGGAATTCCCACAGGTGAAGGTCGTTCGCTGGGAACGGGAGTTCAACTATTCCGCGATCAACAACTTCGGAGCTTCCTTTGCAAAGGGCGAGTACCTGATGCTGTTAAACAACGATACCGAGATCATTGCCCCGCGCCTGTTTGAGGAGATGCTTGGCTTCTGCCAGCGGAAAGAGGTCGGCATTGTCGGTGCCAGACTGCTCTATGAGGATGACACGATCCAGCATGCCGGAGTTGTGATCGGTTTTGGCGGCGTGGCAGGTCATACCTTTATTGGTCTGCATGAAGCGGAAAACAGTTATTTCCACCGTGCAATGTGCGCACAGGATTACAGTGCCGTAACGGCAGCCTGCCTGATGGTGAAAAAGTCGGTCTTCCATGAAGTCGGTGGTCTGACTGAGGAGCTGGCTGTGGCATTTAACGACGTGGACTTCTGCCTGAAAGTGCGGGCAGCCGGATATCTGGTGGTTTACGCACCGTATGCAGTGATGCATCACTATGAGTCCAAGTCCCGAGGTCTGGAGGATACACCGGAGAAGGTAGCACGCTTCAACCGGGAGTGGGCACTGGTGGCAAGCCGCTGGCCGGATGTCTTAAAGAACGGGGATCCTTACTACAATCCGAACCTGACCCTGCGAAAATCAGACTTTTCCCTGCGGGATCTCTTAAAAGAGAAGATCGGTGAGCCATATAAGCTTCCGGATTTGAAAGAGCAGTAGGATGGAGGAGCACGTATGAAAAAAGTATCGATCATCATTCCAAACTATAATGGTCTGAAATTCATGGAACCCTGTATGGCGGCGCTGGATCGGCAGATCTGCCGGGACTTTGAGCTGCTGGTGGTGGACAACGGTTCCACCGATGGCAGCGTGGAATGGCTGAAGGA
This sequence comes from Clostridium sp. AF32-12BH, assembly GCF_003477935.1. NCBI lineage: Bacteria > Bacillati > Bacillota > Clostridia > Eubacteriales > Clostridiaceae > Clostridium > Clostridium sp. AF32-12BH. The sequence continues at coordinate 201,211 of NZ_QUEH01000001.1, read as the reverse complement.
GCATGGGCTTCCATCGATTTTCCTCGAAACCAATACTGGTTTTTCCGGTGCGGTCAATGTGGGAATCCGTGCAGCAAAAACACCGTATGTGATCCTCTTAAACAATGACACGGAAGCGGAGCCGGAGTATGTCGGAGAACTTTTAAAAGCCATAGAAAGCTCTCCGAGGATCTTCTCCGTGAGCCCGAAGATGATCCAGCTTTACCATAAGGATCTGATGGATGACGGCGGTGATATGTACAGCATTATGGGCTGGGCATACCAGCGGGGCGTGGGGCAGGAAATCGAACGATATGACCGCCCCTGCCATATCTTTTCGGCCTGTGCCGGTGCGGCAATCTACCGCAGGGAGGTATTTGACGAGATCGGATATTTCGATGAGATGCATTTTGCCTACCTGGAAGACATTGATGTGGGATACCGGGCAAAAATTGCGGGATACTATAACCGTTACTGCCCGTCTGCGAAGGTGTTCCATGTGGGAAGCGGCACCAGCGGCTCTAAGTATAATTCCTTTAAGGTGAAGCTGGCAGCGCGCAATAACGTATATCTGAATTACAAAAATATGCCGGCACCACAGCTTTTGGTGAACAGCATCCCGATCGCCATGGGCATCGTCGGAAAGTACCTGTTTTTCAAAAAACTCGGTTTTGAAAAAGACTATATTGCCGGGATTTTTGAGGGAATCAAAACCGTAAAAAAGACGCGCAAGGTTCCTTACCGCAAGGAAGATTTCACGAATTATCTTGCCATTGAGTGGGAGCTGATCTATGGCGCGGCACTGTATATTTACGAGTTTTCCAGACGCCAGGTGAAGAAGGCAGGCAAGCGTGCTTAAGCGCTGCCGGCTGCACATCCTTGCGTGAACAGACGGCAGATTCTGGCTGCAGGGAGAAAAGTTAAGAGAAATTTAATATCTCAATCCAGTAAATTCGTGTATAATCGTTACGATTCCATTACGATGCCGAAAGACCGCCAGTTTGCGCGGATCCTGGCAAAATCCGTTGCTGTCTGTGCCATACATGGACAGTAATCTGAAAATCAGGGTGGACTATATGATAAAAGATAATCAGACCAGACTGAACCGGCTGCATGTGCTTCTGGATGCACTGGTGATTGCAGCCGCCTATGTGTTCAGCTGGTTTATTACATTGAAAAGCGGATTGTTCGGAGCAGATTTGGAGGCTGGTATCCTGCCGACCTGGTTTTATATGCGGGTCCTTGTGGTGATCATACCAGTCTATCTGCTTTTGTATACAATCTTTCATTTGTTTACGCCGAAGCGGGTGCAGGGCAGACGTCAGGAGTTTGCGAACATCTGCAAGGCAAATCTGATCGGACTGTTCCTGTTTGGAACAATCCTGTATGTAGGAAGAAAGAACCCTTATCTGCGGGAGTTCTCGGCAAGGCTTGTAGCAGGCTTCTTTCTGACCAACATTACCGCGGAAACGCTGGAACGGAATCTGATCCGCACTGTGCTGCGCTCCATGCGTGCAAAGGGCTACAATCAGAAACATATTATTCTGGTGGGTTACAGCCGGGCAGCGGAAGGTTATATTGACCGTGTGCTGGCAAACCCGGAGTGGGGATACCGCGTGCGCGGCATTCTCGATGAGCATAAGCAGTGGGGATATGATTACCGCGGGATCAAAGTCATCGGCACATTAAAGGATTTAAAGCCGATCCTGGACATGAACCGCCTGGATGAGATTGCCATTACCTTAAGCCTGAAGGAGTATGCCGGTCTGGAAAAGATCGTGGCAGTCTGCGAGAAATCCGGGGTTCACACGAAGTTCATTCCGGACTATAACAATGTGATCCCGACCAGGCCATATACGGAGGATTTACAGGGACTGCCGGTCATCAATATCCGCCATGTTCCGTTAAACGATCCGCTGAATGCAGCAATGAAGCGTGTGGTTGATATTTTTGGTGCGGTTGTTGCACTGATTTTGTTTTCCCCTATTATGCTGGTGACGGCCGTGCTGATCAAGCTGACTTCTCCGGGACCGCTGATCTATTGTCAGGAACGGGTAGGACTTCACAACCGTCCATTTAAAATGTACAAGTTCCGTTCCATGGAAGTGCAGGCACCGGAAAAAGAAAAGAGCGAGTGGACGACCAAACGTGACCCGCGGGTAACACCGATCGGACGGATCATCCGAAAAACCAGTATTGATGAGATGCCGCAGCTTTTCAACGTCCTGTTTGGCAGCATGAGCCTGGTGGGACCGCGGCCGGAACGCCCCTATTTTGTGGAGCGGTTTAAGGAAGAAATCCCCCGCTACATGATCAAACACCAGGTGCGGCCGGGCATGACGGGCTGGGCCCAGGTGAATGGTTACCGGGGTGACACTTCGATTACCAAACGGATCGAGCATGATCTTTATTACATTGAAAACTGGACTTTGGGATTTGATTTTAAGATATTGTTTCTGACATTTTTCAAAGGCTTTATTAATAAGAACGCCTATTGACCCGGTTGCCGGAGCAGGCAGGAATTAAGATGAGGTACAAAACATGAGTCACGATTATGACGATGAGTTAGAGCGCAGTACAGAAAGACGCAGCAGACGAAATCCCCATATGCGAGACAGTTCCGGAGCGTATGCGTCTTCTGATCGGGAAGGCGGTTACGCAAATGAACGGGAACGCTGGGAGAGACGCCAGAGACAGCGCCAGGAGGCTGCGGAGCGGGAACTGGATGTTATGGGAGATTCCCGGATCTATGCGCTTCCCAAGCAGCCGAAACGCCAATATGAACCGGAAGCTTCCGGAAGCACCAAAGAACCGGATATGCTTGACGAACTGGAGATGGGCCGTGTGCGTGCCTCATCCCGCCGCAGAAACAGCGCAGATTACGAGACCGGTGCATCGGATGAAAGCACGCGCAGCAGTGCCGTGCGGGAGACAGCCGGAAGCCGTGCCGTGCGCGAGACAGCAGCTGCGAAAGCAGGGGCCGGAAGCAGCCGCCGTATGGGAAATTCTGGAGAAAATTGGGAAACCGGACTGGACAGCGAAGCCGGTGGAAACCAGCGCAGAAATGCCGGGGCAGAAGAAAACTGGCAGAATACCAGGGATAGCGGGGCAGGAAGAAGCCGTCGCAAAAATACAGAGGCAGCAGGAGACTGGCAAAACACCAGAAACACAGAAAACGGACGGAGTCAGCGCGGCAGCAGAAATGCGGAAGCAGGAGGAGGCGGACGTCTGGAGATTGGCAAAAGCGAGGCAAAGAGAAAGCGCAGACGCCGTATCATTGCCATGATCGTGGCAGAGTGCATTGCGCTGGTGGCGATTTTCAGCTATGCCTTTATGGCCCGCATGATGTCCCAGATCCAGCGTTCGGAAGAGTTCCAGATCAGTGAGATCAAGACCAATGACATTGCAGTAGATGCAGAAGAAAACATGAAGGGTTACTGGACCATTGCCATCTTTGGTGTCGATGCACGTGATAACGCGATCGAGAAATCCACAAACTCGGATGTTATCATCCTCTGCAACATCAACCGCGATACCGGTGAGATCAAGCTGGTATCAGTATACCGTGACTCTTATTTAAATATCAATGATAAGGGATCTTATGCCAAGGCAAACCAGGCATACTTTGTGGGCGGTCCGAAGCAGGCAGTAGAGGCTTTAAACCGCAACCTTGACCTTCAGATCCAGGATTACATGACCTTTAACTGGAAAGCCGTAGCCAATGCGATCGACGTGCTTGGCGGTGTGGACATTGAGCTGAGCAAGGTAGAGTTTTTCTATATCAACTCCTTTATCACGGAAACGGTAAAAGCAACCGGAATTGGTTCCCACCAGTTGACCCATGCAGGCATGAATCATTTAGATGGTGTCCAGGCGGTAGCATATGGTCGTCTGCGTTTGATGGATACCGACTACGCGCGTACTGAGCGTCAGCGCAAGATCATTGCACAGGCTTTCGAAAAATCAAAGAAAGCAGATTTCCAGACGCTTTATACCCTGATCGGAACAGTATTTCCGCAGGTATCGACCAGCATCGGCGTTGACGATCTGGTCAGCAATGCGAGAAATATCAGCAAGTTCCATCTGGGTGAGACAACCGGATTCCCGCAGGCCCGCGGCGATGCCAATATGGGCAAGAAGGGTGCGGTTGTTGTTCCGGCAACCCTGGAGAGCAACGTCATTGAACTGCACAAATTCCTGTTTGGTGACGAAGCCTATACACCTTCCGATACGGTAAAGAAGATCAGCGCAAAGATTTCTTCGGATACCGGCATCTACAAGGAAGGCCAGTTTGTAGGAAATGTAGGAACGGGCGGCGGAGTCGTACAACCGCAGAAAACGACGGCAGCAGCCATCAAATCCTCTGACAAAGCGGAAAGCAAAGAGGAAGAAGGCTATCAGACCGTATACGAGTATGACAAGAATGGCAAAAAAGTCAGCAAAAAACTTAAGATGGAAACGGATGCGGACGGCAAATATGTAAAATATGAGACCGACGCGGACGGATTCCTGGTAAAAGACGAGACCATCTCCAGCAGCCATGCCTCCAAAGCAGAGACGGACGAGAATGGAGAACTGAAGGAATCGGAAAGCGGCAACAGTCATAAGAACAATGAGTCTTCAACCGGTGAGTCCGGAATTGCAGATTCTAAGGTAACAGACCGTCCGGGAACGTCATCCGAATCGACATCTGCCTCTCATCCGGGAAGCACTGCGGAGAGCAGTTCTGCCAGTCACCCGGGAAGCGGCACGACGCCGACAAGCGCATCGTCCCACCCGGGAAGCAGTACAACCCCAACCAGTGCAGCGTCCCATCCGGGAAGCAGTACGACGCCAACCAGTGCGGCATCCCATCCGGGCAGCAATACGGAGACTACCACATCGGGTGGTGGCAGTACGGTTCCGACGGCAGCATCCCACCCGGGAAGCAGCACGACGCCGACAAGCGCAGCAAGTCATCCGGGAAATACATCCACAACCCCGACTGGTTCCGGCAACCCGTCCTCTGCGGGACCATCCGGAAGCGGCAACTCATCATCTTCCGCGGTTTCCGGAATGGTGGCAGGACCGGGGCAGTAAATTTTGAACAATATTGCACGATAACGAATGAGGGGCGAAAGTTCCCGCAGCCGCCATGCATGGCGGCTGCGGGAACTTTCGCCCCTTTGACTTACTGTGCTAAATTGTTTACCGTTCACAATTAAATTGAAAATCGAACACAATTGTATCACAATTGTCTGTTATAGTTCTTTACAGAGTTAAGAAAAGAAGTACAGAAAGGAGATCATCATTATGTACGAAGAAGACAGAGATAACAGAAAAGATTATTCGGAAGCTGGTTATCAGAACCGCGACGATGAACATATGGAATACCGCAACAACACCGTGCAGGGCGCAGAGAGCCAGGAAGTAAGAGGCAGTCAGAACTCTGTACAGGAAAACAGCCAGGGAAGTAGTGCCAGTGCATGGCAGTCTGCAGCACAGGACAACAGCCAGAATGGCAGCACAGGTGCATGGCAGTCCGCAGCACAGGGAAGCAGCCAGAGCAGCAGCACAGGTGCATGGCAGTCTGCCCCGCAGGGAAGCAGCCAGAGTGGCAGTGCAGGTGCATGGCAGTCTGCCCCGCAGGACAGCAGCCAGAGTAGCAATGCAGGTGCATGGCAGTCTGCAGCACAGGGAAGCAGCCAGAGTGGCAGTGCAGATGCATGGCAGTCTGCACCGCAGAGTAGCGGCCAGGCATCCGGACAGAACCAGGATTTTGCATGGGGCGCACAGCACGCAGCCCAGGAAAGCACACAGCAGGCAGACGCACAGGCACAGACCCATCATACAACCGGTGGCTGGGCACCGCGCAGACCGGAGTTTCATCATAATGCGCATCAGAAACCGGAACATGCAAAACGCAGCGGTCATGGTATGGCGAAAAAAGTTGCAGCGGTTACGGCAGCAGCAGTTTTGTTTGGTACGGTAGCAGGCGGAACGATGTTTGCAGTCGATACTATGGGCGAGTATCTGAAAGGACAGTATACTACCATCGGTCAGACGGAAACCCAGGCACAGGTGAAAGTTGCCGAGTCGGATTCTGGCGATGGAAGCACCACCGCGGGAGCACCGGTTACCTCAGCAATTCAGACGGATGTTTCTTCCATCGTAGAGAAGGCAATGCCATCGGTTGTTGCCATCAACAATACCATGGTTATGCAGCAGCAGACCTGGTTCGGACCGAGTCAGACTGTCGAGGTTCCGAGCAGTGGATCCGGCATCATTGTTGGTCAGAACGACGAGGAACTTTTAATCGTTACCAACAACCATGTAGTTGAGGACTCCAAGGAGCTGACGGTTACCTTTATCGATAACCAGCAGGTCGCAGCAGCAATCAAAGGTACCGATTCCGAGACAGACCTGGCAGTCATTGCCATTCCGTTAAAGGATATCCCATCTGATACCATGAGTCAGATCAAGGTTGCAACTCTTGGTGATTCTGATGCATTAAAGGTTGGTCAGGGTGTCGTTGCGATCGGCAATGCCCTTGGCTATGGTCAGTCGGTAACCGTTGGTTATGTCAGCGCCCTGAACCGTGAGGTTAAGGCAGAGGATCAGACAACCCGCACCCTGCTTCAGACCGATGCAGCAATCAACCCTGGCAACAGCGGTGGCGCTCTGTTGAATATGAAGGGTGAGGTCATTGGTATCAACGCTGCAAAATATTCCTCTACGGAAGTAGAAGGCATGGGCTATGCAATTCCGATCTCCCAGGCACAGGATATCATCAATGAACTGATGAACAAGAAGACCCGTGTTGCGGTTGATGAGACACAGCAGGGTTATCTGGGCATTCAGGGTCAGAACATCGATGAAACTGCGGCAAGTATGTATGGTATGCCGAGAGGTATCTATGTATACAAGATTGTAGAAGACAGTGCCGCATCGAAATCAGATTTACATGAGAAAGATATCATTACCAAGTTTGATGGTCAGACTGTCCGCACGATGGCAGATCTGAAAGATATGCTGACCTATTATAAAGGCGGCGACACCGTAAACCTGACCGTACAGTCCCTGGAAAATGGACAGTACACCGAGCGTACCGTCCAGATTACACTGGGAACCAAGCCGGTCGGTGAAACGAACTAAATTAACAATTTAGCACAGTAAGTCAAAGGGGCGAAAGTTCCCGCAGCCGTTATCGTGCAATATTGTTCCTTCACTCCCGCATCAGTAAAAAGGACTGATACAGATTGAGCGTTCCGTACCCCCACTGTCGGTTGGGGTACTGGAACGCTTCTTTTCTGTCTGCCCCACGGATAAGAATAGATTTTACGGAGATGCTGGTGAGTGTTGCATCGTTGCCCTGGGTGAATCCCCAGGAAAAAAGACAAGCAACCGCTCCGGCGGTGAGAGCAGCCGCGACAGAAGAGCCGGTGCGCCGTGTGAGGGAAAGCTGACCGGGTGGCGAAGCCTGCCCGGAGTCAGAAACCGGACTTCTCCCAAGCTGGCTGGAACGGGAAAACGACCCGGCCGGTACACGCTGCTCCGGAGGGGAACTTGCCTGGCGCTGCAGCGCCGGCCCCTGTACATCGACACCTGGGGCGGCCAGATCTGGCTTTATCTGACCAGTGGCAGTGAAACCGCGGCTGCTGTGAATGTAGAGACTGTTTGTGATGTGGTTATAGGTGCTGACAGTCAGAAGCAGCGGCGCATTTCCAGGGTCTGTGATGGTGATGTCGGGATCAGGGCGGAGAAAACGGGTATCATCTGAGAGAAAACTCTGGAGGGGAAGCCAGATGTGAAACTGCCCGGTAAGGTAGAGGGTGGGGTAAACCCGGATATGCCAGATGCCTGGCATCGGATCCGTAAAACGGAGAAAGGCAAGAAAACGCCCGGAAACAGATTCTGTGATCTGATAGCTGACAAAGATCCGGGTGGCATCCAGTTGAAAAGAAAGGGTGGTTTCCTGTCCGACTGCAAGGGGAATCCGTTCGATCACTTCACCGGAAGGCGAGACAAAGCCGATGGTATAAAGTTCCGAGGCATCTGCCCACAGCTCCATGGAAAAACTGCGGCCGGGAGAAGCGATGCGGAGTTCGACGTCATCGTATTTCTGTTCCTGAGGCAGTTGGTTTGTGTAATGCCGCCCAAAGCCGGTTTCGTTTCCGGCACCTAGGACGCAGGCAAAGCCGCGGGTGCCGCTTAAAGCCTGCAGCTGTATGGACAGGGGAGAAACGCCGCTGTGGCTGCCCTGACTGGTGCCGGCTCCGAGACAGAGAACAAGCGGCATCTGGTATTGTCCGGCGATACCAAGGAGAAAAGCGACTCCTGCCATGATGTCGTTTTCCTGGTAAGCATCTGCCTCAGGGGAGACTGCAAAAAAATCCCTTAAATACTGCTTGGCAGGTTTCAGGCGTACAACGGCCAGTGTGGCATCTGGCGCGGCGCCGGAAAATGGAATGGTGTCGGTCTGGTTACCAGCGGCCACACCGGCGAGAAACGTCCCGTGTCCGTTTGTGTCCGTCGGGGGAATTACGGAGAGAGGATCTTCCGAAGCAAGTGCCCGGTTTAAATCTTCGCGGCTGTATACCGTACCGTAAAAAGGCTGAAAGCCGGCGACCGGTTCCGGGACGAAATCACGTTGTCTGGTCTGATCCCAGATGCTTAGGATACGGCTGGTCCCATCCGGGTTTTGAAACAGCGGATTGGTATAGTCGATTCCGGTGTCGATCAGTCCGATGAGAATTCCCTGACCGGTACTTGTCAGATTTGGCTGGGAAAAGACAGGAAGAATGCCGGCGCTTTCCAGGGCGGTGGTATCCTGAAGACCGTAGAGTTTTGGGATCGCGGAATAGGTCTGCTGTGTAAAACTTAATGGCAGAACATTTGCCAGTGGCACATGGACGATGGCATATTCCTGGCTGACCAGATTGACACACTGCGTCCCGGTCAGTTCATAGAGGGATTCTACGGCTCTGGGGGAATAGCGGACAATGAAATCTGCATAATCTTCAGAAGCAGGGGAAATATTGCATGGAATCATAGGTGCTCCGCACGGTTTTTCATAGTATATGCTGTTTGACGCGGCGGTGATTCAATAGTACAATGGAGATGATCGTGAAAATAGAAAACGTGATCTATGGAGCGATATCTGCAGACAGAATCAGTTATAAAGGAAGAGAATGGAAAATAAAAACATCAGGAGGAAGGAAACATCATGATCTATACCGGAATCATTGCAGCGCTTTCATCGCTGGACCTTGGGATCAAATGGCTGATTGAACGGGAAAAACCGGAGGATTTTCCAAAACCACTGCGTCACACATGCGGAAAAATCCTTTTGTATCGAAATCATAACGCGGGATTTCCTTTTGGATTTTTGGAAAAGCATGGGGAAGTAGTACGGATGCTGCCGCTGGCAGTCATCTCCGGACTTTTCGGTTTTCTGACTGCGCTGCTTCCACAGAAAGGAAAACGGGTGCAAAAGATTGGCATTGCCATTATTCTGGGCGGCGCCATCAGCAATCTCTATGACCGTCTGGTACGGCGTTATGTTGTGGACTATTTCAGTATTCAGTGTGGAAAACTGAAAGAAGTGGTCTTCAATCTTGGAGATATCTTTGTATTTCTTGGCTCTGGCATTCTGTTCACTGCAGAAGTGATCAAAGAAATCCGCGGCGTCTTTCCGAAAGAAACGTCATTGCTGTCTGAACAGCGCGCAAACAGCATCAAAAGTCTGGTTGACAGCGGCCAGGAAACCATGTAAAATCGTATGAAAAAAATAAAGGAGCGAAAAAATTCTTATGTTAGATTCGGGAGACAGTACGGGCATACAACTGGCGGCGGTTCTGGTTCTGCTGATGCTATCCGCGTTTTTCTCATCGGCAGAGACTGCGCTTACCACGGTAAATAAGGTGAGAGTGCGGACTCTGGCTGAGGGCGGCGACAAGCGCGCCGCGATGGTGGCTGCAGTGATTGAAGATCCTGCCAAAATGCTGAGTACCATTTTGATTGGCAACAACATCGTGAACCTGTCGGCTTCATCTTTGATGACGACACTGACGCTGCGTCTTTTTGGCAATGCAGCTGTCGGTGTGGCAACGGGTGTACTGACGCTTTTGATTCTGGTATTTGGTGAGATTACGCCAAAGACGATGTCTACGCTGTATGCGGAAAAGATTTCTTTTGCCTATGCAGGAATCATTCATGTACTGATGGTTGTTCTGACTCCGGTCATCTTTATCGTGAATAAGCTCTCTATGTGCGTTCTGTTTTTACTGCGGGTAGATCCAAACAAAAAACAGGATCCCATCACAGAGGATGAACTGCGTACCATCGTGGAAGTCAGCCATGAGGAAGGTGTGATCGAGAGCGAAGAAAAAAAGATGATCAATAATGTGTTCGATTTCGGGGATACTGTTGCAAAAGATGTTATGGTTCCGCGTATCGACATGGTCATGATAGATGTTACGGCATCGTTCGATGAGCTTATGGAGCTGTTTCAGAAGGAGCGCTTTACCCGTATCCCGGTCTACGAAGAAAATACAGACAATGTCATTGGCATTGTTAATATGAAAGATTTCATTTTATTCGATCACGACAAAGAAGAGAATTTCTCCATCCGCGATTATCTGCGCCAGCCGCTCTACACGTATGAATACAAGAAGACAGCGGAACTGATGATGGAAATGCGCAAGACCTTCAATAACATTGTTATCGTGCTGGATGAATACGGCGCAACTGCCGGTCTGATCACACTGGAGGATATGCTGGAGGAAATCGTTGGAGAAATCCGAGATGAATACGATCAGGACGAAGAGGACGAGGTAAAAGAAATCGGTCCGGATGAGTATCTGGTCAATGGCTCCACCAAACTGGATGATTTAAATGACCGGCTTGGTCTGGAATTGCAGTCAGAAGACTACGATTCCATTGGAGGTCTGTTGATCGGGCTTCTGGATCATCTGCCGGAAGCCGGGGAAGAAGTTGATTACGAGAATCTTCATTTAAAAGTAGAAGATATGGATAAAAACCGGATCGGCAAGATCCGCATTCAGATCCATCATCCGGAAAAAACGGAAGAGGAAGAATCGGAAAAGAAAGAAGAGAATGAATAGCATCAGGAGAAAAATTGCGTGTGAAAATTGTTTCACACGCAATTTTTGTGTTAACTGAGAATTCCACCTGCCATTCCGCCTGCGACGCAGCATGCAAGCACTGGCAGTACGTGGGAAATATCCGGGACTCTGCCCTGGCGCAGCAGAATCGAAGCGGCAAAGAGTGCCAGAAAATACAAAACCCCGGTAAGCAGTCCCCAGAAAAAACGCCGGGTGCGCAGTGCCTTCCCGCAGAGCAGACCGCCGGCAAAACAGGAAATGCCATAGAGCAGATAGACCGCCGGTGTGATCTGCGATTCCCGAAGCTTCAGCTTATAGAGGATGAAAGTCAGGATAAACAGCAGCACGGCAGACAGCAGGTAAGAGGCAACCAGGGAAATTAACAGGGCCTTTGGGCGGGATGGAAGCATAAAAGTTCTCCTTTTGGAAATACTCTGATCAGTTCATTTTATTCTGTGTTGTCCGGGAAAATGTCCAAAAAGAGATGCGGGAAAGCTTCTTGGAAAAGTTCTGGAAAAGTTATAAAAATACCAGCAGAAAAAGTGCGGGAAAATGGCGAAAACAGGAGCAAAAAATGTATCGAAAAATTACAAAAATATCCTTGACATGACATGTGGGAATGGATATAATAGAATGGCGTGCGAAAATCGCAGGATTTTTTGATGCGCAAAAAAGCTGAAAAGAAATACAGCAACCAACAGACAATATCACAGGAGGTGAAAGGAATGCCAACATTCAACCAGTTAGTGAGAAAGGGAAGACAGACCGCAGTTAAGAAGTCTACTGCACCGGCTCTGCAGAAAGGATACAACTCCTTACAGAAGCGTGCAACTGATACTTCTTCACCGCAGAAGAGAGGTGTCTGCACCGCAGTTAAGACTGCAACCCCGAAGAAGCCGAACTCTGCACTTCGTAAAATCGCCAGAGTACGTCTTTCTAACGGTATCGAGGTAACCAGCTACATCCCGGGCGAGGGACACAACTTACAGGAGCACAGCGTAGTATTAATTCGTGGTGGTCGTGTTAAGGACCTTCCGGGTACCAGATACCACATCATCAGAGGTACTCTTGATACCGCAGGCGTAGCCAACAGAAAGCAGGCTCGTTCCAAGTACGGCGCTAAGAGACCGAAAGACGCTAAGAAGAAATAAGTAATAACTTACACTAGTAGTACCACTAACGTAAGTAAAAGTAGTTAGTGCCGGGATGATATTGCCTGTGGTTGCAGGAATAGATAGAACCGTGCGCGAACACATTTTTATGGAAACATGTGAGTACCTATGAATTAATTTCTATAATTAAGGAGGGAAGTAACGTGCCACGTAAAGGACATATTCAGAAAAGAGATGTATTAGCAGATCCTTTATACAACAACAAGGTTGTAACCAAGCTGATCAACAACATCATGCTTGATGGTAAGAAGGGTGTTGCACAGAAAATCGTATACGGTGCATTTAACCGTGTAGAAGAGAAGAGCGGCAAGCCGGCTCTGGAAGTCTTCGAAGAGGCTATGAACAACATCATGCCTGTTCTGGAGGTTAAGGCAAAACGTATCGGTGGTGCTACCTATCAGGTGCCGATCGAGGTTAAGCCGGAGAGACGTCAGACTCTTGCACTTCGCTGGATCACCATGTTCTCCCGTAAGAGAGGCGAGAAGACCCAGGAAGAGAGACTGGCAAACGAGATTATGGACGCAGCAAACAACACTGGTGCATCTGTAAAACGTAAAGAAGACATGCATAAGATGGCAGAGGCTAACAAGGCCTTCTCCCACTTCAGATTCTAATAGGAGGAAAAAGCTTTGGCTGGAAGAGAATATCCGTTGGAGAGAACCAGAAATATTGGTATCATGGCTCACATCGATGCTGGTAAGACCACTTTGACTGAGCGTATCCTGTATTACACTGGTGTAAACTACAAAATCGGTGATACTCACGAAGGTACTGCTACCATGGACTGGATGGAGCAGGAGCAGGAGAGAGGTATTACCATTACTTCAGCAGCTACTACCTGTCACTGGACCATTCATGGTCAGGACAACCGTCCGATCAAAGGACAGCCGGAGTATCGTATCAACATCATCGATACCCCAGGTCACGTAGACTTTACTGTTGAGGTAGAGCGTTCCCTTCGTGTACTGGACGGCGCTGTCGGCGTGTTCTGTGCAAAGGGTGGTGTAGAGCCGCAGTCCGAGAACGTTTGGCGTCAGGCAGATACCTACAACGTACCGCGTATGGCATTCATCAACAAGATGGATATCCTGGGTGCGAACTTCTACGGTGCAGTAGAGCAGATCCGTACCAGACTTGGTAAGAACGCTATCTGCTTACAGCTGCCGATCGGTAAAGAGGACGAGTTCAAGGGCATCATCGATCTGTTCGAGATGCAGGCTTACATCTACAACGATGATAAGGGCGACGACGTTACTGTTTGCGAAATCCCGGATGATATGAAGGATGATGCAGAGTTATATCACACCGAGCTGGTAGAGAAGATCTGCGAGCTGGATGACGATCTGATGATGCAGTATCTGGAAGGCGAAGAGCCGTCTATCGAGGATCTGAAGAAAGTATTAAGAAAAGCTACCTGTGAGTGTACTGCTGTTCCGGTATGCTGTGGTAGTGCATACAGAAACAAAGGTGTTCAGAGACTTCTGAACGCTGTAATCGAGTTCATGCCGGCTCCGACCGATATCCCGTCTATCAAGGGTACCGATATGGACGGCAATGAAGTATTCCGTCATTCTTCCGACGAAGAGCCTTTCGCAGCTCTGGCATTCAAGATCATGACTGACCCGTTCGTAGGTAAACTGGCATTCTTCCGTGTGTACTCTGGTACCATGAATTCCGGTTCTTACGTTCTGAATGCTACCAAGGGCAAGAAAGAGCGTGTTGGCCGTATCCTTCAGATGCACGCTAACAAGAGACAGGAGATCGACAAAGTTTACTCCGGCGATATCGCTGCAGCAGTAGGCTTTAAGATTACCGGTACCGGTGATACCATCTGTGATGAGAATCATCCGGTTATCCTGGAGTCCATGGAGTTCCCGGAGCCGGTTATCGATATCGCTATCGAGCCGAAGACCAAAGCTGGTCAGGGCAAGATGAGTGAGGCACTTGCAAAACTTGCAGAGGAGGATCCGACTTTCCGTGCATCCACCAACCAGGAGACTGGCCAGACCATCATTTCCGGTATGGGTGAGTTACATCTGGAGATCATCGTAGACCGTCTTCTGAGAGAGTTCAACGTGGAAGCTAACGTTGGTGCTCCGCAGGTTGCTTACAAAGAGACCTTCACCAAGGCCGTAGACGTAGACAGCAAATATGCGAAGCAGTCTGGTGGTCGTGGTCAGTACGGTCACTGTAAAGTTCACTTCGAGCCGATGGATGCGAACGCAGAAGAGACCTTCAAGTTCGAGTCTACCGTTGTCGGTGGTGCTATCCCGAAAGAGTACATCCCGGCAGTTGGCGCTGGTATCGAAGAGGCTGCTAAGTCCGGTATCCTTGCTGGATTCCCGGTACTCGGCGTAAAAGCTACCGTATACGATGGTTCTTACCATGAGGTCGACTCTAACGAGATGGCATTCAAGATTGCCGGTTCCATGGCATTCAAGGAGGCTATGCAGAAGGCAGGCGCTATCCTGCTTGAGCCGATCATGAAGGTTGAGGTTACCATGCCAGAGGAATACATGGGTGATGTTATCGGTGATATCAACTCCCGTCGTGGCCGTATCGAGGGTATGGATGACTTAGGCGGCGGTAAGATCGTAAGAGCATACGTTCCGCTTTCCGAGATGTTCGGTTACTCTACCGACCTTCGTTCCAAGACTCAGGGACGTGGTAACTACTCCATGTTCTTCGAGAAGTACGAGCCGGTTCCGAAGTCCGTACAGGAGAAGGTTATCAACGAGCACAAAAAGTAATTAAACCTTAATTACAATCAAATCTAATTTCCGGCACAGGCATTCCGTGAATGTATCTCCAGCTCCGGCTGAGAGGCTTTGCGGGACTGCCGCCCGGAATAGAGAAAAGGCTTGAAAATATTGCGCAAATAGCATATAATAAAGAACAGCCTAACCATATAATCAATCGCCCGTACTAGGCGGGCAAATCAAGGAGGACGTTATAAAATGGCAAAAGCAAAGTTTGAAAGAACCAAACCGCATTGTAACATTGGTACCATCGGCCACGTTGACCATGGTAAAACCACTCTGACCGCAGCAATCACCAAAGTTCTGTCTGAGAGAGTTGCTGGTAACACCGCTACCGATTTCGAGAACATCGATAAGGCTCCGGAGGAGAGAGAGCGTGGTATCACCATTTCTACCGCACACGTTGAGTATGAGACTGAGAAGAGACACTATGCACACGTTGACTGCCCAGGACATGCTGACTACGTTAAGAACATGATCACCGGTGCAGCTCAGATGGATGGCGCTATCCTTGTAGTAGCAGCAACCGATGGTGTTATGGCTCAGACCAGAGAGCACATCCTGCTTTCCCGTCAGGTAGGCGTACCGTACATCGTTGTATTCATGAACAAGTGTGATATGGTTGACGATCCGGAGCTGCTTGAGTTAGTAGACATGGAGATCCGTGAGTTGCTGAACGAGTACGAGTTCCCGGGCGATGACACCCCGATCATTCAGGGTTCTGCTCTGAAAGCTCTGGAAGATCCGATGGGCGAGTGGGGCGACAAGATCATGGAGCTTATGGATGCAGTTGATAGCTGGATCCCGGATCCGCAGCGTGAGACTGATAAGCCGTTCCTGATGCCAGTCGAGGACGTATTCACCATTACCGGTCGTGGTACCGTTGCTACCGGCCGTGTAGAGCGTGGTGTTCTTCATCTGAACGATGAGGTTGAGATCGTTGGTATCCACGAGGAGACCAAGAAGACCGTTGTTACCGGTATCGAGATGTTCCGTAAGTTACTGGATGAGGCTCAGGCTGGTGATAACATCGGTGCTCTGCTTCGTGGTATCCAGAGAACTGAGATCGAGCGTGGACAGGTTCTGTGTAAGCCGGCATCTGTAAAGTGCCACAACAAGTTTACCGCACAGGTTTACGTTCTGACCAAAGACGAGGGTGGTCGTCATACCCCGTTCTTCAACAACTATCGTCCGCAGTTCTACTTCAGAACAACTGACGTAACCGGCGTTTGCGAGCTTCCGGAAGGAACCGAGATGTGCATGCCTGGTGATAACGTAGAGATGACCGTTGAGCTGATCCATCCGGTAGCTATGGAGCAGGGTCTTCGTTTCGCTATCCGTGAGGGTGGTAGAACCGTAGGTTCAGGTCGTGTTGTTTCTATCTGCGAATAATCTCTAATTAGAAATTAATCGAAATTTTCATATAATGTAGATGCGCCTGGTGCGCCTACTGTGTCCAAACGTAAGAGGACCCGTGGAGATTTTTCTCCACGGGTTTTTCTGTTATCTGGCACCTGAAAAACTTTATCTGGCACCTGCCAAATGTCATGGACAGGTCCGGCAGATGTGTATTGGAACTGCAATCAGAACAGCATCAGCAAGGACGCTACTATCACGGGTAAAAACGTAAGGAAAATTCACACATTTTTCAAAGTAAGAACTGGTAACTTATGTTATAATCAGAAACTGTATTATAAATGTAAGATTAGGCATTATCACATAGAAGTGATTCATGGATAACACAGCAAGTGGATAACATAAAATGGGTAGCAGAACAAGGAGTAAATGAATGAACTATAAACGAAAATTAGTTTCCGGTCTGGCACTATGCCTTTGCGGCGCCAGTCTGGCAGCATACCAGCCGGAAAGACCGGGGATAC
Organism: Clostridium sp. AF32-12BH; assembly: GCF_003477935.1. Lineage (NCBI taxonomy): Bacteria > Bacillati > Bacillota > Clostridia > Eubacteriales > Clostridiaceae > Clostridium > Clostridium sp. AF32-12BH. Next base: position 184,316 of record NZ_QUEH01000001.1, on the reverse strand, counting down.
CCGGAAGGGTTACGGGGCAGACAGAAACTACGTCAGATCGGACACAGGAAACGTCAGCCTACGATGCGGAGCGATATACATTTTCTACAGATGTCTACGGTCCGGGCGTAACCAATCTGTCTTCTTCCGACAGCTATTCCAGGTACCAGTGGGGTCTGAAAAATGATGCGGAACTTCAGTACAGCGAGATTATCAACCGCTTCAAGGACAGTAATCCGAAGCTTGCCACATTCATTGACCTGGCAAACTATCTGGGAATGCCGGCACCGGTGGCTGGTCCGGATGCTTACCGGATCAAAGAAATCCGTGCCAGAAAAGGAGTAGATATCGATGTTCTTCCTGCATGGAACCTTTATGATGCAAGCACAGAGGAACATCGTCAGGTGGTAGTTGCGGTCATTGACACCGGAATCGACATCAATCATCCGGATCTGAAAGATGCCATTTGGACCAACGAAGACGAAATTCCGGGAGATGGCATCGATAATGACGGCAACGGCTATATCGACGATGTGCACGGCTGGAATTTCTTTGATGGAAACAATGAACTCTGCAAGGGCAGCGAGGACGATCACGGAACCCATGCGGCAGGAACCATTGCCGCGACCCGTGGAAATGGCGGCATTGCTGGAATCGCGGATAACAAGTATGTCAAGATCATGTCTCTAAAAGCGCTGGGAACCCAGTACGGCGTGGGTGAGGAAAAGGCAATCATCGAAGCCATCCGCTACGCGGAAGCAAACGGTGCCTCCATCTGCAACCTCAGTTTTGGAACGACCGAATATTATCCGGAACTGGAAAAGGTCATGCGCGAATCGAAGATGCTGTTTGTGGTATCAGCCGGAAACGGAGACGCGAAAGGAATCGGAGAGGATACGGATCAGAAACCGGATTATCCGTCTTCCTTTGACTTAGATAATGCGATATCCGTTGCGAACCTGATGTTCGACGGAAACCTGGCTGAGAGCTCCAATTATGGCGCTAAGAGCGTAGATATCGCAGCACCCGGCACTTATATCGTCAGCACCATTGCAAACAGCGGATACGGCTTTATGACCGGCACCTCCATGTCTGCACCGATGGTAACCGGTGCGGCTGCATTCCTGTATTCCTACCGCACCGACCTGCAGCTTTCCGATATCCGTAAAGTCCTGTTAGAAACCGCCCGCAAGATCCCGCCATTGGAAGGCAAACTCAGCAGCAACGGCATGCTGGATGTGTACGCGGCCCTGAATTACGGAAGAACGACAGAAAACACGGCTGAAAGTACAGCAGAGAATACGACAGAAAGCGTGGATGCAGGAAACAGCGGCAGCACCGATAACACCGGAGCCGATGTCTCAGCGGCTGCAGGAAATACTGAAAATCCAGAAAGCGCACAATCCGGACAGGAAACACAAAACTCCGGAGATGCAGCCCAGACAGAATCCCAGACAACCACGTCAAAAACCATTACGGCCGGAGGCGGAGAGCCAATCCGGCTGGGACAGTAAATGAAACAATATTGCACAGTAACGAACGAGGGGCGAAAGTTTCCACAGCCGCCATACATGGCGGCTGCGGGAACTTTCGCCCCTTTGATTTACTGTGCAATATTGTTTATTTCTTCTTATTTTTGTATTCTTCCAGCAGCCGCTCAAACTCTTCCTCATCACCGGAACGCTGCAGTCTCTGTCTTCTGCGTTCACGACGCTCGGCGAGGGCTTTTGCTTCCTGCTTTCTGGAGTAGACGATCCAGCCTGCGATTCCGATCACGGCAAGGACGAGGAGCACGATCAGAATCGTGACCAGTACGCCGACGATGGAAAAGTTTCCGTGGGTGCGCTGTGAATCGGATGCACCGGAGCTGGTAGCCAGGGAACTGCCTGCGTCATCTGCAGAATCAGCAGTGTTGGTACTGCCATTTCCGGCTGCAGATGAAGAATCGGTGCTGCTGTCGCCGTTATCGATGGTGACACCGTCTTTGGCAAGCAGATAGGCCGTTCCGATCACCCGGTCATTGTAGGTGTAGGTGAGCAGGGCCACGGCATTGTCCGGGCTGACTTCCGGCAGTGCGCCAAGGGAAATGTCGGCATCCTCGAAAGAAGCACCGTTTGGAAGGGTGATGACGCTGTCCGGGTCGATCATCAGATCGGAAGCCAGGAAAGAACCCTTGTCCAGGTTGATGGTTTCGTTTCCGGTGACGTAGCGGCTTTCGTAGTCGGCTACGGTGTAGTTCTGGAAGGAACGGAAGCCGAACTCCAGGAGTGCTTTTCCATCTACGAAGTACTGACGCGGCTGTCCTTTTAAGATGACAGAGACCAGACGGCGGTTATCCTTGACTGCGTAGGTGACCAGGGTGTTTCCGGCTTTGATCAGATAACCTGTTTTTCCGGCGATTGCTTCCGGATAGTAGTAGGGACTGCTCTGATCTTCGGTGACACAGAGACGGTGTTCGCCGCGGATGGTGAAACCGTCCGGATTCTGGGTGGTCGGTGCGATCTTATGTGTCGTGGCAGAGCTGATCTCTACCATGGTCTCATTGTCGTATGCGGCCTGCGCGATCAGGGCCATATCGTAAGCGGAAACATACTGATTATCTCCGTTTAAACCGGATGGATTTTCAAAATGGCTTTCCTGGCATCCCAGTTCTACCAGTTTTTCGTTCATCATGTCCACAAAGGCGGGAATGCTGCCTGCCGTGTGCTCTGCCAGGGCATTGGCTGCCTGGTTGCAGGATACCAAAAGCATGGAGTAGAGACAGTCTTCCACGGAGAGCTGGTCTCCGGCTACGACGCTGATTTTATTTCCGCTGTCTGCTTCCACCTGGTTGACAGCGGTCGTAGAAAATGTTACAGTATCATCCAGATTGCAATTTTCCAGGACGATGAGTGCTGTCAGAATCTTGGTGATGCTGGCTGGCGGATAAGCCAGGTGGATATTCTGTCCGTATAAAATGGCACCGGAATCCATATCCATGACAATTCCGGCCTCTGCCATAATGCCGGTATCAGAAGGCCAGTCGGGTTTAGCCCAGGCTGTCAGAATGAACAACTGGCATGTTAGGGCAAAACATACAAATTTTGTTATCTTTTGTTTCCATTTATTCAGCAATGTGCGAACCTCCTGTGTTCTTTTTCCGTTTGCGGTTTGAGTTCAAAAGCAAGGAACTCTGCGGTGTTTCCCGCATTTTGGCAAAACGGACCTGTCTAATCATACCTTATGTAAAATAAATATTCAACCAAATATTCCATGAAATATTCGTGAAATTGCCACTTCCATTTTCCCCATATTTGTAGTATCATAAATTCTGCTACGACATATAGTTGTTTATAACGCAATAAAATACAAGATATAGTATATACGAGAGGGGTTTGGGCATGACTACGGATGTTAAGACAAATGTGATCAAGAGAAACGGCAAAGAGGTTTCTTTTGATGTCTCTAAGATTGTGAACGCGATCACCAAGGCGAATGCCAGCGTCGATCATCTTCATCAGCTGAATGAGTATCAGATCAACGCAGTGGCAGATATGATCGCAAAACAGGTGGAAGAGGCTACGCATGCGGTAAACGTAGAAGATATTCAGGATATGGTAGAGACCGGCATCATGGAGATGCGGGGTTACGAGGTAGCACAGAAGTATGTGCGTTACCGTTACAAGAGAGAACTGACCAGAAAATCGAATACGACGGATAATGGCATCCTGGCACTGATCGAGCACCTGAACGAGGAAGTAAAACAGGAAAACTCCAACAAGAACCCGGTGATCAATTCCACCCAGCGTGACTACATGGCTGGTGAGGTCAGCAAGGATTTAAGCCGCCGTGTTCTGCTCCCGGAGGAGATTGTGCGCGCTCATGAGGCGGGCATCATCCACTTCCACGACACCGATTATTTCGCACAGAAAGAACACAACTGTGACCTGATCAATCTGGAAGATATGCTCCAGAACGGCACCGTCATCAGCGAGACCATGATCGAGAAGCCGCACAGCTTTTTCACGGCCTGCAACGTTACCACCCAGATCGTGGCTCAGGTAGCCAGCAACCAGTATGGCGGACAGTCCTTCTCTCTGGCGCATCTGGCTCCGTTTGTGGACATCAGCCGTCAGAAACTGCGCAAGAATGTCATTGAGGAGCGCAAGGAGTGCGGAGAATCCCTGGACGATGCGATCATCGACCGTGTGGTAGAGCGCAGACTGCGCGATGAGATCAAGAGCGGTATCCAGACAATCCAGTACCAGCTCATCACCCTGATGACCTGTAACGGACAGGCTCCGTTCGTAACCATGTTCATGTATCTGGACGAGGTACCGGAAGGCCGTACCCGTGACGATCTTGCCATGATCATCGAGGAAGTCATGATCCAGAGAATGCAGGGTGTTAAGAATGAAAAAGGTGTCTGGATCACTCCGGCATTCCCGAAGCTGATCTATGTTCTGGACGAGGACAACATTACGGAGGATTCCAAGTACTGGCATCTGACTGAACTTGCTGCAAAATGTACTGCAAAGCGCATGGTTCCGGACTACATCTCCGCAAAGATCATGAAAGAGATGAAAAATGGAAACGTTTACCCGTGCATGGGCTGCCGTTCTTTCCTGACGGTCGAGGATTCCCAGAGAAATCCGGATGGAAGCCATAAGTTCTATGGACGTTTCAACCAGGGGGTTGTAACCATCAACCTGGTGGATGTAGCATGTTCCTCTGAGGGCGATATGGACCGTTTCTGGGAGATCTTTGAAGAGCGCCTGGAACTCTGCCACCGCGCGCTGCGCTGCCGTCATGAGCGTCTGCTTGGAACGATTTCCGATGTAGCGCCGATCCTCTGGCAGAATGGTGCTCTGGCAAGACTGAAAAAGGGCGAGACCATTGACAAACTCCTGTTTAATGGTTACTCCACCATTTCTCTTGGTTACTGCGGTCTCCACGAGATGTGCGTGCGCATGACTGGAAAGCCGCATACCGATCCGGCTGCAAAACCGTTCGCTCTGGCTGTCATGCAGAAGATGAACGACAAGTGCAAGGAGTGGAGAGAGGCAGAGAACATCAGCTATTCCGTATACGGAACGCCGATGGAGTCTACCACCTACAAGTTCGCAAAATGCCTGCAGAAGCGTTTCGGCATCATTCCGGGTGTTACCGATAAGAACTACATCACCAACAGCTATCATGTGCATGTAAGCGAGGAGATTGACGCGTTCAGTAAATTGAAATTCGAGTCTGAGTTCCAGAAGCTGTCTCCGGGCGGAGCAATCAGCTATGTAGAGGTACCGAACATGCAGCAGAATATCCCGGCCGTTCTCTCTGTCATGAAGTTCATCTACGAGAACATCATGTACGCAGAGCTGAATACCAAGAGCGACTACTGCGAGTGCTGCGGCTACGACGGTGAGATTAAGATTGTCGAAGACGAATCCGGCAAGTTAGTCTGGGAGTGCCCGAACTGCGGAAACCGTGACCAGGACAAGATGTCTGTGGCACGCCGCACCTGTGGTTACATTGGAACCCAGTTCTGGAACCAGGGACGTACCCAGGAGATCCGTGACCGGGTACTGCATCTGTAAAAATCTGAATTGTATATGGTAAATGAACAATTGTTCATAGAAAAGGGGGATCTGATATCTGTCAGACCCCCTTTTTGGGTAAAATATATGGATTTTATGATTGTGAGAAAACTTATGCAAACTGCGAGTAAAACAGCTGTGCATAGAATCCGTTTTTCGCCAGCAGCTGTGCATGGGTGCCCTGCTCGATGATATCTCCGTCTTTTACAACCAGGATGTTGTCAGCGTTCTGGATCGTGGAAAGGCGGTGCGCGATGACGAAACAGGTTTTTCCGGCCATCAGTTTTCGCATCGCAGACTGGATCTGGATTTCTGTACGCGTATCAACATTGCTGGTTGCTTCATCGAGGATCAGCATCTGGGATCTTAAGAGCATGGCGCGCGCAATGGTCATCAGCTGTTTCTGTCCCTGGGAAATGTTGATGCCGGATTCGGTCAGCAGGGTATCATAACCCTGCGGGAGTGAGGTGATGAAGCTGTGGATGTGGGCTGCTTTGGCAGCTGCCTCGATCTCTTCCTGCGTGGCATCCGGACAGCCATAGGCAATATTTTCCTTAATGGTTCCGGTGAAAAGCCAGATTTGATGGCGAATCCAAGGCTCATACGCGGCACGTATGGTCTCAGATAAGGTAAGATGCGCTTCATCTGGCTGTCTCCTTTGCTGTGAATAGTTGTATCTACAACTATTTTAAGGCGGAAAGGCTGCAAAGTCAATCATTCTGCATAGTTTTGCAATCTTGCGAAATTCTAAGGATTTTATGAAATTTACTGCGCTCAGGCGTACGTGCCTTGCACCTGAGGAAAATTAATGGTATACTGTCGTGGTAAATTACCCGTATTGCGGCTTGCAGGGCCACAGGGGCGGCAGAATCCTGCAAAGCAGGATTCTTTTTGGGCGGTTTTGCGCATCGTATCAATGTGTTGGCTGTGCAAGAAGCAATCGTATGAAAAGATGTCTGTGACTGCCCTGGAACTTTGCAAATGAAAGGAATCCCATGTCTTCAAACAATGAATACGCGATCCAGGTACAGGACGTGAGCAAGATATATAAGCTGTACGACAAACCGATCGACCGGTTAAAGGAGTCGCTCAGCTTAACCCATAAAAATTACCACCGGGACTTTTTCGCGTTGAGCGATATTTCGTTTAACGTAAAAAAGGGCGAGACGGTGGGCATCATCGGAACCAATGGTTCCGGAAAATCGACGATCTTAAAGATCATTACCGGAGTCCTAACGCCGACGAGCGGTCAGGTCCGGGTGAGCGGAGTCATCTCAGCGCTGTTAGAGCTGGGAGCCGGTTTTAATATGGACTACACCGGCATTGAGAACATCTACATGAATGGAACCATGATGGGCTTTTCCAAGAAGCAGATGGATGAAAAACTGCCGGATATCCTGGAGTTTGCGGATATCGGAGATTTCGTTTACCAGCCGGTAAAAACCTATTCCAGCGGTATGTTTGTGCGGCTGGCTTTTGCGCTGTCGATCAACGTGGAGCCGGAAATCCTCATTGTCGATGAGGCACTTTCCGTGGGAGATGTCTTCTTCCAGTCCAAGTGTTACCGCCGCATGGAGGAAATCCGCAAAAACGGCACGACCATTCTTATGGTTACCCACGATATGGGCAGTGTCATCAAATACTGTGACCGGGTTGTGCTCTTAAATAAGGGACACTATGTAGCCGAAGGCGCGCCGGGCAAGATGGTGGATTTATATAAGAAGATCCTGGCAAACCAGATGGATGATCTGGAAGAAGAACTGCTGGAGATGAATGATTTTTCCGGCGGGATGGACTCTAACGCGGCAGGAGCCGGTGCGAAGAGCGCGTCTGGTGAAAAAGCAGACGGATCCGCAGGAGCTGGCGCAGATACCAGCGAAAATGCAGCAGGAACGGCAAAGGGTCAGGACGGCGCAGCAGGCCATGCGCATAAAAAGCACAGCGGTCTCATGAAAGATAAGCTGACCATCAACCCGAACCGCACCGAGTACGGAAACGGCAAGGCCGAGATCTACGACCTTGGCATGTTCGATGAACGTGGCAACTTGACGAATCTGTTGTTAAAGGGTGAGTATTTCACAATCAAGGAAAAGATCCGTTTCCATGACAGCATCCAGTCACCAATCTTTACTTACACGATCAAAGATAAAAAGGGTGCGGACTTAACCGGAACCAACACGATGTTTGAGGGTGCCGAGATCCGTCCGGTGAAGAACGGCGATGAGTACGAGGTGAATTTCCGCCAGAAGATGACGCTCCAGGGCGGTGAATATCTGCTTTCCATGAGCTGCACCGGCTTTGAGCAGGGCGAGCATACGGTGTATCACCGGCTGTACGATGTAGCGAACATTACGGTTATCTCGAATAAGAATACCGTGGGTGTGTACGATATGGAATCTGAGGTGGAGGCTGTGCTGAAACCGGCGGAAACGGAAACACAGAACAGTAACAGTTAGAAATTGCGTGAGCCAAAAAAACAGGCCAGAAATGTGGGAAAACAAGAACGGAATCGCACATTGCAGCTGGCAGAATACGGAACGTGAACATAAGAAAGAGGTTTTTAGAGCATGAGAAAGATTGATGATGAGATACAGGCGCTCCTTTCGGAGCACCGCGGGGATATCCGCTCCATCTTACAGGACAACCACCGGTTGGACCTTCTGTATGCCCTCTCTTCCCAGCGGGAGCTCCTGCTTGAGTGGTATGAGTTTGAGCCGGATGCAGAGGTGCTGCAGGTTGGTGCCGATTACGGTGCGCTGACCGGACTGCTGCGCACCAGCGTGAAGCAGGTCACTGTGCTGGATGAGACGGAGTCTGCGCTGGAGACGGTAAGACAGCGTTATCCGGGTGCAACAAACATTTATTATTGCAAGGACAGCCTGATGGGCTTTGCAGGGGAAGCCTGCGCCGAGGGGAAAAAGTACGACTATGTGATTTTTGCCGGAACACTGGCAGCACCGTATGAGGAGCATATCCGTGCGGCAAAATCGCTGCTGAAGCCGACCGGCATTCTGATCGTGGCAGCAGCCAATGCGCTTGGCATGAAGTATTTTGCTGGAACTTCCGAGGAGGAGAATGCCCTGACGAAGCGCCAGTTAACGGAGCTTCTCTGCGGCGAAAAAGAGACACAGAGCATGGCAGAGGAAAGCGGTGCCCTGAAGTTTTATTATCCGATGCCGGACTATAAGACTCCGGTGAGCATTTATTCCGACGCGTATCTGCCGAAGAAGGGCGATCTGACCCGGGTAACCCCGGCGTACGATTACCCGCCATATCACATGATGGAGATGGGCGAGAAGTTTGACACGGTCTGCGAGGCAGGGCTGTTCGACTTATATGCAAACGCTTATCTGGTGTTCTGGAGCGCAGATCCAAAGCAGCTTCACAAGGATGATGAGCGGATTTTTATCAAATATAACAAGACAAGAAGAGAAAAATTCCAGATCAAGACCTGTATCTGCGAGCGAAATGCAGCAGGAATGTCGGAAACATCTGGTGCAGCGGCTGGAAACAGCAGTGCAGCAGCACCGGTCAAAAAAGAGCGCTACGTGGAAAAAGCTGCTTTAAGCCTGGATGGCAGCGCCCACATCGCTTCTTTCAAAGAAAAATATGAAAAGCTGACGAAGCAGCACCGGATCTTAAAGGTAACGGAGCCAAAGTTTGCCGAGCACCGCAATTCGGTTTATTTCCCGTATCTTGTGGGGCAGACCTGTGCGGAGAAGCTGGGTGAGCAGTTAGAGGGCGGACAGCTTCCGCTGGATGTGCTGCAGATCGTCATGAACCAGATCTACGACATCAGCCCGGAGTGCCGCAGTGCGTTTACCAGAACCGCAGAGTTCGATGAGGTGTTTGGCGCGGACTTAACGGAGGAGGAGCAGAATCTGCTGCTTTCCGATACCGCCTGCGAGGTTTCCAACATCGATGCCTTGTTTGAAAATATGCTGCTGACGCGGGAGGGCATCTACTGTCTGGACTACGAGTGGGTGTTCTTATTCCCGGTTCCGGAGCATTTTGTGAAATACCGCATTCTGTACTATTTTCATGAGCAGTACAGCAGTGTGTTAAAACAGCTGACCTTAGAGCAGATCCTGGATTCGTTCGGTATCACGCCGGAGATGGCAGAAGTATACCGGAAGATGGAGGTAAACTTCCAGAATTATGTGCACGGTGAGAACCAGCAGCTGTACCTGGGCAATTACATGGTTTATTCCCGTACCGTGCGTGACATCCGCCAGACGGAGAGTGACCTTGCGCGGGCAAGGGAGCGCATTGAGCAGATGAAGATCCACAGCCGTGAGAAGGATGTGACCATCCGCAAGATCACGGAAGTTCAGCGTCTGACTAACAACCATGTAACGAACTTAGAGGCCATCATCCATAACCATGAGCATGAGATCGGGGAGATGGCAAAGACCCTGAATTACTTAAATAAGCATGAGGCGATTCTCTTTAAGATCCGCCGGAAGCTGGGTGATAAGTTTAACCAGAAGTATCCAAAGGGATCGGTAGAGCGAAAGAAGCTTCATTATAAGAAAGAATACATGCTGCATCCGCTTCGCTCCATGAAGCTTTACTCGACACCGGAGGGACGAAACCTGCGTGATGGCGATTTCAACATCGGTGAGATTTACCGGGAACACGGCCGCCTGAAGTTTGAGAAGGTGGAGAACCCGACCGTTTCCATCATTATTCCGGTATACAACCAGATTCACTATACCTACGCGTGCCTGCTTTCTATTTTAGAGCACACGAAGGATGTTTCTTATGAGGTCATCATTGCGGACGATGTGTCCACGGATGCGACCGAGCATCTTTCCGAGTACGCGGAAGGACTGGTCATCTGCAGAAACAGCACAAACCAGGGCTTTTTACGCAACTGCAACAACGCAGCGCGTCATGCCCGTGGTAAGTATGTGATGTTCTTAAACAACGACACCCAGGTGACCGAAAACTGGCTCTCTTCCCTGGTTCAGCTCATCGAGTCTGACCCGACCATCGGTATGGTAGGCTCCAAGCTGGTTTACCCGGATGGACGTCTGCAGGAAGCAGGCGGCATCATCTGGAGCGATGGTTCCGGCTGGAATTATGGCCGTCTGGATAATCCGGATAAGCCGGAGTACAACTACGTCAAGGACGTGGACTACATTTCCGGTGCAGCGATCCTGCTTTCCAACGAGCTGTGGAACCAGATCGGCGGCTTTGATACCCGGTTTGCACCGGCCTACTGCGAGGACTCTGACCTGGCATTTGAGGTGCGCAAGGCAGGTTACCGTGTCGTATATCAGCCGAAGTCCAAGGTCATCCACTTTGAGGGTGTTTCCAACGGTACCGATGTACAGGGCACCGGCTTAAAGCGTTACCAGGTTGCCAACAGCAAGAAGCTGAAAGAAAAATGGGCAGACGAGTTTGCAAAGCAGTGCGAGAACGATGGCAATCCGGATCCGTTCCGTGCCAGAGAGCGCAGCATGGGCAAGCCGATCATCCTGGTGGTGGACCACTATGTGCCGACCTACGATAAGGACGCCGGTTCCAAGACCACGTACCAGTACTTAAAGATGTTCTTAAAGAAGGGCTATGTGGTGAAGTTCCTCGGTGATAACTTTATGAACGAGGAGCCGTATACCAGCGAGCTGGAGCAGATGGGCATCGAGGTGTTATACGGACCGGAGTACCAGGTCAAGATTTGGGACTGGCTGCGTGACCACGGCGATGACATTGCAGTGGCGTACTTGAACCGCCCGCACATCGCATCCAAATACATTGATTATATTTTAGACAATACCGATATCAAGGTGATCTATTACGGACATGACCTGCACTGGCTGCGGGAAAGCCGTGAGTACCAGATCACGAAAGATCCGAAGATCCGCGAAGATGCGGAATACTGGAAATCCATTGAGTTTACGCTGATGAGCAAGGCGGCCGTTTCTTACTACCCGTCTTACATTGAGCGTGATGCGATCCATGAGATCGACCCAACCATCAACGTGAAGGATATCACCGCGTATGTGTTTGATGAGTTCAAGTCCGACATACAGGAAGACTTTGCGAAGCGCAATGGTCTCTTATTCGTCGGTGGCTTCGCACATCCGCCGAATGCAGATGCAGTGCTCTGGTTTGCAAAGGATATTTACCCGCGCATCCGTCAGAAGATGGAGGCAGCCGGAGTCACTCCGCCAGAGTTTATTGTGGTTGGATCTAAGGTAACCGATGAAATCAAAGCTCTGCAGCAGCCGGGCAATGGCATCATCATCAAGGGCTTTGTATCCGAAGAAGAATTGAGTGAGCTTTATGCGACCTGCCGCGTGGTGGTTGTACCGCTGCGTTACGGTGCAGGCGTGAAGGGCAAGGTGGTCGAGGCAATCTACAACGGTGCCCCGATCGTGACGACATCCATCGGTGCGGAGGGAATCCCGCAGGTGGAGGATGTCCTGTTGGTGGAGGACGAGCCGGAGGCATTTGCCGAGACCGTGACCCGTCTTTACCAGAGTCTGGAGGGCTGCAAGGCACTCTGCGAGAAGACCCAGAGCTACATCCGCACGCATTTCAGCATGGATGCAGCATGGAAGGTTATCGAGGATGATTTTAAACGATAATGGATTCCGGGCTGGGATTGCCCGGATGGAAAATTTGGTTGCTGTGCATGCATGCGCAGACAGCAGCAGAGCTTGAAAAAAGAAAACAGCCGTTTAGGCGGCGCAGGAGGAAGAAATGCAGGCAATTTTACTGGCCGGCGGTCTGGGTACCAGGCTTCGGAGTGTGGTGAGTGACCGCCCGAAGCCGATGGCACTGATCGGCGAGAAGCCTTTTATGGAGTATGTGGTGCACGAACTTTCAAAGCATGACATCACGGATATTATCTTTGCCGTGGGTTATAAGGGTTCCATGGTGGAGGAGTATTTCGGGGACGGGAGCGGGTTTTTAGCTCCGGATGGAACACCCATCACCGTTCACTATGCTTATGAGGAAGAACTTCTCGGAACAGCTGGGGCCATTAAAAATGCCGGCAGATTTGTGACCGAGGACAGCTTTTTCGTCCTGAATGCGGATACCTTTTACCAGATCGACTACAGCCGTCTGGTATCCATGCAGCAGGAGTCGGATCTTGACATGGCACTGGTGCTTCGCGAGGTGCAGGACATTTCCCGTTACGGGGCAGCCATTCTGGAAGATGGACGGCTCACCGGCTTTAATGAGAAGAGTCCGGAGGCAAAGCCGGGCACCATCAATGGTGGCGTGTACCTGATGAAGCGTGCGCTGCTGGACGAGATTCCGGCGGGAAAGGTTTCCCTGGAAAACGAGATGATCCCGAAATGGCTGAAGGAGGGCCGGCGCTTAGGCGGCTTTGTCAATGACGGTTACTTTATCGACATCGGCATTCCGGAGGCATATTATCAGTTTATGGAAGATGTAAAGAAAGGAGTTGTGGTATGGTAATCAGAGGACGTGCACCGCTCCGTGTCAGCTTCGGCGGCGGCGGTACAGACGTGGCACCTTTCTGCGTAGAGCAGGGCGGAGCCATCATCGGCAGCACCATCAACAAATATGCGTACTGTTCCATCGTTCCGAGAGAGGATGACCAGATTATTGTCCACTCTCTGGACTTTGATATGACCGTCAAATACAATGCGAAGGAGAACTTCGTTTACGATGGACGGCTGGACCTGGTAACCGCTGCCTTAAAGGCCATGGATATCAATCAGGGCTGCGAGGTTTACTTACAGTGTGATGCTCCGGCCGGTTCCGGTCTTGGAACTTCTTCTACCGTTATGGTTTCCTTACTTACGGCCATGGCGCGCTGGAAGGGCATTGAGATGGATGCGTACCGCCTGGCAGATCTGGCTTACCAGGTCGAGCGTGAGGATTTAAAAATCGACGGCGGCTATCAGGACCAGTATGCGGCAACCTTCGGCGGCATCAACTTTATTGAGTTCCACGGCCGCAACAACGTGGTGGTAAACCCGCTGCGCATCAAGAAAGATATTCTGCACGAACTGCAGTACAACCTGCTCTTATGTTACACCGGCAACATCCATGTGTCGGCGAACATCATCAAGGATCAGGTGAAAAACTACGAAAAGAAAGATGCCTTCGATGCCATGTGCGAGGTGAAAGCCCTTGCCTACGCGATGAAAGATGAGCTTCTGCGCGGCAATCTGCACAGCTTTGGTAAGCTTTTGGACTATGGCTGGCAGAGCAAAAAGCGCATGAGCAGCAAGATCACCAACCCGCAGATCGACGAGCTTTACGATGAGGCCATTAAGGCCGGTGCGCTGGGCGGAAAGCTTCTTGGCGCCGGTGGCGGCGGTTACCTTCTGATGTACTGCCCGTACAATGTCAAGCACAAGGTGGCAGACCGCATGGAGCAGATGGGTGGTCAGCTGGCAGACTGGAACTTTGAGCTGCGCGGCGCCCAGTCCTGGATCGCGGATGAAAACCGCTGGGACTACAACGAGGTGAAGGTGCATCTGCCAAACGGAGACTACGAATTCAAATTGTAGTATTTTGGAAAATTGGAAAGAATTTAACGAGATCCGGACGGGAAAAGTTTTGTCTATCCGGGAAGCACGTAGAAATAGGAACATAGCATGGAAAAAGTAATATTTCTGGACCGGGACGGTACGCTGAATGAAGAAGTCAACTACCTGCACCGCAAAGAAGATCTGGTGCTTCTGCCCGGAGTGCCGGAGGCTTTAAAGGCATTTAAAGAGCAGGGCTATAAGCTGGTGGTGATCACCAACCAGGCCGGTGTGGCCCGCGGCTACTATACCGAGGACGATGTAAAAGAACTGCACCGTTACATGAACGAGCTGCTGGAAAAAGCGGGAGCGGGCATTGACGCATTTTATTACTGCCCGCATCACCCGGAGCATGGCATCGGAAAGTACAAGATCCAGTGCCATTGCAGAAAGCCGGAGACCGGCATGTTTGAGATGGCAGAGCAGGATTTTGATGTGGATAAAAGCAAGTCCTGGATGATCGGTGATAAGCTGATCGATATCGAAGCCGGACGCAATTACGGAGTCCGCACTGTGCTGGTGGGAACCGGGTATGGCGCCGGGGTTCATGAGGAGCAGAAAAAACAGGGAGATTTCCCCTACGATCTGTACGCAGAAGATTTGTTGGAGGCATACGATGAAATTAACAGAGAAACAGCAGGAAATCTTTGAGGAACTGTTTGTGCGTTACCCGGTCTTAAATAAGAACCGGGATGATATTTTGAAGGCTTATGAGCTGTTAAAAGCCTGCTATGAAAACGGCGGAAAGCTTCTGGTTGCCGGAAACGGCGGAAGCTGCGCGGATGCGGAGCACATCGTTGGCGAGCTGATGAAGGGCTTTAAAAAGCGTCGCCCGTTAAGCGAAGAATTGCAGAAACGCCTGGCAGAGGAGCATGCCGGTCACGGGGCAGAGCTCGCACGCAGTCTGCAGGGCAGTTTACGGGCGATTGCCTTAGATGGACACCCGGGACTTTCCACGGCATTTGCCAATGATGTAGATGCGGATATGATCTTCGCCCAGCAGGTCTGTGGATATGGGGACAAAGGCGATGTATTCCTGGGGATATCTACCTCCGGAAATTCCAAAAATGTGGATTATGCCGTGACCGTTGCGAAGGCGAAAGGCTTAAGCGTCATCGGTCTGACCGGAAAAGACGGCGGTCTTTTAGGAAAACGTGCCGATGTGGCGATCATTGTGCCGGAGCCTGAGACATTTAAGATTCAGGAACTGCATCTTCCGATTTATCATGCACTGTGTCTGATGCTGGAAGAGGCATTTTTTGAAGAGTAAGTATACGAGAAATCCCATAGATAATAAAGAAAAAACCGGTACGAAAGAAGAATGCTTTCGGAAAGGCTGGAAAGAAAACAAATAACAAAACAAAAAAGAGAAACAAAGTAAAAACAGGAAGGAGGCCGTTAGGATGCCCGATCATACCTTTGCAATCTGCGCTTATAAGGATTCTCCGTATCTGGATGCCTGCATCCACTCCCTGAAGCGGCAGTCGGTAAAGTCAAAGATCATTCTCTGCACTTCCACACCGAGTCCGTTTCTGGAGGCGATGTCGAGGATCCACGATATCCCGCTCTATGTGCGGGAGGGAAAGAGCGATATCCAGGATGACTGGAATTTCGCATACGAGAAGGCGGATACCCGTCTGGTGACGATCGCACATCAGGATGACTGCTATCACCGGGATTACGCAGCGGAAGTAAAACGATGCTGGGCACGCTATCCGGATACGACTGTGTTTACCACGGATTGCGCGATCTTAAAAGGGGAGACCTTAATGCGTCCGGGCATGATCCAGTTTATCAAAATGCTTCTGCGCCTGCCGCTGCGTCTGCACGTTCTGGCAGACCGGACCTGGGTGAAGAAAGCGGCGCTGATGTTTGGAAATCCCATCATCTGTCCTTCCTGTACTTATAATAAAGAAGTGCTTGGTGCACCGCTGTTTGATTCTCCTTATAAATTTGCGCTGGACTGGGATACCATGTGGAAGCTGGCAGAGCGCCCGGGTCGTTTCGTGTGCGTGGAGCGCCCGCTGATTCGTTACCGGATCCACGATGGGGCAACGACGAAGGCCTGCATCGAAAATCACCAGCGTGCCGCAGATGAGACGGCTATGTATGCAAAAATCTGGCCGAAGCCTGTAGTAAAGCTGCTCATGCATTTTTACCGCAAGGCATATTCTGCGTATGAAAAATGATAATCGTTATAAATAATTTGGAGTATAATTATGGAAAAGATGGAATTTAGCGGAAAGCAGAAGGCGGAGGCCATGCAGTACCAGTGGACCAAACGGGCTGATGTTTTGAAAAGCGAAGCCCTGATCCTGATTCTGCTGACGGCTTTTGCCTTTGTAGTAAACCGCCATATGGAGATCAAGGGCCTTTATATGGACGATCTCTATCAGTGGTTCTGCTTTCATGATAACCCGTTTATCGCGGCGGTGTTTACCAGCGGCGGAACCCGTTTCCGTGCCCTGTACAATCTGGTGGCATGGACGGAAATGAAATTATTCGGCACCCATATCAACTGGTATGTGCCCTTTAACATTGTGCTGAACGCTTGCCTTGCCTACAATCTTTACCGCATGGCAAAACGGTTCAGCCATTCTGCGTATGTGGGAATTCTCTGTGCGGTCATGTTTTTGATGTCCCGCATGTCCTACTATCAGATCGGCCAGGCACTGGGACTCATGGAAACCATGGCGATGTGGATGGCGCTTGGGATTTTGTATTTCCTTCTGGAGTATTTAAGCAGTGAGGATGAGACAGAAGGAAGCCGGAAATTTTATCTGGCTGCAGTTTTGTATTTTTGTGTCTGCCTGGTTCATGAGCGCTACATGGTGCTGCTTCCGCTGTTTTACTTTTCCCTGGTATTTAAGCTTTCAAAGAACTGGAAGCTCTGGGCTGCGCCGACAGTCGGTTTTGCCCTGATCCAGCTTCTGCGTTTTATTTTTATCGGAACCATTTCCCCGCCAGGAACCGGCGGAACGGATGTGGTGGATACCATGTCGATCAGTTCAGTTCTGCATTTTGTGCTGAGCCAGATCGCTTATATCTTTGGAATCAACGCAGGTCCGGAGCATTTAAACGGGCAGAACTTCCGGGAAGCTCCGCTGTGGGTAACGATTCTCATTGCCCTGGCAGACCTGATGATCGCATTTCTGGTTCTGGCGTTTGTGATCCGTGTCCTGCACAAGGGTAAGAAAATCGTGCCGTACCTGCAGAAAGCATTTTTGTTTGTGGCATTTATCGGTGCCTGCATCGTCTGCTCCAGTGTGACGATCCGTGTGGAGATGCGTTGGGTGTATGTTTCCCTGGCGGCAGCGTTGTTATTCCTTTCCTGGATGTACGGCACGCTGACGGAGCAGATGGCAAAGCGGGGCCGCTGGGTTCAGGCGCTTCCGTACTTAAGCCTGTTTACCTTGTATGTGCTGTTCATGCTTCCGGTGGAGCATTATTACCGGGGACTTTTCCCGAACCTGTATTACTGGGCTGACCAGGAACGCTACAATGCGCTGGCAGAGGAAACCTACGGGCAGTACGGTGTTGGGATTTTCGGAAAAACAATCTATATTGTAGGCGATAAATTCGAGATGGATGATTTTACCCAGGCAGAGTTCTTCCGGGTGTTTGACCGGTTAAACCGCGAGGACTGCGTGAAGGTTGTCCACATCAAGGATCTGAGAGATATCGGACTCATTACCGATGACATGCTGGTGATCCAGGAAGACCCGGAAAACAACCGCTTCCAGGATATCACGCATGCAGCTTCATTATTTAAGTGCCGTCCGATCTACGGATTTTACGACGACGGCTGGCTGGATGAGCGCGCATCGGTTCAGGTGATGGCAGGAAGCACCGGAGAGATTCATTTGAATTTCAACTATCCGCGTGACCTGACAGAGGACCAGTGGCTGACCGTGTATGTGAACGGCGAGCCAAAGGAATACATCAACTTTACGGAGCAGAATGAGGAATGCACGATCCAGGTAGATCCGTATGAGCCGGTGACACTGCGGTTCGAGAGCAACTTCTTTGTGCCGAATGCACTGGAGAAGCGCGGTGTGACCCGTCTGGCAGTGTTACTGAAAATGACAGCGGACTAAGATAAACATAGCTGTTGTGCGCAGCATGTGCAGGAGATGGAGACGGAATGAGACTGCGCACAGGACGTCGACAGAAAATGAGTACGACCGACAAAACCGTCAGTTTGAGACTGAAATGGTCGGAGAGGAAAAAACGGAGGAAAGAAGATGAAGGTTGTAATTCTGGCTGGTGGTCTGGGAACCCGGATCAGCGAGGAAAGTCATTTAAAGCCGAAGCCGATGATCGAGATCGGCGGACGGCCGATCTTATGGCATATCATGAAATATTATTCTGAGTTTGGATTTCACGATTTTGTGATCTGCCTGGGATATAAGCAGTATGTGGTCAAGGAGTTCTTTGCAGATTATTTCCTGCATACCTCCGACGTGACCTTTGACCTTGCGAACAACAAGATGGAGGTCCACAACAATTATGCGGAGCCGTGGAAGGTAACTCTGGTTGATACCGGGTTAAATACCATGACCGGCGGCCGCGTGAAACGGATCCAGCCGTATATCGGGGATGAGCCGTTTATGCTGACCTACGGTGACGGTGTCTGCAACGTAGATTTAAAGGGACTGGTAGAGTTCCACAAATCCCATGGAAAGACCGCAACCATTACAACGGTCAGCATCGACCAGCAGAAAGGTGTGCTGGATATCGGACCGGATAACGAGATCCGTTCCTTCCGCGAGAAGGCAGCTTCGGACGGAGCCATCATCAATGGCGGCTTTATGGTGCTGAATCCGGAAGTCTTTTCCTATTTAAAGGATGACACCACGGTGTTTGAGCAGGAGCCGATGAGCCGCCTGGCAGCTGAGGGACAGCTGATGTCTTTCTACCACGATGGCTTCTGGCAGTGCATGGACACCCAGCGGGAAATGCAGCTTTTAGAGAAGCTGTGGCAGTCCGGCAAGGCACCGTGGAAGATCTGGAAGGAATAAATGTGCGGCGCAAAGCACCATGGAAAATCTGGAAGAAATAGAAAACATGCAAGATGCTGCAAAAACAAAATGGGCTGGCTGCGGACATGCAGAGGCCATTGGGAGAGAATGATATGAATTACGATCTGAATGCATGCAGGGAATTTTATCAGGGAAAGAAGGTCCTGGTAACCGGACACACTGGTTTTAAAGGCTCCTGGCTGTGCCGGATCCTGACTCTTGCGGGAGCACAGGTGACAGGCTATGCGGCCGAGGCACCGACTGACCCGGCTTTATTTTCCATCGCCGGGCTGGAGACAACCATGGACAGTGTGATCGGGGACATCCGGGACTTGAAGCATTTGAAGGAAGTGTTTGAACGGGTACAGCCACAAATCGTGCTGCATCTGGCGGCACAGCCGATCGTGCGCGATTCCTACAAGGATCCGGTTTATACCTATGAGACTAATGTCATGGGAACGGTGAACGTGCTGGAGTGCGTGCGTCAGACTCCATCGGTGAAGTCCTTTTTAAATGTCACCACGGATAAGGTTTATGAGAACCGGGAGTGGGAGTACGGGTACCGGGAGTGCGATCCGTTAGATGGCTACGATCCTTACTCCAACAGCAAATCCTGCTCGGAGCTGGTAACACACAGCTACCAGAAATCTTTCTTTGCGGATGGACACTGTGCAATTTCTACCGCACGCGCGGGTAATGTCATCGGCGGCGGCGACTTTGCGAACGACCGGATCATTCCGGACTGCGTGCGTGCCATGGCAGCAAAAAAAGAAATCGTGGTGCGAAACCCGTATTCTACCAGACCATTCCAGCATGTATTGGAGCCGCTGTTTGCGTATCTGGAAATTGCCCAGAGACAGTATGAGGACCGGACTTACCAGGGATATTATAATGTAGGACCGGATGAGTGCGACTGCGTGACAACCGGTGAGCTGGTAACCTTGTTCTGCAAACTTTGGGGTGAGGGTGCATCCTGGGTCAACAAGCATGACGGAGGCCCCCATGAGGCAAACTTCTTAAAGCTTGATTGTTCCAGGATCAAGAAGACCTTTGGATGGAAGCCGCACTGGCATATTGAGGATGCGATCGAGAAGACCATTGTCTGGTCGAAGGCGTATCTGGCCGGTGAGGACATGAAGCAGGTAATGGATGCGCAGATCCAGGAATATTGAAACCGGTAAGGACTAGGGCAGAGATTGGCAAGGATTTGCCAGTTTCCATGGGTGATGAGCAAAATGATTTTGCCCGTTGATTGAAACAAAATAGGAGATGAATATATGGAAAAAACACAGGAGCAGGCACGCCAGGAAATCCTTGACCTGGTAGCGGATTACTGCAGAACCTATCATATTAATAATAAGAAGAAATACGAACCGGGAGACCGCATTCCGTATGCATCCCGCGTTTACGATGAAGCAGAGATGGTAAATCTGGTGGACAGCGCACTGGAATTCTGGCTGACCTCCGGACGCTACACCGATGAGTTTGAGGCAAAGCTGGCAGAGTATCTGGGTGTGCGCTACTGTGCACTGGTAAACTCTGGTTCCTCCGCAAACTTAACAGCGTTTATGACGCTGACCTCCCCGCTCTTAAAGGAGCGCCAGGTGCGCCCGGGCGATGAGATCATCACCGTGGCAGCCGGTTTCCCGACGACCGTGACTCCGGCCATCCAGTATGGCGCAGTTCCGGTATTCGTGGATGTGACCATTCCGCAGTACAATATCGACGTGACTCAGTTAGAGGCTGCTTATTCTGAGAAGACCAAGGCGGTGATGATCGCCCATACCCTGGGAAATCCGTTCGACTTAAAGGCAGTGAAGGCGTTCTGTGACCGCCATAACCTGTGGCTCATCGAGGACAACTGTGATGCACTGGGAAGCCGCTATACACTGGACGGCGTGGAGAAGTTTACCGGAACCGTGGGTGATATCGGAACCTCCAGCTTCTATCCGCCGCACCATATGACCATGGGCGAGGGCGGTGCTGTCTATACCGATAACCCGCTGCTCAATAAGATCATCCGCTCCTTCCGTGACTGGGGACGTGACTGTGTCTGCCCGTCCGGCAAGGACAACCTGTGCGGACACCGCTTCGACCGCCAGTACGGCGAGCTGCCGCTGGGCTATGACCACAAGTATGTTTACTCTCATTTCGGATATAACTTAAAGGCAACCGACCTGCAGGCATCCATCGGATGTGCACAGCTGGATAAATTCCCGGGTTTTGTAGAGCGCAGACGCCATAACTTCGACCGCTTAAAGGCAGCTCTGGCCGATACGACAGACAAGCTGATCCTGCCAGAGCCGTGTGAAAACTCCAGACCGAGCTGGTTTGGATTCCTCATCACCTGCAAGGAAGGCGTGGACCGCAACGCAGTGGTCCAGTACGTGGAGAAGAAAGGTGTCCAGACCCGTATGCTGTTTGCCGGAAACTTAACCAAGCATCCGTGCTTCGACCAGATGCGTGCAGAAAATCGCGGCTACCGTGTTGTGGGTGATTTAAAGAACACCGACCGCATCATGCAGGATACATTCTGGGTGGGTGTGTACCCGGGCATGAGCGATGAGATGATCGATTACATGGCTAAGACGATCCGTGAGGCAATCAACCAGTAATCATTTCGGAAAACGGGACAGAGTCTCAGGCTGCCGGGCAGATTCGCTGAGAAGAAAATCCGACAGCCGGAAAAGAGGGCGAATATGCAGTACGATTTAACGAAGGTCCATGAGATCAACTTGAAAATCTTAAAGGAGATTGACCGGATCTGCAGAAAATATAAGATTAAATATATGCTGGACGGCGGCACGCTTTTAGGAGCAGTCCGCCACAAAGGCTTCATCCCGTGGGATGATGATGCGGATATTGCATTTACCCGCAGCAACTATGAGGCATTTTTAAAGGTAGTAAAACGGGAACTTCCGGATACCATGGAGCTTCTGATGCCGGAGGATTTCCAGGGAGGCAAAGCGTTCTTTGACTTTACAGCCCGCGTCATTTATAAAAACAGCCGCCGCCATGAGAATACGCCGGAGGTGCAGTATTACGAGGGCAAGTTAAACCACCTCTGGGTAGATCTGTTCATCATCGACGAGCTCCCGGAGAATAAGGCAGCAGCAGGGTTTACCCGTCTGCTTCACAAGAGCATTTACCTGCTGGCAATGGGACACCGTTATCACCTGGATTTTTCCAAGTACAGTCTGTTCCACAAGCTGGCGGTGGGTGGAGGATCTGCAGTTGGAAAGCTGATTCCGATGAATCTGATCTTTAAGCTCCAGCATGCAGCAGCCTTAAAAGATAAACATGGGCGCAGCAGTCTGCGCTACTACAGCAACTATCAGCCGGATTATCTGTATGTGACGATCCAGAAGGAATGGTGTGAAGAAATTACGGATGTGGAATTTGCAGGCACCACACTGATGGCATCGAAGCATGCGCATGAGGTTCTGACATGGGTATACGGCGACTACATGAAGCTGCCGCCTGAGGCAGAGCGCGTACCAGCCCATTCCACCGTAGACATCAAAGTATTTGACGAAGAAGCATAGACGAGGAAGCATGATGGAAAAGAAATTATCGATAGTGGTTTCGGTCTACAACGAAGAACAGGCCCTGCCGCTGTTTTACGAGACAACGAAGCTGATCCTGGAGATTTTGCCATGGGACTATGAGCTGCTCTTTGTTAATGACGGAAGCCGCGATGACAGCCTTTCCATACTAAGGGAGTTTGCAGCCCACGATGAGAAGGTGAAGGTTGTTTCTTTCTCACGGAACTTCGGGCATGAGGCAGCCATGATCGCCGGAATCGATTACGCAAAGGGCGACGGGATCGTCTGCATGGATGCAGATCTGCAGCACCCGCCGGAATGTCTGCCGGAGATTGTGCGCAAGTTTGAGGAAGGCTGCGGCGTCATCAGCATGGTGCGCACAAAAAACAAATCCGCAGGACTGATCAAGAACATCACATCGGCTGGCTTTTACTGGGTCATCAACACCCTTTCCGACGTGAAATTTGAGCCGAACGCATCGGACTTTTTTGCAGTATCGAAGGAAGCGGCAGATGTGCTCCGGAAGAATTACCGTGAGAAGGTGCGCTTCCTGCGGGGATACGTCCAGAGCATCGGCTTTCAGAAGGCAACCATCACCTACGAGGCGCACGACCGGGTGGCAGGAGAGAGCAAGTACAGCTTGCGAAAGCTGCTTGCGTTCTCCATGAACACGATCATGTGCTTTTCCAACCTGCCGTTAAAACTCGGTATCTATGCCGGAGCATTTGCGGCACTTCTGGGTGTGGTGGTGATGGTCTACACCTTGTTTACCCGCCAGGGAGCGCCGAGCGGCTATGCCACGATCGTGATCTTAAATTGCTTTATGTTTGCGATCCTGTTTCTGATCGTTGGCATTATCGGAGAGTACATCGCGATTTTGTTCAGCGAACTGAAAGACCGGCCGATCTACATCGTGGAGGAAACGCAGAATATTGTTGCGTGTAGCAAAGAAAATAAATAACTGTTCAGTAGGTCTGCGCATTCACTGCGCTGACCGTACGAAAACATGGGCTGGAAAGCAAAAATCCCATTGCCGCAGGCAATTTTTCATGGATTTATTTTTGCTCTTTTAGGTACGCATCCGCATCCTTAAAGAACGATGTGATGATCAGCAGCATGATGATGCCGACCGGGAAGGCCGCGATGATGGATACAGTCTGCAGGTTGGACATGGAGTTCTCGGAAAAGATCAGGGCCAGCGGCAGCAGAATCAGGAAGATCGCCCAGAACAGCTTCACGTTCCGGTGCGGCTCCTCATCACTCTTTAACTCCTTATACGTGTAGGTGGAAGCCACCATGGTGATGGAGTCAAAGGATGTGGAATAGAAGGTGATCATGCACAGGACTAACAGGACGAGCACGGCTTTGGAGAGCGGCAGCTGTCCCAAAATATCCAGGATCGCCTGATAGAGGTTTCCGTCTGCGGCGTAGGAGGAGAGCGCATCCAGCTTTCCGTGCATCTGCAAGCCGAGTCCGTAGTTTCCCATAATAATAAAGGAAGTAAAGGTTCCGGAAAGACCGAATACATAGCCGCCCAGGATAACCTGGCGCAGCGTGCGGCCCTTGCTGATGGAACCGATGAAGAACGGAACAGCCACGCACCATACCATCCAGTAGGCCCAGTAGAAAATGGTCCAGGTCTGCGGGAAGGAGGAGGTCCTGAGGGAATCCGTCCAGGTGGAAAGACCGATGAAGTTCTGGGTCATATTTCCCAAAGCGGTGATGCCTTCTTCAATGATGAAGCGGGTCTGGCCGCCAAAAAAGAATACATAAGCCAGGAGACCGAAGAACAGCCAGGTACAGGTTGCTGCGGAGAGCTGGACACCCTTCATGCCGAAGTAGACGCTGAAAGTATAGATCGCGCATACGACAACCAGAATGACCAGGGTCAGACCGGTGCTCTGCGGAATGCCGGTCACATTGCTGATGGCACCTGCCAGAAGCGGTGTCGCCAGGGAGAAGGTTGTGGCGGTTCCGGCGAGGAGTGCGAAGACTGCGATCAGGTCGATGAGCTTTCCAGCCCAGCCATCCACACGGTTTCCCAGAACCGGACGGCAGGCTTCGGAGTATTTCTGGCGGGAACGTTTGCGGACATGGAGCATGAAGCCGAATGCCGCGGACAGCACCAGATAGAAGCCCCACGGGATCGGTCCCCAGTGGAACAGCGGGTAAGTGGCAGCCCACTCATGTACCGTTCCCATTTCCGCTGTATGAGGATCTGATGCATATAAGATCCATTCGCAGCAGGAGTAGAACAGGATGTCAGCCGCCAGTCCGGCGGTGAAGATCATGGAACCCCACTGGAACCCGGAGTACAACGGGCGCTCTGCATCGCCTAAGCGGATCTGGCCGAACCGGGAAAAGGCAATGTAGAGGGAGCAGACGAAGACGCCCAGTCCGATGATGAGGTAATAGCTGCCCATCTCATCGCCCAGGAAATTGCGGACTGCGCCGATGGCAGCGGTGGACTGCTCCGGGCTTACGACAAACCAGGCGCAGAGCGCCAGGATGCAGAAAAAGGGAACTAGTGTGGTAAACCAGTCAATCTGTCCGAGCAGTGATTTTTTCTCGGAAAGGGAGTGGTCAGTTTGATGTTTCATAGCGGCCTCCTGTTCAAAAAAACTTAAAATTGAATTATATTGAACATCATAGCACAGCAATGCGGAAAAAGCAAGGGGATTATATGAGAAGATTTGGCAGAAGACACAGATTTAGAAGAAGCGGAAGCAGAAAGATCGGCTGGCAGATGGAAATGTCCATCGACCGTGCCGCATCGAGACGATACCGCAGCTACCGGCAGCACAGGAACGTGTGGAGTCTGATCCTTGGAATCGTTCTGGTGCTGGTGCTGGTTTTTGGCATTGTGTTTGCAGTACGCGGTGCAGTGCGGGCAAAACAGGGAAAAGCGACGGAATCTGCCCACAAGACGGAGCAGACCGGAAACAGCGGAACTTACGAAAACGTAGAGCTGGTGACCGAAGGGGAAAAGCGAGAAGAGCTGGAGACGCAGGGAAAAAGCGAGCAGGAAATCGATGCGCTGACCGAACCGATCCTTGGAGGAGCCGAGCTTACCATGTTAGCCGGACAGACCAAGGCCCAGATGATGTCCTTTCTGCTGGAAACAAAAGAGGGAAGCCTGATCGTGGTAGACGGCGGATGGTGGGATGATGCAGATCATCTGACCGAAGAGATCCAAAAGCGCGGCGGTCATGTCAGCGCCTGGTTTCTGACTCACGCCCACACCGATCATGTGGGAGCCCTGTTAAACATCCTGCAGAGCGAGGCAGAGGGAAAGGACAGCGGCATCACCATCGACCATATCTACTATGATTTTGCATCCCTGGACTGGTATAAGACCCATGAACTGGGGGATCTTGGCACCGCAGATGCGATCCTCAAGGCACTGGCGGCCCTTCCAAAGGGAGAGGCATGCCCGGTGAAAAAGGACGATGAGATCCTGGTGGACGATGTCTGCATTACCGTGTTAAATGACCGCTACGAGCCGGATGATGACCACATCGGCGAGCGGGACGGAAACGATGCCAGCATGGTTTACCGGATGTTAGTCAATGGCGTGACGATTCTGTTTACCGGCGATCTGCAAGTAGATGGAGGAAACCATGTGCTGGAAACCGTTGCAAAGGAAGATTTAAAAGCCGACATTGTTCAGATGGCGCACCACGGACAGCATGCTGTGACAAAGGAGTTTTATGAGGCAGTCAGCCCAAAGATCTGTATGTGGCCGACACCGCAGTGGCTGTGGGACAATGAAGGAGATCAGTATACAACGCCGGAGACCAAGGCGTGGATGAAAGAACTGAATGTAGAAAAGCATTACTGTATGAAAGATGGAGACCAGGTGATCCGGTAGGGATCGCTGGTCTCCATCTTTTCTTTTGTTTGTACTGCATATTGCGGATGAGCCAGGCACGGCCGTTAATTCCTTCATCCGATATGCTTAATCCGGCACATGCAGTCCGCTGTGATACGAATAACTCCCAAGCTCATTTAACAACCGGTCCATGCTTTCTCTTGTGGATGGCAGTTCACCAGTCAGATAGGAGTTGATGATGGCATAAACGTCATTGCTTTTATGCAGGCACTGGCGGAACAGATCCGGGAAGGATGCGCGGGAGGCAAGCCTGCGGTCCCAGGGGTTGCACCAGATGTCGTGGTCGATGTTCAGGACTTCACGTGGGTTATTGATCTCGTCGGTGACCAGCTTCTGGGATGCCACCGGATTTTTCAGGACCAGCTTCTCCACGAAGGCAATTTTATTGCGTTTGGATCCCTTTGGGTCTGCCAGGGTCCGGCAGCCGAAGCGCAGAGCCAGAATGGAACGGTGGATCATGGCAGGGGTTACCTGGAAGTTGTTGCTGTAGGTGATGGGATAGTACGTCTCATTGATACAGTCGGCAAGGAAACGGGAGATAAACTGGGTTTCCATGCCGTTTAAGCAGATGGTTGCTGCCTGGTTGAACTGGGATGGTTTTTTGTGCTTGTATTTCCACAGGAGTATGGCATCAATGTCATTCTCCAGGGAAGCGTGGCGGCCATGGGCCTGGCTGTTTGGAGACTTGGCATCGTAGCCGATGCGTCCATATACATAAGGATGGCAGATGGAATCCCCGATGTAGTGATTTAAATAGCCACAGAAGTAGGCCAGTCCTTCTTCTCTCTGCTGACGGGATTTCACTTCGCTTAAATGCTGCAGATAGCAGACAAAGAAGTCCTGGATGTGATGTTCATGCATGTAGGAGCCAACGTTGCGGTAGTCCCGGTGGCGCAGAACGGGAATGTTGTAGAAAAACATATCCGGCCCCTGCAGGCCTAGCTGGTAGAGCCAGCGGTATTTGGCAATGATATATTTTAGCTGATTGTTGGGAAGGTCATTGTAGGCCTTCATTCCTAAGATATAGTGTGTAGTAAATCCGGGCATAAAGCCACCTCGTTTTCTGCGGAGTGCTTCCGATAAGAGCAGACGCAAGTATTTTAAGCCTGTCGGAACAGGCATTTTCTATAGATAGATTATATCATATGAAGCATAAAAAAACGAGAGTGGCAAGATTGTGTTTTTCAGCTGAAACTTTCAAAAGTAAATTCTACCGTTTGCATGCCCGTGCTTTTTCAGTTCTCTTAAATTGCAAAAAATGATGCGGATGCCGCTGGGACAGTCAAAGTGTTTGCCTGGATTTTTGCTGTTCCATGGTTTGAATAAATGACAGATTTTACATATACTTTTTCTGTAAGTTTACAACTTGCTTCTTTATCTTTCGGATTAAGAACAATCAACACTTTCTCCGTCTCGCATTCTCTTACGTAGACAAGAGGGTATTTTCCTTTTTCGGCATACAGAAATCGGATGGATGGACATGACTGTAAGGCAGGATGTGTTTTTCTAATATGAATCAGTTCCTGTATTTCATGCCAGAGTGAATCTGGGCGAGTCATCTGTTCTTCTACAGTAGGTCTGTTGCAATCTGGATCGATTGGTGCATATAATTTATCTGTACCAGCAGCGGAGAATCCGGCATTTACTTTTGTATTCCATTGCATAGGAGTTCTGCACTGTGTTCTTTCTTCACTGCCTTCGACAGAATCCAATCCGTCCAGATTTTTCATTCCAATTTCATCACCGTAATAAAGAAATGGTGCTCCTGGCATAGATAGAATGAATGCGAAGGCAATTTTTATTTCTTCATCATCTAAATGCTCGCGGATTCTGCTGATATCATGATTCCCGGAAGGTGTGCAGATTAATCCCTTTCCATCTGTCATTTCATAATCTTTACAAAAGTTTTCTACAAAACCGGAAATATCTCCTTTTCCGGCTCTGGAAAAGTAAGGGGTATCAGAACGGAAGAGTTCCCAATAGTGCTGCTTCCCTCTCTTTAAAAGGAAATCCATATGAAAGCCTCCACGAATGGAGTAAGAAGGATATCCCCATTCGGAGATCATGGCCGCATTTGGGAATTCCTGATCAAGAAAATCACGAAAATATCGCCATAATCGAACATTTCCTTCCTGATCTGGGTCGTTCTTTATCACTTCTCCGGCCATATCAACCCGGAAACCATCACATCCCATTTCCAACCAAAACCGCATGATGTCTTTTAATGCATCTCTTGTTGCAAGCGGACCGGGGGCATCCATGGGCAACTGCCAGCTGGGGTCATCTACTCTTGCAAAACCATAATTCAACGCAGGCTGTGTAGAATAGAAATTAACAGCGCAGCATCCTGGTCTGCCTCCAAAACCAATAATAAATCCACGAATATTATAATTATTTTCACCAGGCTGATCTATTTGAGGTTTTACCTTTCGATAGGGAGTCCAAATATATCGTTCTGTGTACTCATTTTTTAAGCTTGAAGCTGAGATTTTGAACCATGGATGTTCAATTGACGTATGGCCGGGAACCAGATCCAGGATGATATGCATGTCTCTTTTATGTACTTCTTCAAATAAATTGGCGATATCCTGATTCGTCCCATAGCGTGGCGCAACTTTATAGTAATCTCGAATATCATATCCAGCATCAAAAAAAGGAGAATCAAAACAGGGATTCATCCAGATTGCATTGCAGCCAAGCTCTTTAATATAATCAAGTTTACTGATAATTCCAGGAATATCACCGATTCCATCTCCGTTACTGTCGCAAAAACTTTGCGGATATATTTCATAGAATACTGCATTTTCCAGCCATTTTGGCATAGTATCACTCCTCCTGATAGAAAAAGGGCTGTGGTCTTCCCATGCCAAGCAGTTTTGGTCAGAACACAGCCGACTTTTTATTTTTGATTATTTATCTGCAAGATATGCATCGTTTGCATCAGTCATGATCTGGCGAGTTGTCTCCAAATCATTGTAATATGGACTTAATAAATATTTGCTAAGATATTCTTTCCATGCGTCACTCTCAGACACTTTTTTAAATACATCACTCCAATATTGCTGAGCCTCCTCGCTCATGGAAGCGGATGCGATCACACTTCTCCACATTGGATTCTCAACTGTTTTATATCCAAGCTCTTCCATAGTAGGTGCAGTGTCAAGCGGGGCTTCAAAACGTTCGCTTGATAATGCTACAACTGGAGTAATATCTCCGCTCTCTACATAAGAAATTGCAGCTGCAGGAGAACCCATTGCAAGCTCGATGTGATCACCCATCAATGCAGTAATAGATTCTGAAGAAGAATCATACATCATGTAATTGAAACCATCTGCTTTGTCGAGCTCATCCGCAAACATATTAAAGGCAGTCATTTCATTACTCTTGGTTCCGCCAACGTTTAATTTTGTTCCTGATTCAATTGCTGACATAATGTCATCGAAGCTTTGATATTTACTATTTGTGCTGGCGAAGATTAATTGTTTATCAGCGGCCAGTGTTGCAAGCGGAGCAAAGTCGGTAATGGTTAATCCGATGTCTGAACTTAACATACTCTGCATGTCACCGGAAGAAAAGCAAAGTAATGTATTGTCAGGATCAGAGGTATCATGTGTTTCAATTCTCACGATATTTCCACCACCATCAGAATTGTTGTTAATGACAATCGTAGGCTTAACAAGTCCTTCTTTTGTACAAATATCGGCAATTGTACGGGCAAACAAATCTGAGTTTCCACCTGCTTTAGAACTGATGTTAAATGTGATCGTACCGCTAGGTTCCCACGCAGATTTTGCTTCTTCTGTAGATTCTTCTTTTGCGGTTTCTTCAGAGCTTTCTGACACAGATGCATTCTGTGTTGTATCGGCTGCCGGTTTTGATGCAGTTTCGCTGCTTCCACATCCGGCCAACATTACACAGGTCAAGAGTGCGCCAAGAGATACTACGGTTGATTTTTTCATGTTAATTCCTCCTGAATGAATTATTATATAGATTGCTACTGCAATTCTTATCTGTTTTTCTGTCTGGCTTTTTTGTAAATCTTTTTGAGAACAGGACTAAACATCAAACCGATGAAAATCAACAGGAAAACCAGTGATAAAGGTTTTTCCACGAAAATGCTAAGACTTCCCCCCGATATATTTAATGCTCTGCGAAGATTAATCTCAAATGTTACAGAAAGAATGGTGGCAAGCAGCATCGGTGATGCGGAATAGCCAAAGCGCTGGAAGAGATACCCGAGGATTCCGCCGATGATCATGATCAGAACTCCCCACATGGAAGTTGTGGAAGCATAGGATCCAACAAAACATACCATTGTGATAGTTGGAATCAGGATTTTATTGGGGATACAGATCACCTTCATAATGACTGGAATCATAACGAGCGCAAACACTAATGAAATGATATTGGAAACATATAAAGATGAAATCAAGCCCCAGGCAAAGTCAGGAGAGTCAATAAATAATCTTGGTCCTGGCTGTAAGCCCCACATCATTAACCCACCAAGAAGTACAGCTGTTGTGCCGCTTCCGGGAATTCCTAACGCAAGAAGCGGACCAAATGCACCTGCTGCTGCTCCATTATTTGCTGCTTCTGATGCGGCAATTCCTTCAATTGCACCGGTACCAAGCGGTTCTTTATTTTTTGACTTTTTCTGAATCGTATAATTCACAATAGATGCCATTGTAGCTCCAGCACCGGGAATAAAGCCAATGACAGAACCAAGGATTCCACCTCGGATAACGGGAGATTTTATTCTGGATATATCTTCTTTTTCTAGTTTGCAATCTTTTATGCCAATCTTTTTTACGACAAGCTCGTTCTCACGTTCTTCCTGTGTCACCAGGTTAAATACCTGTGCCATTCCAATAAAGCCTACGACCAGAGGAATGAAATTGACTCCACTCAGCAAATGCACAACTCCAAATGTGTATCTGGCTTCTCCTGTGTTTGTGCTGATTCCAATGGTTGCAATGAGAATGCCAATGCAGGTGATCGCCAGTCCCTTTAACACATTTCCTTCAATGAGCCAGCTAATGGAACTTAATGCCACAAGCATCAGCGTAGTCATTTCAGCAGGGCCAAATTTTAAACCGAATTCAGCCAGTGCCGGGCCGAAAAAGGTCAGTATGACCATGCCGATCAGTCCGCCGACAAAGGAAGACATGTTTGATACCATTAATGCCTTACCAGGTTTTCCTTTTCGAGCCAGCGGATAACCGTCTAGAGCTGTCATAATAGCAGGTGCATCTCCAGGGACATTGATCAAAATAGAACTAAAAGCACCGCCAAACATATTAGCGTAATAGATAGCACCTAACATGATAATGGCTGTTGTAGGGTTGAACGCGTAGGTCAGTGGTAATAATAATGCTATTCCGACTAAGGAACCGATACCAGGCATTGCACCTACGATGAGTCCAAGAACAGCACCGATGGCAGCAGCACCGACATTTTGAAATGTCAATGCTGTCTGAAATCCCGAAAGCAGATAATTCAAAGTTTCCATACAAGTCTCCTCCTATCCTAACAATTTCAACCATGCGCCTTTTGGAAACCGGATCTTTAGGCCGAGACCGAATCCAAAATAGATAATGACAAACATAGCTGCTGTCGCAATTATCGTAGTTTTCCAGTTAACTTTCGCATACAGTTTCAACCATAATACATAGAAGACAAATAGTGCTGGAAGAAATCCAATATATTTGGTGAAGAAATAAACCAGCACAATCGCGCCCAGAAGAATACAGGCTTTCCAATCTACTGTGACAGCTTCTTCTTTAAAACTGCTGATAAAATTAAATATGCTGGCTATTAAAAGAACAGCTGCAATGACAACTGGGAAAAAACCGTCTTTTGGAGCACCAGCAGCTGAATCCCATAATCCATACTCTGTAATTCCTTTGTAAATCCATACAGCGGATGCCACGATCATGATTAATGGAAAAAGAAAATTCAGTTTAAGCTTACCTTTCATAGTTGTTTGTTCCTCCCTTCATTTGCTTACACCTTAAACTATAATGTTGCTAAATTCAACATTTTGACCAGACAAAAATGTTTCATTATTAAACATAATAATATTTTCCACAATTTATACAATTTTGGAAGGGAAATATTGTTGATAATTGTATTTAGATGTTTAGTATTGAAACATTTGATGATTTGTGATATGATTTTTATACAAAACCAAACCAGATGACTATTTTGATTGGAGATGAATTATGAAAACTCGTATTCTTGCAATCGTTCCATATCCTGGCATGCAGCAGATTTTAAATGATATTGTCACGCAGTACGAGGATATTGAATTGACGGTCCGGATAAGCAGCTTGGAAAAGGCAGTAGAAATAGCGCGGTCCTATGCTCCGGATGAACTGGATGTGATCATTGCGCGCGGAGGTACAGCAGAGCGATTACAAAAGAGCATGGATATTCCCGTCGTCAAAATAGAACTTACTACATATGATATTCTGCGTGCGATTAAGCTAGCTGAAAATTATACCAGCAGATTTGCTATTATTGGTATTTCGGCTATTACGCAGAATGCTACTTTATTGTGTAATCTCATGCAATATAATATCAAGACGGTTACTTTGAATGATTATTCTGATTTTAAGGCTGAAATATCAGAACTTCGGAAAGATGGATATGAAATGGTCCTCTGCGATTATAGTACCTCGCATATTGCTTATGAGCTTGGTTTGAACCATATTTTGATTACCTCCAGTAGAGAGAGCATTGAAACTGCTTTTAAGCAGGCTTTATTGAAGGCTCATCAGGTAACATTTTACCGTCATCAGGCAAAGCTGTTGGAAGCTGCTTTTTCACAAAGCCACGAATATGTAATGATTTATGATAGGGATTTTGATTGTGTATTCAGTAATTTACAGAACATCTCGGATAACAAAGCTATTTTTGAAATCATAAAAACACATCTGGATTCTTTTATTTCAGACAATTCTTTTTGTTTAGAAGAACAGACGGATCGGTTTTTTCTTTCTTTCCGTTCGGCACATATTTTTGTGGAAAAGAAAAAATATTTCTGTATTTTTTTGACCAGAAAGCTGGCTTCGCAGCAGAAAAATGACGATCCTCTTTCTGCTACGGAAGAAAAAGAAACAATCAGTTTTGAAAGCGATTCTTATGGAAATGCGAATATGATCGGCAAAACGCGCATGATTCTTGAATCGTATGCGGATACGCGCCAATCTGTATTAATATTAGGGGAATATGGAACCGGAAAGGATCAGGCGGCTGCTTTTATACAAAGCCAGAGTGCATACAAAAGTAATCCGTATTGTGTCATTGATTGCAATACTACAAACAATAAAAAATGGTCTTATTATATGGACCATCCGGATTCTCCATTTAATGATTTAAATAGCACTATTTTTATCAAAGACATTCATGTACTGAACGAAGCGGTTGCAAAGAAACTATTTTTATATTTGAAAAGCAATGAAGGGCATAGGCAAAACCGATTTCTGTTTTCTTATACAATTAGTGCCTACACCGCTGCTGATAATTATATCCTTCGATATTTGACAACGGAACTGTTGTGTTTGAAGCTTCAGCTGCCTCCACTTCGGGAACGAGTCGAAGATCTCTCTAATATTGCAACTCTGTATATCAGTCAGGCAAATACGGAACTCGGAAAACAGGTTGTAGGATTCGAATCAGGAGCCATGGACCTGATCCGATCTTTTAGCTGGTCTCAGAATCTCGCCCAGTTTAAAAGAATGATACGAGAATTAATTGTACAGACAGATGGGGATTATATTTCAGTGGATCAGCTCCGGACAGCGTTACATCAGGAAACACAATTATTTGTACCGGTGCTTCAGCCAGGATATGCCATAATCAATCTGGAGCAATCCCTAGAGGAAATCAATCGAGATATTGCCCAAATTGTTCTTGAACAGGAAAATATGAATCGAACAAAAACGGTAGAGCATTTGCAGATCAGTCGTACTACCTTGTGGCGTATGCTGCAAAAATAAGATTTCATGGGTGACAAAAGAAGGAACGTTTCTGCATAAGATGAATAGAAAAGCTAATATCCGGAGATAACCATGCAGCAGACATTGCAACTGTTACACGAAATCGTCTGGGGGCCGTGGACGATGCTTTTGTTTCTGGGGACAGGACTGTTCTTTACCGTGAAGTCTGGTGGATTTCAGATCCGGAAACTACCATACTGGTGGAAAAAGACGGTGGGAAGTCTTGGAAAAGGTTCGATTTCTTCATTCCAGACCTCCTGCACTGCGCTGGCTGCTACCATTGGCACAGGCAATATTGTCGGAGTGGCCACGGCTCTGACTGCCGGCGGCCCCGGTGCCGTGTTTTGGCTCTGGATTTCAGCCCTCATTGGCATGGCCACGGCTTACGCGGAAACCAGCCTGGGACAGAAGTACCGTTATCGCAGGCCGGATGGCACGTGGCAGTGTGGTCCCATGGTGTCTATGGAGCGAGGACTGGGCTGCCGGAGCCTGGGACTGATTTATGCGCTGTTTGCGGTACTGGCGTCTCTGGGGATGGGAAGCATGGTGCAGGCGAATGCGGTCAGTGAAACGCTTTGCTATGAAGCCGGCATGAAGCAGGAAATTGCGGCAGTTCTGGTAACGGCCCTGACGGCTGCAGTGGTGTGGGGAGGGATCCGGCGCATTTCCCGGATGACTTCCTGGTTTGTTCCGCTGTCTGCGGGAATTTATTTTTTCTTTTCCGTGAGGGTTCTGGTGGTGTGCCGACGCAGCATTCCGGTGGTGCTTGGGAAGATTTTAAAAGAAGCCTGGACACCAGGGGCGGCCGGCGGTGGAATTGCCGGATTTCTGTTTTCACGAAGTGTGCGTTTTGGCCTGGCCCGGGGGGTGTTTTCCAACGAAGCGGGACTTGGAACGCTTGCGGTGCTGCATGGCGCGGCCGAGGATACCACGCCGGAGGAACAGGGCATGTGGGCCATGTTTGAGGTGTTTGTTGATACGATGGTGATCTGCACGCTGACGGCTCTGGTGATTTTGTGTGCAGGAATGGAGTCTGGTCTGGATGGCGCTGCTCTTACCTCCTTTTGTTTTACCAAAATTCTCGGCAGTTTTGGCGGATTTCTGGTGTCCATCAGCATGGCTGCGTTCGCTTTTGCCACGATTGTTGGCTGGTACTATATAGGAAGACAGATGTTTTCTTATCTAGCAGAGTACCTGTGTCCTGGTGTAAATACGGAATATCTGTATATCATTCTTTATCTTCTGGCAGTCTGGCTGGGGTGCATCTGCCGTCTGGAGCTTGTCTGGCTTATGTCGGATCTGGTGAATGGCCTGATGGCATATCCAAATCTTCTATCCCTGTGGCTCCTGGCAGACCATGTACAGTTCCCGAAAATAAAATCTAAAAAATAGTTATATAGACAAAAATAAAATCAGTCTTGAGACCTGCTTCCGCTGGCATTCCAGCATGTGGTAGCCATGATTGTGGGCTGCGTCACACCGGCCATCATCTTCGGCGGTTCCTCCGTTGTGGTGACCACCATTCTTTCAATCTTCCTGAACACGATCCTTCCGAAGGATAACGGAGAAGAAACGGAATAAACAGATTTTCGATAAGTGCATGGAGAAAGCCGGCACCGCCTTGACAAGTACATCAAAACCACCTATACTGTATTTCACTTTAGGAAAGAATACAAAAACCTGGGGACAGGGCAGGAGGAAAGATTATGATGTACGTCTGGCTGATCATCGGCTTTGTGCTTCTGATCAAGGGAGCGGATTATTTTGTGGAGGCGAGCTCTTCCATTGCACGGGCACTCCGTGTTCCAAGTATTATTATCGGTCTTACCATTGTGGCATTTGGAACCAGCGCGCCGGAGCTGGCAGTCAGCACAACGGCTGCGCTGACCGGGAATAATGAGATCGCGGTGGGCAATGTCATCGGATCGAACCTGTTTAACCTTCTGGTGGTTCTCGGAGCCTGCGGGGTCATCCGTCCGTTCGCGGTACAGCTGCGCTGGGATTATGCAGCGTCTGTTGGTGTGGCAGTGGTTCTGTTTTTTATGATCGTCCGTGACCACTTCATCAGTCGCCCGGAAGCTGTTTTTTTACTGGTCTTGTTTGCCGGTTTTATTGCCCTGACAATCCGCGATGCGCTCACAAACCGGACTGAGGCAGATGAAGAAATTTCCGTGCTTTCCCCGCTTTGGAGTGTGATCTATATTTTTGGCGGCATTGCAGCGATCGTATGTGGCGGCAATCTGGTGGTAGACAGCGCGAAAGCCATTGCACTTTCCTTCGGTCTTTCCCAGACCCTGGTTGGTCTGACGGTTGTAGCACTTGGAACTTCCCTGCCGGAGCTGGTCACTTCTGTGGTGGCATCCAGAAAAGGGGAAAACGGACTGGCGCTCGGAAATGTCATCGGCTCCAACATTTTTAATATCCTGATGGTGCTTGCGGCTTCCGCAGCGGTTCATCCGATCGCGGTAACACCGTTTGCGGTCATCGACACGGCATGTCTGATTGTAGCCAGTGTGCTTACCTGGTTTTTATGCCGCAGCAAGCTGCGCATCAGCCGGATGGAAGGCGTGGTCATGCTGCTTATGTATGCAGGGTATCTGGTCTATATTTGTATGCGGTAACATGGAACGCGTGGAAATGCAGGAATGTCCCCGCATGGTTATTTTCGCGCCCTGAACAAATGGGAAAAAGAAGAAAAGATACAAAAAAAGCAAGTGCCGGGAAATGCACTTGCTTTTTGTCGTTATAAAAAGGGAGGAGAGCTGATAACCTGCGTTATCAGCTCGAGTATTATGAAAAAAATCTTTTAAGCGTTTTATAAACAACTCGTTTGCTCTTGTTGTTTATGGTTATAGTATAGGGAGAAATCGTGAAGAAATCATGTTAAATCTGTAAAAGGTTTTTGAATGAATTGTGAACGAAATATGAATAACAGAACCGGGCAAGCAGGGAATGCAGGGTTACGGATCTGTGCGTGAACAGTAACCATGCAGCATAGCAAGACCGAATAAAACAAAAAACAGCTTGCTATCCGGGAAATTCTGATGCACAATGAACTGCGGAAGATAAAAGAAGGATGGTAAGTTATTTATGACTGCAATACTTATGAAAGCGGGATGTTTTATCGCCATCATCCTGCTGGGATACATGCTGCGCCGGATTGGTGTATTTCAGAAAGAAGATTTTCATGTACTTTCAAAACTTGTTTTAAAGGTTACTTTGCCGGCAGCGCTGGTAAGCAGTGTGGCAGGAAAGGAGATTTCTCCTTCCATGCTGGTTTTGTGTTTATTTGGATTTGGCGGCAGTGTGATTTATATGGCAGTCATGTATGTGCTGAACCTACGCGCACCGAAGGAAAAACGGGCATTTAAAGTGCTCAATATTTCCGGATATAATATTGGAACTTTTACAATGCCGTTTGTACAGAGCTTTCTGGGGACAGATGGCATGATGACGACCAGTCTGTTTGATACCGGCAATGCGTTTATGTGCCTGGGCGGTTCCTACTGCATCGCTTCCATGATCAAGCATGGAGACGGAAAAATGGATCTCAAACAGATTGCCGGTACTTTGGTGCGTTCTGTTCCCTTTGATACCTACATTATTATGACGGCGCTGAACCTGTTTCATGTAAAGCTGCCAGAGGTGGTTGTCACATTTGCCGGGGTGATCGGAAATGCGAACCCGTTTCTGGCAATGCTGATGCTGGGCGTCGGCATGGAATTGTCCATAAACCGGGAACAGATTGCTGACATGGTGCGCATTCTTGTGTTTCGCTACGGAATTTCTGTTTTGCTGGCAGTAGCATGTTTTCGTCTGCTCCCTTTCCAGCTGGAGTACCGTCAGGCACTTGCATTTTTAGTGTTCAGCCCGATTTCCGCTGCAGTTCCGGCTTTTACGGCGAATCTTGGCGAAGATTATGGCTTTTCCAGCGCGATCAACACGCTTTCTGCGATGATCAGTATCGTCTGCATCGTGGTGACGCTGGTTTTGGTTTTGTAAGGTAAAAAGCAGATTCCTCAATAAATGACTTGCCAGTATGCAAAAATCAGAGTAAAATAAAGCACAAATCATTGCTGAATGGGAGGATTAAGATGGAAATTAGCGGACATACACAAATGCTGTGCCTGATTGGAAGTCCGGTAGGACATTCCGGTTCCCCGGCCATGTACAATTACAGCTTCCAGAAGCTTGGACTGGATTATGCTTATCTTGCTTATGATATCAAGGAAGAGGAGACTGCAGAGGCAGTAAAGGCACTTCGCCTGCTGAATGTAAAAGGCTTCAACATTACCATGCCATGCAAAACTGCGACCCTGGCATGCTGCGACGAACTGTCGAAAGCAGCAGAACTGATCGGAGCAGTCAATACCGTAGTCAATGACCATGGCAAGCTCATCGGTCACAATACGGACGGTCTGGGTTGGGTCAGAAACTGCCGTGAACATGGTTTCGAAATCACAGGAAAGAAGATGACCATTGCCGGTTCCGGCGGTGCAGCAACTGCAATTGAGATTACGGCAGCACTGGAAGGCATGCGGGAAATCTCTATCTTTGCAAGAAAGGATTCTTTCTTTGCAAACGCAGAGACAACGGTAGAGAAGATCCGCGAACATGTTCCGTCCTGCACGGTGAACCTGTTTGATCTTGACGACCAGGAGGCATTTCGAAAGGAAATCGTGGACAGCGACATCTTCACCAATGCAACCCGTGTTGGCATGAAGCCGATGGATGACCAGAGTCTGATCACCGATCCGGGCATGTTCCGCAAGGATCTGGTTGTTTCCGACGTGGTTTACAATCCACGGGAGACCAAACTCTTAAAAGAGGCAGCCGCTGCTGGCTGCAAGACGATTCCTGGAATCGGCATGCTGCTCTGGCAGGGTGCCGAAGCGTTCAAGCTTTACACCGGACAGGAGATGCCGGCACAGGAAGTCATGGAGAAATACTTCGCTGAGTAAGTACGACAAACAAGAAAATTAAAAATGGGCGGCAGATATCCGTTTTGGGTATCTGCCGCCTGTTCGATTCATAGCGGTTTCCTTTCTAACTGATAACGTTTCACATACCTGGTAAAAGAGCGGATGGATGGATAATCCAGAAGCTCTTTTAACGTTACATAATAAATAGAGCGGTGCAGGCGGTTTTCAAATGGAAGAATGTTGAAAGTGCCATCCTGCATGCTGGCTGCGATGCCTTTGGAGGAGAAACCAATACCGAGGTTCTGTGCGGCAAGCTGGATGACCATATCTGACTGGCTGGTTTCGCAGAGAATGTTTGGGACAATATTGTGTTCTTCAAAAATACGGTCCAGGCTTTTTCGGAATACGGATGCAGGTGAAGGCATGATGATGGGATCATCCTTGAGATCTTCAACCGAAATGATTTTTCTGGATGCCAGTGGATGCTGGCGGGAAATGATGACAGAGTAGAAATCTTCCTGAATTTTACAGTAGGCGAGATCTGGCTCTTGTTCCAGCTGTTCTTCTGTTCCAATCAAAAATGCGGCGTGGATTTTGCGTTCCAAAAGAAATTGCTGAAGATGGGCACTGCCGTTTACGGAAAAGGAATAGTTTAAATTCGGGTGGAGACAGTGGTAATCGCTCAGAATTTTTAGCAGATTGGTATAACCGGCGATCCACAACAGGCCGATTCGCAAAGTTCCTGCTTCCAGGATACTCTGCTTGTGCATCAGTTCTGTGAGCTGGTCCACGCCGCCTAAGATTCTCTGTGCATGGTGGGCAAACTGTTCCCCGGCATCGGTCAGGGAAACCGATTTGGAGTGGCGGATGAGAAGCGGTACCTCCAGTTCCTGTTCCAGTTTCATGATCTGCTGGGAAAGAGAGGGCTGCGACAAGTACAGATTTTTCGCTGCCGCAGAGATGTTTTTCTCCTTGGCAATTTCAAGAAAGTAGCGTAATTGTTGCATTTGCATGAGAAAAAAGCTCCTTTTTGCGTGAAAAAATAAAATTTTTGTGATATGTATCTAAAAAAATACGGTGATATAGGAATAACTTATCGATTTGATAATATTATGATATTTTACAAATGTCAATAACCTTTGTATCATAAAAAATACAAAAACAAAGGAGTAAAGTTGCGGTCGAGGTTGACGAATCCGGAAACGGCAACAAAGAAAGGGGTTTTATTATGAAAAGCAAAAGCAGCAAAGACACAATCTTTTTGATCCTGTCGCTGGCAATCATCATCGGGTCACGGTTTGTCCCGGAGTTTGGAGGACTTTCCTCTGAGGCAATCGGAGTACTTGGCGTATTCTTCGGTTCCCTGATCATGTGGATCACCATTTCCATTGACTGGCCGAGCATGATCACGTTAATGGCACTTGGCTTTCTGCCAACGTTTGGTTTTTCAAAAACATTTTCAGGAGCATTTGGCAACACGACGGTAGCATTTTTGATCTTTACCTTTATGCTGATATATCCGCTTTCCAAGACAAACTTTGTAAGGCGCTGTACGGTATCCTTTATCACAAACAAGATTGCAAGAAAGGGACCATGGTACTTTGTCTGCTTCCTGTTTGCAGCAGTTACCTTCATGGGCTTATTCGTATCCCCGTCTGTTTTGTTCGTTGCATTCATGCCATTCCTTGAGGATATCTTCCAGGTACTCGGTGTGAAGAAGGGCGGAAAGACCGGCAACATGATCATGATGGGAACCGCTTTCTGCATCAGCCTTTCTTCCGGTATGACGGCAATCGGACATGTATGGCCGACTATGGCAATTGGTTATTATAATGCAGCAACCGGAAATGATGTCAATCAGTTCCAGTTCATGGCAATGGGAATTCCGACCGGTATTCTCCTCATTATCCTGCTGATCCTGGTATTTAAGTTCATTTATCGCCCGGATGATATCCATGAGATCAAACCGGAGAACGCAATGGGACTGCGTGGAACGGTTCCGAAGGCAGACACCAAAGAGAAAATCATTCTTGGTGTTGTAGGACTAACCGTATTTTTATGGGTTGGTCCGAGCCTGATCAAAGGCAGCTTCCCGGATCTTTACAAGACCATCAATGGCTGGTCTACCGCAATGCCTCCGTTATTAGGCTGCATCCTTCTGTTCATCACCAAAGTGGATGGCGAGCGCATCTTAAACTTCAAGGAAGGCGTTACCAAAGGAATTCTGTGGGGAAGTATCCTTATGACCGGCGCAGCAACCTGGCTTGGTTCCTGCCTGACCAACGCAGATATCGGTATCAGCGACTGGCTGACTGCATCCCTGTCTCCGTTGACTGCAGCACTTCCGCTTACCGGTATGATCTTATTCTTCATGCTGTGGGCACTGCTTGAGACAAACTTTTCTTCCAATATTGTTACCACAACCGTAGTAAGTGCAGTCGCACTGTCTGTTTTAACTGCACTTCCGGCTGGAAGCGTAAGTGTTGGTTCTGTAGTATGTATGGTTGGTATCGCAGCAGCAGTCTGCAACATGACACCGGCAGGTCAGAGTACCATCAACACCGTGGCAATCGGTTCCGGGTGGACCACGACGAAAGATATGTTTATCTGGGGCGGTATTTTCGCACTGATGGCACTGCTTGTCCTGACATTCTTTGCATACCCGCTGGGAGCATTGGTCATTGGTTAAAAAGAGAACCTCATCATTGGCAAAAAAAGGAGTATAGAGCAATATGGAACGTTTGTATCAGTATGATGTCGTTGTTGTCGGAGGAGGAACCGCCGGAGTATCTGCTGCGGTTGGAGCTGCAAAGACAGGAGCGAAAACACTTTTAATAGAGCGGAATGCCTATCTTGGCGGAGAGGCAACCCATTCCGGAGTCAGTGCTTTCTGTGGCTTTTTTACATGCGGAGAGAATCCAATCCGTGTTGTGGAGGGTGTTGGACAGCTCGTCTTAAACGAGATGGAGGCGCTTGGGCCGACCGTGGATTATGTCATTTCCGCAACTGGAAACCGCAACATCAATTTCCAGCCGG
Organism: Clostridium sp. AF32-12BH; assembly: GCF_003477935.1. Classification (NCBI taxonomy): domain Bacteria; kingdom Bacillati; phylum Bacillota; class Clostridia; order Eubacteriales; family Clostridiaceae; genus Clostridium; species Clostridium sp. AF32-12BH. The sequence continues at coordinate 141,832 of NZ_QUEH01000001.1, read as the reverse complement.
AATACTTAAAATGCGCAATGGACAATCTGCTTGAAAAAGAGAGTGTGGACTACTTCTTACATACGCATGTGATCAGTGCGAAGATGGAGAACGGATCCATTGAATCCATCCAGTGTGCTGATGATGAGGGAAGTTTTACTGTAACGGCTAAAACCTTTGTGGATGCATCCGGAGATGCCAACCTCTCCCACCTTGCCGGTGCAAAGCTGGTTTGGGGTGGTGAAGACGGATGTCCGCAGGCGGCAACCTTACCGTTTCGCTTAAGCGGTGTAGACACGAATTGTGATATGTCACCGGCAGCCGTGGAGCGCGCCGTAGTAAAGGCAAAAGAGGCCGGTATCCCGAATCTTACCAAAGAAAAAGGCTTTATCCTGAAAAAAGAAGATTCTGATATTGTCTGTGTCCTGCTTCCAAGTGTCATCCCGGAGGGACTGACGGCAGCAGACCTTACCAGCATGGAGCGGGAGACCAGAAAACAGGTGCTCAGCTATGTGAAGGCATTAAAAACTTATATGCCGGGCATGGAGCGTGCGGAGTTAGCGGTGATCGGACCGTCCATCGGTTTTCGGGAAACCAGAAAGCTGGTTGGAAAAGAAACGATTACTGTGGATGATGTGCTTACCCGGAAAAAATGTCCGGACAGCGTGGCGCGCGGCGGGTGGAAACCGGAGATCCACAAAGACGTCAATAAGATGGCAACCTATCTGGAGGTAAAGGAAGGAAGCTATTTTGATATTCCGCTTGGTGCGCTGCAGTCGGAAAATATTGAAAACCTGTACGGCGCAGGCCGTATGATTTCCTCTGATGAAGCGGCATTTGCAGCAGTCCGTGTTATGGGAACCTGCTTTGCAACCGGACACGCAGCCGGAGTTGCAGCAGCATGCCAGGCTCTGGACGGAACGGTGGATGTAAAACATGTCCAGGAAGTATTGAAAAAACAGGGGGCATTGGTGTAAAATAAGATATTGTGTCGTCATCTGTCAGATAGGACACGGCAGTACATCTGCAGCAATGCAAATGGGAGGATGAAAGATGACTTTAGAAGAGGTAAGAAAAGAGATTGACCGGGTAGATACCCAGATCAAGCCATTGTTTTTACAGCGCATGGCCTGTGCAGACCATGTGGCAGCAGCAAAAGCGGAGAATGGATCGGATGTATTTGTCCCTGTAAGAGAAGATGAGATCATTGCCAAACGCACGGCGGATGTTGACGCAAAGGTGAAGAAAGAATATGACATGTTTTTGCGCCACCTGATGAGTGTGTGCCGCAGATACCAGTACGGGATCCTGACCGGAATGCAGGAAACGGTGATCGCACAAGCCCTGCAGGCAGCTGGTCTTGATGAAAACACAGACCATGAACAGATTACGGTATACTTTACTGACAGCCGTAAAAACAGCAAACTGAATCTTTACATGAACATGGTCCGTTTAAACGACATCCTGATCGATGCCATGGAAGTAACCAGCCGGGACGATGAGCAACAGGTAGTGCTGAAGCTGCACGGAAATATCAAAGAGCCGGATATGAGAAGACTGTTATGTCAGCTTGGCAAAGAAGCAAATGAATTTAAAATTACTGCGCTGCAGTAATCAGCGGATGCGTCGCTCACTGGCGCATCCCCGATATGAATACAATCCATCAGCCGTTCGGGATATCGTTCCGAACGGCTGATGGAGGTTTTGTGCTGTTTACGCAACGCGTGAGCAGCAGCTTTTGCGTTAGTTGACGAATCATATGTACATAAGGAAGGAAGTTTATCATGAAGCGAAATGCCGGATATCTTTATTTACTGATCACCTTTTTCTGTTGGGGAAGCATTTATGTTGTGAGCAAGTATGCACTTGCCGTAATGGGACCGGTTACGGTGTCATTTTGCCGTTATCTGATCTCTGTCATCTGTCTGTATGGAATCCTGAAATGGAAAGGCGGACAGAAGAAAATTGCGAAGGAACACTGGCCGTATCTGCTGATTCTGGGCGGACTTGGCTATTTTGCTGCAATCATCCTGCAGCTTGGCGGAACTGCACTGCTTTCCGGTTCCCTTGCATCCTTAATGAATTCCTTAAACCCAATCATGATTTCGATTTTTGCGGCAATCTTCTTAAAGGAGAAGATCACCTGGAAAAATGTAGTGAGTATCATTGTTTCACTGATCGGTGTTTATATTATTCTTGGAAACGGTGCATCCGTCATTAATCCGGTCGGCATTGTACTCTCAGCAGGTTCTGTTGTTTTGTGGTCTGCTGCATCTGTGTCGATCCGCAAAATTTCCGGATATTATGATCCAGTGCAGACAGCGCTTTATGGTATGCTGATTGCCTTGGTGTTAAATATTCCGGCAGCAGTCTTTGAAAATGTGTTCATGACAAGAAGCCATCCTACGGCTGTGGCCCTTCTGGCATGCGTGTTCGTTGCCGTATTCGGAACCGCCGTGGCACATACCTGCTGGAATAAGAGCCTGCAGATGTTAAATGCAAGCACCTGTTCCATGTTTTATCCGTTACAGCCGCTGGTTTCTGCTGTGCTTGGTGTTGTGCTGCTGCATGAGGTCATCACCTGGCAGTTCGTGGTTGGAGCAATCCTCATCTGTTCCGGTATTGTCGTAACGTTTTTACCTACAAAAAAATGAAAAATCAGCACTTTAAAGTGATAAAATCATTGCGCGTTTCTGCAACTGCTGATATAATTGCATAGAAAGTAGAATAAAGGTTCCGGATATTCCGCAGGCAGACCTGCGGGGTGTCCGGAATTGTTATAATGAAAAAAACAGGAATGGTCAGGCATGGTCAAAAGAGGAGTTTCGGTCATGGCTGGAAGAGGAGAATGTGCAATGGACAGAATTGAGGAGATCCGTAAGAAAATTGGAGTATGTGACGATATCATCATCAAGCAGCTGGTTGACCGTATGGAATGCATCCAGGAGATCATTGCTTATAAAAAGCAGAATGGTATCCCGATCCTGCAGCCGGAACAGGAGAAGAAGCAGGAGAACAATTTAAAACAGAAGCTGGGTGACAATGCATTCGAGGAAGAAATCCTCAACATCTTCAAGTACATTGTAAAGAACAGCCGTAAGATCCAGGCAAAAGCCCTGTTCGATTACAACATTTTCCTGATCGGCTTTATGGGTGCCGGAAAGAGTACGGTTGCGAAAGAACTGAAACGTCAGCTGGAGATGAACTATGTGGAGATGGACCAGCTCATCGTGGAGAAACAGGGCATGTCCATTTCCGAGATCTTTGCAGAGTACGGCGAGGTATACTTCCGAAATCTCGAGAGCAATACGCTCATTGAACTTCAGAAGCGCAAACAGACGATCGTCTCCTGCGGCGGCGGTGTCGTTGTGCGTGAGGACAACAAGGACCACATGAGAAAGCACGGAAGAGTTGTGCTTCTGACTGCAACTCCGGAGACGGTTTACAGCCGTGTAAAGGACAGTACGGAGCGTCCAATCCTGAATGACAACATGAATGTGGAGTTTATCGCGAACCTTCAGGAAAAGAGACGGACCATGTACGAAACCGCAGCCGATGTAGTCGTTCCGACGGATGGAAAGACTCCAGACGAGATCTGCCGCGAAATTGTCGAGAAACTGACCCAGTTGGATATTGCAACCAGCGCAGTAAATGTGTAAGATAGAGATAAATATATACAAAGGGGGATTCGATGATGGGCTTATTTGGACGAAAAAAAACAGGCGCACAGGTGGAAGAACCGACAGTGACAAAGCCTGAGGCAAAAGCTCAGACGGATGGTTATACAGAGGAAGGCGAGATGCACAGTGACCGCATGGTCTGCCGTCACCAGTTAGAACGGGCCATATCCGGAAACGGACAAGGTGTGGTCATGAAATTTTACATCGAGAATTTCAAACAGATGAATGAACTGTTTGGATTTTCTTACTGCGAGGAACTGTTAAAAGAGATTCTGGAGTATTTCCGGGAAGAAACCGGCAGTATCGTGTACCGCTATGTGGGTGTGGAATTCATCACCATTTTGCAGGGCAGGACACAGGGACAGGCCATGCGGCTGGCAGAAAGTATTCTGGACCGTTTCTCCCAGAGCTGGAAGATCGACGGGACAGACTGCATGTGTTCCTGCCAGATCGGTCTTTGCTCCTATCCGGGTTATGCAGACAGCGCAGACCAGCTGTTAAAATGTCTGGATCTGGCAGTCAGCAAGGCAGCTGAGACAGGAATCAACCAGTATGCAGTCTACGATACAAAGCTGCATGCAGCATTTTTACGCAAACAGGTGATTGCCAAGTACATCAGCACCGCACTGGAAAATCACGAATTGGAGATCCGCTTCCGCCCGACTTATAATACGAAGGAAGAGCGTTTTACCCGCGCCGAGTATTACATGCGCATGTTTGTAAAAGATGTCGGCATGGTAGGAAGTGCAGAGTTTGTTCCGATCGCGGAGGATACCGGCCAGATCAGCAGCGTGGAATATTATGCGCTGGAGCGTGTGGCACAGGAGATCGCGGAGCTTGAGCGAAAAGGTGTGGAATATGAATCGATCGCAGTTCCGGTTTCTCCGGTATTGCTGATCCAGGAAAATTTTGTGGCAACCGTACAGAGCATGATTGAAAAATATCAGATCCCGTCCGGAAAGCTTGCAGTTGAAATCGATGAATATGCACTTACAACTGCTCCGGTGACCATCGAAATCGTCATGGAACAGCTGAAAGAACTCGGTGTAGAGCTGATCTTAAATAATTTCGGTTCCGGCTATTCCGGCATCAGCAAGATCCTGGAACTTCCGGTCGATACCTTAAAGTTTGAGCGGATGTTTATGTGGCAGCTGGAGACCGATCCAAGATCGGAACCGATCGTGGAATGTCTGATCAAGGCAGCCGATAAACTGGGCAAACGTCTGATCGCTGAGGGTGTGGAAACACAGCGTCAGTTAGATATTCTGGAAAAATTCGGATGTATTTATCAGCAGGGCTTTTACTATTCCCCGACGATTCCGCAGGAGCTTCTTGCCGGTGTGCTGGGAAAGTCCATGGATGAGACAAAAATCATATTGGATCAGGAACGGGAAAAACTGAAACGATAAAAAACGGTCTGTTAGGAAAAGCGTATGAGCCTTTTTGAGCATCATACGCTTTTTTGATACTAAGTTGTATTAATGCAAGTTAGGAAGAGTTGAGAAAAGATACACAAAAAAGAGAAAAATCGCAGAGAGAATAGAATAAAACGACAGAAAATGAAAAAGAAAATGAGAATAAACAGAAATAATAACCAAAGAAACTTGACTTATTATAATATATGTTGTATGCTGAAAATGCATTCAGATGACGGGAAAGGAGAATGAGATTGTGAATAAATTATCCAACAGTCCGCTGTATGAACAGGTCTTCGAACAGATCAAGAATGCAGTCCGCAATGGGGACTATAAAAAGGGAAATCTTCTTCCGAGTGAGAAGGAACTGATGGAGCTGACGGGGGTCAGTCGTGTGACGGTGCGCCAGGCACTGAAACTGCTGAGCGACAGCGGCATCATTGAGACTTACAAAGGAAAAGGAAGCGTTGTGGTTGTTGACTGGAACGGTCTTTTAAGCCCTGGTGAACTGAGAGACCAGGCTGAGGAATACTGGCGTCAGTTTGAGTATTCCACCAAGGCGAGGCGTGTGATTGAGCCGTCTATTGCAAAGCAGGCAGCTATCATGGCAACGGAGGAAGATGTCCGTCACCTGGAATTTGCTTACGCCCATGACAAGGAGACAGTCAGTGAAGAGGAGACGGATATCTACATCGCAAAGGGAACCGGTCTTCAGTCTTTTCACGGATGCTTGTGGGAGATTTTAAAGAATCCGCTTTTAAAGCAGATCTGGGATACAACGGTGCCGCCGTCCAATGCGATCACCGCACTTCCGCTCATTGTACCGGTCCGTCAGGAAAGCTACAAGTCGGAGATCCGCAAACAGCATGGCAATATTCTGGAAGCGGTGAAAAACCATGATCCGGAGTATGCATATTTTCATATGCTGCAGCATTGTGACTGGATTTACGCAACATACAAGCATTATTTTGAAGAATTCTGCCGCTGATTTTTTATTTCATAGGAAGATGTGTCCTATGAAACAAAAACGCTCCGCGAGAATGTGCCAAGGCACATTCTTTCTTATAACAGGCGGCGCTAGAAATAGATGTCATTTTTCCCGGGGGACAGGGCCCGTTTTTCCGGGAAATGAACATAGATTACAAGTACTCAAAGGGGTTGGAGGTACTAACATGAAATACGATTTCGATAAGGTATGGGATCGTGTGAACACAGATTCCATCAAATGGGACAGACAGTTTAAATTTGGTGTGCCGACCGGACTGATTCCGTTCTGGATCGCAGATACGGATTTTGCGACACTTCCGGCAGCAGTCACCGCAATGAAAGAGCGTCTGGATCATCCGCTGTTTGGTTATACATCAACAAGCAAGAAAACCATGGAGACGGTACGTGCCTGGTACAAGCGCCGTCACAACGTTGATCTTCCGATTGAGGCATTTTCCCCGTCCGAGGGTGTTGTGACATCCATCTGGTTTTCCCTGCGTGGATTTACCGAGCCGGGTGATCAGGTCTTAGTCTTTACACCGGTGTATGATCCGTTTTTTGTAGCGATCCGCACACAGGATCGCAAGGAAGTGGATTGCCCGCTGCTCTACAAAGACGGACGCTATGAGATTGACTGGGAAGATTTTGAGAAGAAGCTGGCAGGTGGTGTGAAGGCGATCATCTTCTGTAACCCACACAATCCGGTGGGACGGATCTGGACCAGAGAAGAGGTTGAGAAGGTTGTTTTGCTCTGCAGGAAATATTCCGTATGGCTGTTCTCAGACGAGATCCATGGGGATGTGGCACTGTACGGCAACCAGTATACTTCCGCAGCATGCTTTGCGGATGTTTACGACAAGATGATTGTTTACACCGCCATCAGCAAGACTTTCAATATGGCAGGTCTGCATTCTTCCTGCAGCATCATTCCGAATCCGGAATACCGGAAAAAGCAGGAGGCTTCCTTAAGAGAAGCATGGCTCATGAGCCCGAACTGCCTTTGCAACGCAGCCATTGAAGCCTGCTATACCTATGGAGATGAGTGGGTCGACGAGCAGAACGCATATCTGACAGAAAATGCAGAGTTTATCATCCGGTATCTTGCAGAACACGCACCGGAGATCAAACCGGTGAAGCCGGAAGGCACCTATCTGATGTGGCTGGACTGCAGCGCACTTGGCATGAGTTCTGACGAGATTCAGAAGTGCCTGGCAGACCATTATGGCATTGCAGTAGGCGGCGGCGCTTCCTACGGTGGTGATGGTGCGCATTTCCTGCGTTTCAACTTCGGATGCCCGAGAAAAACGCTGGAAGCAGGTATGGAAAAATTGGCACAGTTTGTGGCAGATCACAGAAAATAAAAAGAAAAGGTGTTGCTGGACATAAAAGCGTGAACAGCAATAAAGAGGCATAAGTGATGGAGAATAAAAAATTAAATTTCTGGGATTGCATGGGCTTTTGTATTGGGCAGATTGTAGGATCTGGTGTTTTCGTTCTGACCGCAATCGTGATCGGTCTGACCGGTCACGGTGCACCGTACGGATATTTTCTGGCAGCGATCATTTCTCTGATCAGCCTGATCCCGATGGCAACTCTTTCTTCGAGTATGCCGGCTACCGGAGGTAGCTATGTATACGCGAAAAAGTTACTTGGACCGAGAATCGCATTTGTATTCCTGCTCATGTTCATCCTGCAGCAGGTACTGGTATCCACGTTTGCAATTGGTTTCGCAAGCTATGTTGGTGTGATTTTCCCGTCCGTGAACCAGACGGTCGTAGCAGTTGGTGCACTGACTGCAGCCGTAATCGTAAACCTGATTGGTTTAAAGACTTCTGCAAAAGTTCAGAAGGTCATGGTATCTTTACTGCTGATTTCTCTGTTTGTTTACATCGTATTCGGTCTTCCGAAGGTTGACTGGTCCGCAATGGAGTTCAGCGCTTCCAACATCATGCCGCATGGCGTGAAGAACTTTTTACAGGGTGCAACCCTTCTTTCCTTTGCTTGCGGCGGTGCAAGCTTCCTGGCAGAAAACGGTGGAGAGATTGAGAATCCTGGCAAGAACATTCCGAAAGCCATGATCCTTTCTACCGCAATTGTTGCAGTATTTTATGCACTGGTTGGTATCGTTGCAGCCTGCGTACTTCCGCTGGACCAGATTGCAGGTGTGAATATTTCCGTTGTAGCAAAAGAAGTATTCCCGGCACCGGTTTACCTGTTCTTCGTTATCGGCGGTGCATGGTTCGCTCTGTTGACCACCTTAAACGGAACCTTATCCTGGACCACCCGTTCCCTGCAGAGAGCAGCGATGGATGGATGGCTTCCGGAAATCTGCGCAAAAGAGAATAAGAATGGCACTCCGGTTCTGCTGCTTTTCTTCTTCTTTATCGTAGGCCTGATCCCGATCCTGACCGGTATGGATACCACGGATATTTCCAACATGGGTACTGGATGCAGCAAGCTGACCGGTTTGTTCACCATCTGTGCATGCTGGAGACTTCCTAAGATGTTCCCGGAGGCTTATGAGAAATCTGTACTGCATACAGACCCGAAGAAGCTGCATGCAATCCTTTGTGTTTGCCTGGCAGTTACCATCGTAACTTCCTTCGTAAGTCTGTCCAGTTTGAAACCGAAACACTATCTGTACATTGCTATTTTCATTCTGGTTTCCATCATTATCATGCTGCTGCGTTATAAGAACGTAAAAGCAAAGATGGAACAGCAGAACGCATAACAATCAAACAAGGAACCGAATGAGTCACTGACCGTTTTTTGCGCAGTGGCTTTTTCGGCATATGAGAGGAGGCAGAAGCATGAAATATGCAGTGGTAGGCTTTGGAACAGCCGGGTACCATGCAGTAAAGACCATCCGTCAGTACGATGCGGACGGAGAGATTGACGTATACAGTAATACAAACCGTGCACCGTACAATCCGATGCTGACAACGTATTACGCATTTGGAAAACTGGAGTTTGAAGGATTATTCCCGTTTGGGGATCTGGAAAAGATCCAGAAAGAAATTTCATTTCACCTTTGCCAGGAAACGGTAAAAAAGGTACATGCAGAGGAACACAGCATTGAAACAGAAGCAGGAATCAAAACGTATGACCGCATCCTGATCGCAACCGGGGCAAGGGCGTTTGCACCGCCGGTAAAAGGACTGGATCCGGAAGACGCATTTCTGATGCGCACCGTGGAAGATGCCATCCGCTTCAAGGAACGTTTAAAAAAGCAGAATGTGAAGCACGCGGTTGTGATCGGTGCATCCATGGCGGGAATCAAGGTTGTGGAAGTCCTTCACAAGTATGGGATCGAGACCTGGCTTTTGGATCTTGCCAAGCATATTTTCCCGCTGGCTGCCTACCCGGAAGTTTCTGCTGAAATTGAAAAGCGTGTAGAGGCGCAGGGCGTTCATCTGAAATTTGGAACGACCATCGACCATATGGAACAGGAAGATGGAAAAAATATTGCGGTACTGACCGATGGAAGCCGGATCCCGGCGGATATTGTTGGGCTTTGCATTGGTACAAGAGCCATTACCGAAACCGTTCAGGATGAGGTTGCCATCGGGCGCGGCATCATTGTGGACGATCATATGAGAACTTCAGTTCCCGGTGTGTTTGCGGCAGGGGACTGCTGTGAGGGCAATAACATCGAGAGCGGTCAGACGCAGATCATCGGTCTGTGGGCGAATGCCAACCATCAGGGAGAAACCGCCGGAGCCAACATGGCAGGACAGGATGAAACCTACAAAGGAAATATCCTCCACAATATCACTCATTTCATGAACATGGACTTTATCGGATTTGGCGATAACCGTCTGGAGGGGGAAGTATTGGAATACGGCAGTCTGGAGGGCGACCTTTACGTCCGCCTGGTACTGGATGGAAAGAAAATTGTGGGTGCCAATATCCTGGATAACTACCGGATCAGCGGTATCATAAAGAACTATATGCTGCGTTTGTTTGCAGGAGAAGAGTTTACTTTGCCGGATTACCAGCGGGCGATGCTGGAAAAGGCAGGGTTGTCAGAAACGTTTATTGATGAGATTGAGGAGAAGATGCATGGATAGTTTGGAAGCATTAATCAAGGCAAAAATCCCATGTCCGGAAACGGGCATCAAAGTCTGTCATACGGTCTGCGCGATCTGCAGTCCGGCGAATAACTGCGGCGTAAACGCGTATGTAAAAGATGGAAAAATGGTAAAACTGGAAGGAATGGACGAGCATCCGCAGAGTAAGGGCCGCCTTTGCGTAAAAGGTCTTTCGGGCCGCCAGTTTGCATACCGGGAAGACCGGATTTTAACTCCGCTCCGAAGAACCGGTGAGCGGGGAGAAGGAAAATTTGAACCGATCAGCTGGGAGGAGGCTTACCGGGAGATTGCCGCGAAGCTTACCGGGATCAAGGCTGAATACGGGGCAGATGCGGTAGCGTTCTTTGGCGGATATAATAAGTGGTACCGTCCGTGGTTGCGCCGCCTGGCCCATTCTTTCGGAACCATGAATTTTGGAACAGAGTCAAGCACCTGCATGACAGCTGGATGGATGGCGTGGAAGACGGCAGCGGGACAGCTGGCACGGCCGGATATGGCGCATTCCGATCTGTATCTGGGCTGGGCGCTGAATCCGTATTATTCTGGTTATGGCAAGGCAACGGCGATCGAAAACCGCCGTGCAAAGGGCATGAAGGTGATCGTCATTGATCCGAAGATCACACCGGCAGTGGAGCGCCTTTGTGATCTGTATCTGCGCCCGTATCCGGGAACCGATGGGGCCCTGGCACTCTGCATGGGAAATATCCTGATCGAGAATGGCTGGATCGATGAGCCCTATATTGAGAAATATGTTCATGGTTTTGCACAGTACAAAGAATATGTAAAACAGTTTAACAGCACCAACGTGGAAGCACTGACCGGTGTGCCGTATGAGAAAGTCTTCGAGGCCTGCCGCATGATCCATGAGAGTAAGTCCATGTGCATCAACGAGAACAGTGCACCGATCCCGCATCACAAAAACGGATTCCAGAATTATCGTGCGATCATGGCGCTGCTTGCACTGACCGGAAACTATGACCGCGAGGGCGGCCAGCTTCCAGGACTTCACAGCTTCACGCACCAGATGGCAGGCTTTACGACCCGCGATGAGGAATTCGCGGAGGTGACTGAGCCGAAAGATACAAAACCAGCAGTCGGGGCTGAGCGCTTCCCGTTGTGGTATTATATGGAAAAGGAAATGCAGTGTGTGGATCTGGCAAGACAGATCCTGGAGGAGAAACCATATCCGGTCAAGGCGATCTTTGCGATGGGCATGAATTACCGGATGCTCCCGGATGACAAAACCGTCCGCAAAGCGCTCTTAAAGCTGGATTTCTTTGTCGATACCGATCTGTTTATGACGGATACGGCGATGCTTGCGGACATTGTCCTTCCGGTATGCACCTCTTATGAGCGCGGGGAGCTGGAAACCTATCCGGGCTGTTATGCCTGGTACACAAAGCCGGCGATCGACCGGGTAGGCGAGAGTAAGTCCGATGCAGAGATTATTTGCGATCTGGCAAAAGAATTAAAGCTTGGCGATGCCGAACTGGAAGCCGGATATGAGAAGAATCTGGACTTCATTTTGAAAGATCTGGATATTACCGTGGAAGAATTAAAGATCAGCGATGTGCCGGTCCGCGTGCCGAATGTAAAGCATGCTGCACCTGGTGAGCATCTGGAACGGGGACTTCTGACACCGACCGGAAAATTTGAACTCTATTCGGAGCTGATCGCATCTCATCCGGAGTGGCATCTGGATCCACTTCCGACTTACTGTGAGCCGCTTGACGATGCAGATCCGGCTGTGTATCCGTACCGTCTGTGTTCCGGCGACCGAATCCCGAATGCGATCCATTCCCGTTTCCATAAAGTGAAATGGGCGCGCAGCCTGCGTCCGTATCCGACCGCAGAACTGTCTGTGGAGGATGCAAAGGAGCTTGGAATTAAAGAGGGCGATGACATGGAACTCTTTACGGAGCGCGGATGCATCTGCGTGAAAGCAAAACCGACCCATAAGGTGCCAAAATCCGTAGTATTTTTCTATCACGGTTATTCCGAGGCAGATGTCAATTCCCTGATGTCCGGGACACATGTGGATCCTTATTCCGGATTCCCGGCATACAATTCGACCCGGTGTGGAATGAGAAAGAAGGTGCAGGCATGAAAAAGTACGCGATCGATCTGGATTTAAGCAAGTGTGTGGCATGTGGTGCCTGCGCAGTTGCCTGTATGGACCAGAATGATTATGAAGTGAAAGAAGGGCAGCGCCCGTTTCGAAATATTTTCGATCTGGAACTGGAGAAGAAGGAAGGGGTGAGTTATCACCGGTTATCGCTCGCCTGCATGCACTGCGAAGATGCGCCGTGCATTACAGGATGTCCGAGTGCCTGCTTGCGGAAAGATCCGGAAACGAATTTTACCGTTTATGATACCACCAACTGCATCGGCTGCCACAGCTGTGCGATGGCATGTCCGTACGGCATCCCGTCCTTTGGAGAGAACGGTAAGATGATCAAATGCGACGGCTGTTATGTGCGGGTGCACAACGGCATGCTTCCGGCATGCGTGAAGGCGTGTCCGTTTGGAGCGCTCAAACTGGTAGATACCGAAGCACCGGAAGAGGAGCAGCCGATTGCAAAAGAGCATTCCCTGAGAATGACCAGTATGGGTATGCTCAAATCACAGGTTTAAAGAAACATGCCCGAAATCTCGTTTGTTCCTGTGTTTGAGGAGATTCCGGGTTTCCATAAGAACAACGAAGGAGAATATGATATAAAATGGAAGTAAAAGCATGGGAATACGATGAATATCCGGGACTAACCGAAGAGGTGGAGGGAGCGGTTCATATCCCGACCACCGGAGATGAGCCAGGTGTTTATCACTGGCATGATATTCCGTACGCAGAAGTAAACGGACAGACGCTGGTACTCCAGATCCTGGAGCCATACACGAGAAATGAGCCGGAGAAGCTTCATCCGTGTTTTGTATTTGTGCAGGGTTCCGCATGGGGACCGCAGGATGTTTATAAGAGCTGCCCGCATTATGCAAGACTGGCAGCCCGCGGCTATGTGGTTGCAGTGGTCCAGTACCGTCATTCGGGTATTGCACATTTCCCGGCACCGATCCAGGATGCGAGAAATGCCGTCCGCTTCATGCGCCTGCATGCCGCAGAGTATCATCTGGATGGAAAGAACTTCTTCCTGGGCGGATGCTCTTCAGGCGGTCATACCGCAGTGTTTGCAGCACTGGCAGATCAGGAGCCGTGGCTGGATGCTTCTGTTTATCCGGGCGTATCTGCAGATGTGATGGGAATCCTGGATTATTATGGTGCAGTCAGCATGACGGAGATGGATGATTATCCGGACACCCTGGAACACCATCTGGAAACAAGTCCGGAAGGAAAAGAAGTTGGCGCGAACTTAAGAGAGCATCCGGAGCTTGCAAAGAAAGCAACGGCCGTGACCTACATCCGTCCGGAGACAAAGCTTCCGCCGATGTTCATCATGCACGGAACCAAAGACCGCAAGGTCAGCCCGTACCAGAGTGTGCGCCTGTACCAGAAGTTAAAAGAATGCGGAAAAGAAGCAAAGCTTTATCTGGTAGATGGCGCAGACCATGGCGGATCGGAGTTCTGGACTCCGGAAGCAGTCGATGCGGCAGACCAGTTCATGAAAGAAATCATGGCTCGTTATCAGTAGAAACTGCGGCGAACCAGAAAATATTGTAACCGTCCTTACAGTCCACGCCATAAGGCATACCATGCGCCTTTAAGATCGTGCTGACGATAGAAAGTCCGATGCCGGTTCCAAGGCGGCGGCCGCTCTGGTGCTGGCTGCGCTGGTAGCGCTCCCAGATGATCTCCCGGTCTTCTTCCGGAATCGGGTCGCCCGGGTTGATCACCTCGACCAGGCAGAAGTCATGGCTGGACTGCAGGTCGGATGCAGAATTGGAAATCGAAAAATCTGAAAAATTAAGGAAAGCGTCTGGCACATGGTCTGCCAGGCATTTTTTTGCGTTGTATATTGAGGAGGCGGCAGTGGCTTCATTGCATATCTGGGAGACGTCAGCAGCGTGTTCGCTGCCAGCAGTTTTCTGGCTGATTTGCGATTCTGGTAGCAGCCGGATAAAAATTTCCTGGTTTTCCGGCGTATGGTTGATGGCATTGTTTAAGAGATTCCGCATGACCTGACTCATCTTTAAGGCATCGACTTCGAACTGTAATTCTGTTTCCGGTGCCTGGAGTGTCAGGGTAATATGGTGCTCGGCGGCGGCCTGGCGGCAGCGGGTCAGCTCTGCGTTTACGATATCTTTTAAATCATACCAGTCTTTCTTCAGCTTGCTGTAGCCTGCCGAAAACTGGGAGTAGTCCAGAATGTCGGTTACCATCTCACTCATGCGGTTGGATTCGCTGATGATCAGGTTTAAGTTTTCGCTGCGCATGGCTTCGTCCTTCCAGGTGATGTCGCGCACCATCTCGGCATAACCGGTGATGAGGGCAAGCGGCGAACGAAGCTCGTGGGACACATTGGCGATGACTTCCCGGCGCAGCACATCCAGCCGCTGCAGCGCTTTTCCGAGCTTTCCAACGGACTGCGAAAGCTGCCCTAATTCATCCTGCCGGTCCAGGTTCGGTCCGATGTCAAATTCATTCTGCGTCAGCTTATCGACCGATTCCTTGATCTGAAAGATCGGGCGGGTGAACTGCTTGGACAAAACGGCGGCGAGGACAGAGGCGATGCCGGTTAAAAGAATGCTCAGGACGATCAGCTGGGAGCGGTTTAAATTCAGGACCGTCCGGCTGAGCAGGGCCTTGCGCAGAATCAGATAGCTCCGTTCTCCCTGGTAGGTGACCGGAAATCCAAGTTCATAGCCGATGATCTGTCCGTGCATTTTTTCGATATGCTTGTAAGGACGCCCGGCCATCAGCTCATCCAACCGGGATGGATCGCTAAGCAGTCTGGGCGTCTTTAATGTTTTTTCCCATTCCTGCGGCTGTACCAGGTGACCGGAGGAATACATTTTTACGAGAGTGCCATCCGTCGAGAGTAAAAGCAGCTCGCCATTGACGTTGATGTGACTGATAAAGGATAAGAATTTTTCATCTTCCCCGATGTCGCGGCTGCGCAGATCTTCCATGATCGGAGACAGCTGGTTCAATGCTTCGTTAACAGAAGCATTGGCATAATTCTGCTCAAAAAGAAAAATCTGTACCACCCACATAAAGCCGATCCCGAACATGACCGGGATCATCATGAAGACCCAGAGCCGGAATACCATCCGGTTTTTTAAGACTGCAAATCTAAGTTTCATCTGGTTTTTCAAATTTATACCCCACTCCCCATACAGTCTGAATGAACTTCCGGTAAGCACCGATGTGTTCCCTTAAGGATTTGATATGCGTGTCGACGGTGCGTCCGTCTCCGCAGTACTGGTATCCCCATACACTCTCGAGTAATTGGTCACGGCTTAAGACAATATGCTCGTTCTGTGCCAGTTTTAAAAGCAGGTCAAATTCTTTTGGCGGAAGATTTACACGCTGACTGTCTATCGTGATGATATGGGAATCCGGAAAGATGGAAAGTCCGTCAAAGGTAAGCTGTTTTAGCGGGGCGGGCGTTTCTGCGCGTGACTGGGTGCGGCGGAGTACCGCGTCGATGCGTGCCATAAGTTCTTTGGGACTGAATGGTTTGGCGACATAGTCATCGACGCCAAGCTGAAACCCGTTTAATTTATCGTATTCTTCATTTCGTGCGGTCAGCATGATGACCGGTACCTGGCTGAAACGGCGGATTGCCTCCAGGGTTTCAAAGCCATCCGGTCCCGGCATCATAACATCTAAGAGGACCAGGTCACACGCTTTTTGTTTGAGTGCGGTGACAGCGGCGGCGCCATCAAAAGCCTCGGTGCAGTCGTAGCCCTCCAGTTCGGCATAAGTACGCACCAGACGGCGCAGGTGCGGATCATCGTCGGTAATGAGGATATGCGGCATAAAAATTTTCCTCCTTCTTTTGGTGTTCCCGGTTTGCCAGACAGGACCGCAAGCCTGGAACAGCCTTTTTTGTTTTCTCTCGTAACGGTTCAGTACCTTCACAGTTACATTCTTCCAAAAGTATAGCATCTTTCCGGTGCCTCCGAAAGATTCCTCACAGAAATATGCGGAATTTCTCACATTTTTCTCACATTTGTTTTTTAGGATCTTTAACATGTCAATGTATGGAAAGGAGCAGCTGTATGGGACAGAAATCTTCGGCAAGACCGCCGGATGACGGAATTTTGAAAAAAGAAATTCTGGGATATACCGGAATCTGTTTTGTGCTTCTTCTCCTTCTTGGTGCAGGGGGAATGCTTGCGCGGACGTTCACGGTCATGGCTCTGGCAAACACCCTGCTTTATCTGGCAATTGGCGGTCTTGGTATGTCGGCATGTCTATTCCGGTTCCGCCCGGGAGCAGAACAGTCAGAGTTTTTCAGGACCTTTTGCTGGCTGTATCACCCGGGAATCTGGATTTTAGCAGCGGTCTCTTTCCTGGAAGAGAGCGGTATCCTTCCAGAATCGATTGCAGGAAATCTGCATCTGGCATACATTGCAGGCGGAACCTTTCTGGTAGCCGGAGTCATTGTTCTGGTGGTGATCTTAAGGGAAGGGAAAACCTAGGAGGCAGGAAGAACAAAGAAGTGTCAGCGGATTCAGTGCAGAAAAGACAGTTATGCAAAAATGACATTTTGTGTATGGCTGAAAACAGATACAAAAACAGGTATGAAACGAAACATAAAACTAGAAAAAAACGGTGAAGGAGTGTAGTGCATCATGATGGATAAGAAGAAAAAGATCGTGGCAGGAGCAGGCGCGGCAGTGATCATTCTGGCAGGCGCAGCATTTTTCCTGAGCAGCAGAGGCGGTGCAGGCGGGCACGGAGGTCCAGGCGGCATGGGAGGTCCTGGCGGAATGCAGCAGGAATCGAACGTAACCGTCGTCAATGCGGCAAACCCGACAACCGGTGATGTATCTGTTACTTCCAGCCTGACCGGTACGGTGGAAGCAGCCGATGTCGTTTATGTTTATGCCAAGGCAGGCGGCGATGTAACGGCAGTGAATGTGAAGGCTGGTGACATCGTCAGCCAGGGGCAGGTGCTGATGGAAATTAACACAGAGCAGGTGGAATCTGCGAAAAACAACATGGATTCCGCACAGGTCAATCTTTCCCAGGCACAGAGCAATTTAAACAGAATGCAGATTCTCTACGGCAGCGGCGATCTGTCCGACCAGGAATATGAGCAGTACCAGAACAACTTAAAGTCTGCCGAGCTTCAGTACGAATCGGCAAAGCTGCAGTATGAGAAACAGGTGGAATACAGCACCATCACCGCACCGATCGCAGGACGCGTGGAGAGTGTCGATGTGGATGTGTATGACCGTGTAAACCAGTCTGCGCAGCTTTGCGTTATCGCAGGGGAAGGTCAAAACAGCATTACTTTTTATGTGACCCAGCGCATGATGCAGAACTTAAAGACCGGTGATGAACTGGAAATTTCCAAGAATGGAACTACCTACACCGGAAACATCACTGAGATCAGCAACATGGTCGATGCTTCCACCGGACTTTTTAAGGTGAAAGGCGATATGACCGGAAGCGATGAGATTGCCATCGGCAGTACTGTGAAGATTGAACTGGTGACCGAGCGTGCAGAAAATGCAATGCTGGTTCCGGTTGATGCGATCTATTACAGCGGCGGGAACGCGTATGTGTATCTGTATGAAGACGGCAAAGCGAAGATGACTTCCGTTGAGGTTGGCATTTACGATTCCGAGAACGCGCAGATCCTTTCCGGTCTGAATGCAGACGATATGGTGGTCAGCACCTGGAGCTCCAACCTGTATGAGGGTGCGGATATCCGTTTGAAATCAGAGGTAGAAGCTTCTGGTGTAGCAGGCGGCGCACCGAAAGCACAGTAAGGAGGCAGACGTAAATGGGAGTTACTAAATTTGTACTGAAGCGTCCGGTCACCGTGCTGATGGCGCTCTTATGCCTGATCGTGTTCGGTATTTCTTCTGTATTTAATGCAACTCTGGAGCAGATGCCGGATATGGATCAGCCGATGATGATCATTATGGCAAACTATTCCGGCGCCAGCCCGGAGGATATGGATGAGCTGGTCACGCAGCTCATTGAGGATCAGGTCAGCACGCTCGAGGGTGTTAAGAGCATGAGTTCCACCACCAGTGAGGGCCGTTCCATGATCATGCTGGAGTATGATTACGACACGGATATGGATGAGGCCTACAGCGACCTGACCAAGAGCTTAAACAGCATCCGGGATCTGCCGGATGACGTAGAGCCGACCGTCATGGAGATGAACAACAACGCGCAGGCCAGCATTATGCTTACCGTTGCAAACCCGTCCCAGGAAAATTTCTATGATTATGTAGACCAGAAGATCGTGCCGGAGCTGGAAAAACTGACAACGGTGGCAGAGGTATCCACCATGGGTGGTTCCTCCGAGTACATAAAAATCGAGCTGATGTCCGATATGATGGACCAGTATAACGTAAGCATCAGCGACATCAAGTCCGCAATGTCCGCGGCAAACCTGTCCTATCCGTCCGGAAGCGCAGAGTCCGGCAATCTGGATTTATCCGTTTCCACGTTAACAGAGCACGATACATTGGATGATCTGTTAAAGATGCCAATCACGGTTTCAGGCAATAAGATTGTTTACCTCGAGGATATTGCCGTGGTTTCCTATGCAGAGGAGCAGAAGGGCGGCGTATCCCGCTATAATGGCGAGGAGACCATTTCCATTTCCTTAACCAAGCAGCAGAGCAGTACCGCCATGGATCTTTCTAAACAGGTTAAGCAGGTCATCAAAAATCTGGAGGGCGATGATGAGAACCTGACCATTACCGTGGCGCGAGATGAGGCGGATTCCATCCTGGATTCCCTTAAGGATGTAGCAGAGACCATGGTCATGGCGGTTGTCATTTCCATGATCATCATTTTCCTGTTCTTCGGCGATTTCAAGGCATCCCTGATCGTCGGAAGTTCCATTCCGACCTCCATTCTGTTGTCTCTGATCGTCATGACGCGGGCAGGATTTACCTTAAATATCATCACCATGAGCGGACTGGTTCTTGGTGTCGGCATGATGGTCGATAACTCCATCGTTGTGCTGGAGAGCTGTTTCAGAGCCATGGATAAGCAGGAAGACAAAGGCGCGCTTGGTTATGCAAAGGCGGCGTTGGAAGGAACGAACATCGTGGTGTCGTCCATCGTAGGTTCCACGGTTACCACCTGCGTTGTATTTATTCCGCTGGTATTCTTAAATGGTATGAGCGGTCAGATGTTCGGCGCCATGGGATACACGATCGTATTTTGTATGTGTGCATCCCTGCTGTCTGCGATCGCGATCGTACCGCTGTGCTACATGATGTATAAGCCGAAAGAACGCACTTCTGCTCCGGCTTCCCGACCGCTGGCTTTCCTGCAGGATGGCTATCGGAAGCTGATGCCGGTACTGTTAAACCATAAAGCAATCGTGCTGCTTACATCGGTCGGCATCATCGCAGCGACGTTGTTCCTCGCAAGCGGTATGCAGACCGAGCTGATGACAGCCGACGATACCGGTACGGTCAGAGTCAGCATTGAGACCCGGCCAGGGCTGATCACCGAGCAGGCCGATGCAATCCTTGCACAGGCTGAGGCGATTGTGGCAGCCCATGAGGATGTGGATTCCTACATGCTCCGTTACAACAACGACAGCGGTACTATTACTGCCTATTTGAAGGATGACCGGAAGATGTCTACCGATGACGTTGTAAGCCAGTGGGAAGATGAGATGGCAGATCTGGAGAACTGTACCATTACCGTAGAGGCATCCACTTCCATGAGCATGATGGGGCGGTCCCGCGGCTACGAGGCCATCTTAAAGGGAACCCAGTACGATGAGCTTCAGGAGGTCAGCAATGAGATCGTAAACGAGCTGATCGCAAGAGATGATGTGAAGAATGTCCACTCCAGTATTGAAAACACGGCACCGGTTGTCGCTGTAAAGGTAGATCCGGTCACTGCTTCCGCGGAAGGACTGACTGCAGCGCAGATCGGTACTATGGTGAAGCAGATGCTGGACGGCGAAGAAGTCACTACCTTAAAAGTCGACGGACAGGAGATCAGCGTCAAGGCAGAGTATCCAGAGGACCAGTATAAGACCGTGCCGCAGTTAGAGCGCATGATTTTAAAGAAGCCGTCCGGCGGTTATGTGGCATTGTCTGATGTCGCTGAGATCTACTACAAGGACAGCCCGTCCTCCATCGAGAAAGAAGATAAGTCCTACCAGATCACGATCAGCGCAGATTATGTAGATAATGCTTCTAGCGCTGCTGTGAAGACCCAGATCGATAATGAGGTCATCAGCCCGAACTTAACCGGAACCATTACCCGGGGTACCAACTCCAGAGACCGTATGATGCAGGAGGAATTCTCCGGACTGTACAATGCGATCGCGGTAGCAGTATTCCTGATCTTCGTAGTTATGTCCGCGCAGTTTGAGTCCCCGAAGTTCTCTTTCATGGTTATGACGATGATCCCGTTCAGCCTGGTTGGTTCCTTTGGACTTCTGAAGCTGACCGGAGTCAGCATGTCCATGACTTCCATCCTGGGATTTTTGATCCTGGTTGGTACCGTCGTAAACAATGGTATTCTGTATGTCGATACCGTGAACCAGTACCGTATGGAGATGCCGCTGAAAAAGCGCTGATCGAGGCAGGTGCGACCCGTATGCGCCCGATCATGATGACGAGCTTAACGACCATTCTTTCCATGCTGCCGATGGCAATGGCATTCGGAAGCAGCGGTTCTACCACCCAGGGTCTTGCGGTGGTAAATATCGGTGGTCTGACTGTTGGTGTCGCAGTGGCACTCTTCATCCTGCCGGTTTACTACGCACTGATGAACGGAAAGAAAGAGTTGAAGGTGCTGGATATTTAGGATTGGATCGTTGAAACTAGATGCGTGATTATGTACGGAATAGTTGCGTTTGTTATTCGAAAAAAGGAGGAGATAGAATGCTTCCGAACAATAGAAAACGGTGCGCTGGCTTTGGAACGGTGCACCGTGCAGGCAAAAGGCCGTTTGCCCAGGGATCATGCAGACAGAATGCAGGCGGTCACTGGACACGGACCGGAAGAAAACTGGCGGGGAGTTTCCTGGCGGCGGCTCTTGTCACTGCAGCGCTTCCGCTTCCGGCTTTCGCCCAGCAGAGCCCGGAATTTGCCTACTCGGCAGAAAAGTGGGCAACGCTGAAGGACAACAAGCTGGAATTCGATGAGATCAAGGATCTGATCCATGAGTACAACCCGACCGTCATCCAGAACGCGATCAGTTATAAAGATTACCTGACGAAAAACCGCGATGATGTGGCACAGGAGTACTATGACCGTGCCAATGAGATTTATTCCAGCATTGAGTACCCGGATTCTGACAGTGAGAACTACGGAAGCGGGGTGGCTGCCGCACTCCGGAATGAGCAGCAGGCAAAGAGTCTGATGGAGCAGGGCGATGAAAATACCGATGACCAGGCAACCATACGGATCCAGTACGACCAGACCGAGGCACGGCTTGCCAAGCAGGCGGAGGGTCTGATGATCACCTACTGGACCCAGTACTACAATCTGGACAGCGCGAAGGCCCGCATCGAGCAGGCTAAGCTTTCCTGTCAGTCGGAAGAAAACCGGCTGGCAGCAGGCATGTCCACTCAGTCCAAGGTATTAAGTGCAAAAGAAGCCGTTTCCAATGCAGAGGCGGCGCTGGTGACTGCAGAAAGCAACCTGGCATCCACAAAAGAAAATCTGTGTCTGATGTTAGGCTGGAGCTATGGGGCCGATGTGGAGATCGCAGAGCTTCCTGAGCCGGACCAGAAAAAGATTGCGGCAATCGATGTGAACGCAGACATTCAGAC
Organism: Clostridium sp. AF32-12BH; assembly: GCF_003477935.1. Classification (NCBI taxonomy): domain Bacteria; kingdom Bacillati; phylum Bacillota; class Clostridia; order Eubacteriales; family Clostridiaceae; genus Clostridium; species Clostridium sp. AF32-12BH. The sequence continues at coordinate 119,786 of NZ_QUEH01000001.1, read as the reverse complement.
GGCGCTGGATAACAGCTATGCGTACCGCCTGACACAGAAGCAGCTTACCAATGCCCGCACCGATACCGTGAAAGAAAAGCTGACGGAAACTGCAAAAAACCAGAAGGAGACCATCTCCAACAGTGTGAAGTCCGCCTATGATTCCCTGATCCTGGCACAGTCCAATTACGAGCAGGCACAGTCTGCGCTGGCTCTGCAGGAGGTTTCCATGAAATCCGCGGATGCAAAGCTGGCGGCTGGAACCATTACAAAGAATACCTATGAAAGTCAGAAAGCTTCTTATACTACAGCCCAGGTAACAGCCCAGACCCAGAAGCTGTCTCTGCTTCAGGCCATGGTCGATTATGACTGGAGTGTAAACGGACTGGCATCGGCAGAGTAGGAAAGGAGCGGTCTATGAAGAGAAAACAAAATGAAAATCGTTTGCATGAATTGTCTTGTCCGCAAAGCTGGAAGCGGCAGGCGAAGCAGGGATTCCATATGCCCCAAAAGGTTGGAATCCGGGCTGCACTGCTTCTTGCGATTGTTTTTGGTATGCTCAGCCTTCCCTGTACTTCTCTTTCTGCGAGGGCAGAGGTTGCAGAGACAGGTTCCGGCCAGACTGCGGAAGAAGAGACGGCAGAGACTGCTTCCGGACAGAGTGCAGAAACCGCAGAACAAAATGCGGAACAAACCACCCGGTCCGTAACCTCAGTAGACTACAACAACCTGGAACAATTGGTGCTAAACAACCGGAATTTAAAAAATTCCCTGGAAAACTATACCACCAACAAGGAAACCTACCAGAACATGCTTTCCACCCTGGAAACCGAGCGGGACTACATGAAATTTATGCAGGAGAAGTATGAGGATGACGCAGAAACGAAGGCCGTTTACAAAATGAACGCTTCCCGTCTCAGCATGTTCATTTCCCAGATCACCAAACAGCTGGAATCCCTGGAAACGAAAACGCAGTCGGTAAGCAGGCAGAAGACGATAGACAGCTATGTTCTGACTGCGCAGAGCCTCATGCGCAGCTATAATCAGATGAACACTAAGGCGCAGGCGGAAGAGAAAAAATACGAGGCAGCCCAGAGCAGTTACCAGGCAGCGTTAAAAAAACAGAGTGCAGGCATGGCGACAGCAGCTGATGTGATGGCAGCTGCTGACACCATGGCAAGCGCGAAAAACCGGTATGAATCATACCGGCAGCAGGCAGCGAATGCCCGGTTTAACCTGTTATCCAATCTGGGACTGGAAGATAATTCCGCGATCACGATCGGAAGCGTGCCGCTCCCGGATCTTGCAGCCATCGATGCGGTCGATTTCGCTGCGGATGTGGAAACGGCAGTCGGCAACAGCTCCAGCGTGCAGAATGCCCGCCATCAGAGCGCGGAAACCGCAACGGAGATTTCCGTAAAATCCGATCAGGAGACTCAGGCAGAGGGAACGGTGCGATCCCAGATGCAGAGTCTTTATGATGAGCTAAAAGCTGCAAAGCTTCAGTATGAAGGAGCAGCCAATGCTTATGAAAGCGCATCGATCACGTACGCATCGCAGCAGAAAAAACAGCAGGCCGGAATGCTTTCCCAGAGCGATTATCTGCAGGGCGTTGCCGATTATTACAGTGCGCTGGACGCAAAAGAGAGCGCAGTCATTCAATTGAATCAGGCGTGGGAAAGCTACAGCTGGACCGTGAAGGGAGTGTCTTAGGACACTCCTTTTTTCGTTGTTATATATCTGAGAAAAGCGGTCAGCGACAGCTTTGGCAGATAAAAAATCACCTAGGAAACCGATGGCTGTGTAAGCAATTGGCAAACCGGGGAGAGCAAGGCATTTTCTTCGGAAAACAGTTGTGAGATAAGAAAAATAAAACAGTTTGCCGGCTCGGAAAGCGGATTGTCTTTCTGATAGCAAAGGTAGCGATTGCGGCAATGAAGCGGATTGGAAATGGAAAAATATGCCATGGGCGCGATGAGCTGGATGCGGAGCACGGTCCGTACCGGAACGAAAACCATACCAATGCCGGTGGAGGCGAGGCGGAGTGCTGCCTCATTTCTCTGTATTTCCATTACGATGTGAGGAGAAAGGTGATAGCGGTCAAAGAGTGCGTGAGCGGTTTGTCCCATGCCGACATCGGGATTGCAGACAATAAAATCGCTTCCTTTCACCTGGGCTGGAGAAATGTAGTAAGGGGTTAGCGGGGAATTGGCGGTCAGATCCATTCCCTGACAGAGCGGGTGGCTGGTTGGGACTGCCAGAACAATGGGCTCAACCTGAATGATTTTACTTTGCAGATTGTCGGGAATCTGCTGGGAAGATAAGATCGCAAAATCAATCTCTCCTTTTTCCAGGAAAGAAAAAAGCTGTTTATTGTTTCCTTCCGTTAATTTGAGCTTGAGATTTGGATATTGTTGTTTCATGGCCGTGATCAGGTAAGGAAGCGTGGTGCTGCAGAACTCAGGCCCCATGCCGAGACGGATGGTTCCGTGACTGGAATGGGTGAACTGGTTGAGGTCAGCCATCAGCTCGGCTTCCAAAAGCCGGATCTGCCTTGCTTTTTGGACGAAACGCACCCCGGCTTCCGTGAGAACGACCGGATTGGCCGTACGGTCAAAAAGCCGGATGGAAAGGTCTTTCTCCAGACGGTTGATATATTTTGTGAGAGCAGGCTGTGTGATGCAGAGTGCCTGTGCGGCTTTGGAAATATTCTGGTAATCGGCAATCGCACAGACATATTCATAGGCATGGGCAAACATAGAAAATCCTCCTGAAATAACCATGACAAAATATTATGGAAAATGGAAAAATGACTCATTGGACATAACTTCTTGGAACTATTATACTGAGACCATAAAGTATTTGCAAATATTTTTCAAGAATAACCAGTAACGTTTGTGGAGGTCATATGGATGTATTAGAGCGGGCGTTTGCCTATGTGGATGAACATCGGGAAGAATATTTGAAGGATCTTGGCGAAATTTGCAGTTTTCCAAGCACGGCGGCTCATGCGGAAGCATTGGAAAATACCAGAACATGGATCGAGAAGCGTCTGGAAAGAGCCGGAGTTTCTGCAAAGCGTGTCGGCGGCGGAGAAGGCAATGACATGATCGCTGCACAGAAAAATGGAACGAAAGATAAAACGGTTCTTTTCTACAATCATTACGATGTGGTCGAGCCGGGAGATCCGCAAAAGTGGGACGGAGGAGATCCGTACCGGGTGAGAATCGAGAACGGCAGAATGTATGCCAGAGGAATATCGGATAATAAAGGACCTTTGGTTTCCAGAATTCAGGCGGTGGAAGCGCTGCTTGCAGTAAGCGGGGAACTGCCGGTCAATGTAAAGTTCTTCTTTGAGGGGGATGAAGAAACTTCCAGTCCGTCTATGGTGCGGTATCAGAATATGCATATGGAAGAATTTCAGGAGCATACGAAAGCAGATGTCTGCTTCTGGGAAAATGGACGGCACGACCAGGAGGGAAATCCGTGGAGCCGGTTTGGTGTACGCGGAGCCTGCGCGTTCAATCTGAAAGTTACGACGGCAGCAACCGATGTACATGGAAGGATGGGCGCGACTGTGCCGAGCGCTTCCTGGCGGCTGATCTGGGCGCTTTCCACACTGAAAAGCAGCGATGAAAAGGTACAGATCGAGGGCTTTTATGATGATGTGATACCGCCAACGCAGGAAGAACTGGAGTTTCTGAAAAAGTTTCCATACGATGAAGAAAAGCAAAAACAGAAACTGGGGTTGAAGCAGTTTGTGCTTGGGGCTTCCGGCGAAGAACTGAAAAAAAGAGTTTATCTGGAGCCAACGTTATCGGTTTGTGGATTGGAAGCCGGGGAATTGTACAATGGACCGCGCGGCATTGTTCCGCATACGGCGTGGGCGAGAATTTCCATGTATCTCGTAGCTGATCAGAATCCGGATAAGATCGCCGGACAGCTGAGAAAACATCTGGATAAGAACGGATTTGAAGATGTGGAAGTGGAGTATCTGGGGGGAACCTGGCCGGTGAAGACATCATTAAAAACTCCCGCAGCAGATGTTTTGGACAAGGCTTCCGAACTTGTTTACCATAAACCAATGATGCGGGAACTGACCCAGTTGGGTTCCGGGCCGGCGATTGTATTTCGGAATGCGTGGCCGGAATTGCCGGTGATCGGCGTAGGACCGGGCAACACCGCCTCCAATCATCATGCACCGAATGAAAACCTGGCAATAGAAGATTATTTCAATTCACTGAAATGTATGATCGCTTTTTTGTACGAGTGGGGGAAAGAATGATATGATGATTCAGTATGATGAAAACAGTAAAATGAACATTATGAAAATGCCAATGGTGCTCTTTGTAATCTTTGCGGCCATCACCGCGGTTGCAGTTTATATGGAAAAGCTTCCAAACTCCCTGATCGGAGGACTGGCAGTCTGCATTTCACTGGGGTATCTCTTATATTTTATCATAGGAAAAATATCAATCCTGCAAAAAACAATTGGAATGGCTGCAGTTCCTTTTATCTGTGCATTCCTTGTTTATAAGAATCTGATTCCGGAATCGGCCATTGAAATTGTGAACAATACGATAAATGGAAAAACAGATGTGCTCGGATTTTATGTAGGAGCACTGCTGTGCGGAAGTATTCTTGGCATGGACCGGAAAATGTTAATTAAGGCCGGAAGCCGGTATTTTGTTCCAATCGCCGGCGGTATCATGGTCTCTTATGGAGTAGCAGGACTGGTTGGCAGATTTTTTGGCTACAGCTTTCGTGATGTAGTGCTTTATATTGTTGGGCCGATCATGGGCGGCGGCAATGGCGCCGGAGCTGTTCCAATGTCCGAAATTTATGCCAATGCAAGTGGCCAGGCAGCGGATACATTTTATTCCAAAATGCTTCCGGCCATGACGCTTGGAAACTGGTTCGCGATTTTTGGCGGCATCATTTTAAAAAATCTGGGCTGGAAATTCCCGAAGCTGACAGGAAATGGAACCCTGATGAAAGGCTACAGCGAAAAAGATGCAGGAAAAACCTATGATTTTACATTGAGATTAGAAGATCTGGGAATTGGATGTTTTGCAACAGCAGCGTTCGTTATTTTCGGACGGATCATTGCAAGCTATGTTCCGATGATCCACGCATACGCATTTACGATCATTGCAGTAGCCCTGGTAAAAATTCTCGGAATCCTGCCGGAACGCATGGAGTATTGTGTGGTACAGTGGTATCAGTTTATGCGTGCCAATGTTACGGTGATCATCATGGCAGGTGTTGGAATCTGCATGTTTGATCTGGCATCTCTGTTTGCAGTACTTTCCCCGGGATATGTCGTGATGTGTCTGATCGTAGTAGCAGCAGCAACCATTGGCGCAGGGGCAGCAGGAATGCTGATGAAATTCTTCTTTGTAGAAGCAGGGATCACTGCAGGACTTTGCATGTGCAACGCAGGTGGTAATGGAGATGTCTATGTTCTTACCGCAGCAGAGAGAATGGAGCTGATGTCTTTTGCACAGATTTCATCCCGCCTTGGCGGTGCGATCATTTTGGTAATACAGAGTTTACTGGCCGGATGGCTTTTATAATAAAGAAGAGGAAATGTTCATGAGTCATTGGAAAAAACTAGGCATGGTACTGATCGGAAATCTGATTGTTGCTTTTGCTACCGTTTCTTTTTTGGAAGGGAGCGGGCTGATCACAGGCGGAACAACCGGAGTCGGCAAGGTGGTATATGCGTTGACTGGTCTGCCGGTGTCCGGAACCTATGCGGTTGTGAATGGAATCTGCTTTTTTCTGGGCTTGTGGATCCTGGGAAAGGAATTTGCACTGACGACGATCCTTTCCAGTGTCATATTTCCGCCGATGCTTTGTGCGCTGGAGGTTTTATCAGGCGGAGGCGGCTTATCGGATGATCTGGTTTTATGTGCCGTGTTTGCGGGAATCCTTACAGGAATCGGCATTGGTCTGGTGATGCGGGCACATTCTTCGACTGGCGGTCTGGACATTCCGCCGCTGATCGTGAACCGTTTGTTCGGAGTGCCGGTGGGTGTTTGCATGATGGGGATCAGTATTGTGGTAGTCGTACTGCAGATTCCGTTTTCCAGCATGGACCAGATTTTGTATGGTTTGATCCAGATCATGATCATGTCTGTCGTACTGGATAAGGTGCTGATGATGGGACACAGTCAGGCAAAACTTTGGGTGATCAGCTCAAAATACGATTCCATCAAAAAAATGCTCTTGCAAAATGATGTTGGTGCAACCTTGTTTCCGATCGAAACCGGGTATACAGATCAAAACCAGAAAGCGATCCTTTGTGTGGCAGCGCCCCGCCGTCTGCCGCACATCAAACAGCTGATCCAGAATGTCGATGCAGAAAGCTTTGTGCTGGTGGATACCACACAGGAGGTGTTGGGAAAAGGATTTACGCTGCCGCGCTGAGAAGTGGATTAAGAATTAAAAAAATATCTTATTCAAAAAAGGATATTGTTTTTCAAAATCGCATATGATATAATGCCGTTAGGCAAAAGGATAAGATGTTCCATTGCGAACAGCAAAACGAAAACCCCAGAAGTCTCGCATACTTCTGGGGTTTTCTATTCCTGTTTTCTGGAGTGGGAAGGCTTAAGCCCACAGGCTATAGTTACCGGCTACTTGTCACCGTCTAACCATTTGATGATGTAGTGGCAAGCTACACCAGCCGCAACGGTGACAATAAAGGATAAGATATATTCCATTCCGAACACCTCCTTTCCATACCAGTCTGGAGGCGGTAACAAATTTAATATATCACATCAAAAGTGATGTGACTAGTGAAAAAATATCAACTTGGAAATTTGGGTGGTTGACGCGAAAAAAATGCTGTAGTATAGTTTAGGAGGAATTTATTGATCGTGCACATATAAGGAGGTGAGGGAATGGACGTCGCGGACAGTTATAAGCGAATGAGCGGCAATGGAAGAGAAAAGAAGACCGACAGCCTGTCTGAATCCGCTGTCCGTTTTCTCACACGAATTGAGTTTAGATTTTTATAGGAAAGCTGTCTGAGCGGTAGTCCCTGCATCACAGGTGTACTGCACGGATCAGGCTATATTTGCGTGTGTCTGCCATTGCCCGTTTTCAGATGAAACCGGTAATGGCATTTTTTATTTGCGGAAACACGCTGCTGTTTTTTCTTTCTTGTTTTTTGAATCTATTGTTAAGAAAGCGTGAAGAATACAGGAGATTTTTCTGGAAAAATACAGCAGGTTTGCGCAGATCAAAAATGCTCCGGTTCCACGGATGACAGCCGTGAGAATAAAACGCTGTGAGAAAGAGAAACACTTTCGCGCAGGCAGAGAAAGGAGCAGACATGGAAAAGATGAACGAGAACGAGAACAAAGACGTGGCAGTTCAGGTACGTGACTACCAGACGGAACTGGAGCAGATCATGCGGAGCAACGTATCCCCGCGTGTATTAAAGGACCGGATTTCCGACTACCATGAGAATGATATCGCATCCTCTTTCGAGGTGCTGACAAGAGATGAGAGAGAGCGTTTATACCGCATTTTAGACGCGGAACAGCTTTCTGATATTTTTGAATATCTGGATAACGCAGAAATTTATTTTGAGGAACTGAATGCAAGAAAGAAGGTTGAGGTTCTTTCCTGCATGGAAGTTGATCAGGCAGCAGCGCTGCTTAAGCGCCTGGCAAAGCCGGAGCGTAATATGCTCATTGACCTGATTGACAATGAATCCAAGCGCGACATTGCCATGCTGGAGTCTTTCGATGAAGATGAGATCGGAAGCCGCATGAGCATGAATTTTATTGAGATTAAAGCTGGAATCAGTGTCCGTGAAGCGATGCGGGAGCTGGTTGCACAGGCGGCAGAAAACGATAATATTTCTACCTTATATGTAACCGATGACCAGCACACGTTCTGCGGTGCGATCGACTTAAAGGATTTGATCATTGCCCGAGAGGGCAGCAGCCTGGATGATATCATCATGGAGTCTTACCCATATGTGTATGCCCGTGAGATGATCGAAGACTGTATCGAGCGCATGAAGGACTACTCCGAGGATTCCATCCCGGTACTGGATGAGAACAACAAGATCCTTGGTGTCATCACTGCGCAGGACATCGTTCAGGTTGTCGATGATGAGATGGGCGATGACTACGCAAAGTTAGCAGGTCTTGCTTCTGAGGAGGAATTAAACGAGCCGATCCGCCAGAGCGTGCACAAGCGTCTTCCGTGGCTGATCATTTTACTTGGCCTTGGTCTTGTGGTTTCCAGTGTGGTTGGTCTGTTTGAGGGTGTGGTAGCGCAGCTGACCATTGTGATCTGCTTCCAGTCCCTGATTCTGGACATGGCCGGAAACGTCGGCACCCAGTCCCTGGCAGTGACCATCCGTGTGCTGATGGATGAGAACCTGGATGGCAAGCAGAAACTTGGCCTGGTATTTAAGGAAGCGAGAGTCGGCGTGTGCAACGGACTGATCCTTGGCGTTCTTTCCTTTGTATTTATCGGACTTTATGTAGTTTTCGCAAAGGGCATGACACCGGGCTTTGGATTTGCGGTCTCTGCCTGCATCGGCGTGGCCCTGCTTCTGGCCATGATGATCTCCAGTGTTTCCGGTACCGTGATCCCGATCCTGTTTAAGAAATTCGGCGTAGACCCGGCGGTAGCGTCCGGTCCGCTTATCACCACCGTGAATGACCTGGTAGCGGTTATTTCCTATTATGGTCTCACCTGGATCTTTTTGATCGAGATGCTGCATTTAGCGGATTAAAAGAATAAGACTTGAAAAGCTGTTTCTGGCCTGTGCATCTGCATGTGCCGGGGCAGCTTTTTTGTGGCTTGTATTGAGGTGCTTCGAAAATGTAAAGTATTCTTGACATAATGACGCCTCTGATATATACTGTAGATGTAAGATATAGTTTACATATTGTTGGAAGGAGGTCGGTGTATATGTCAGATATTTTCGCATTTACGGCTGCATTTATCGCGGTTCAGGTATTTAAGATCATTATGTTTAAGAAGGATAAGGACTACAGTGGCTATGATGAGCGGCAGGAGCTGATCCGCGGGAGGGCATTTCGCTACGGCTTTTTGACATTGGCCGCACTGCTTGCGGCAGCGGTGCTGTGGGAGGAGTGCGTGGGTGCACTGCCGATCGAGTTTTCACTCCTCATGATGGCCTGCCTTATGGTGGGATGTCTGGTGGTCATCCTCTATGATATCTGGCAGGATGCGTACTGGGGTATCCGGCAGACATCGGGCTCGAACGCCGCGATCGTGCTCATGGTGGCGGTGATGGTGATGCAGTACCTGGGTTTCCGGGGACATGCCAATGCTGGCGACGTGATCGTCGATGGCGTCCTCACCTGGGATGGCGGCATCTATCTGCTGATCTTCGCGTTCTTCGCGCTGATCATCGTGAACCTGCTACTGAAAGCGTGGGTGGATAAACGGGGAGGTTCGGCGGAATGAAAAACCGGATGATGAAATTCTATATCGATATGCGAGAGAGACGCGGTGGGATGGAAAACGGGAAGATGAAATTCGCGAAAAACGGTGTCGATCGGTGGGAGGTCTGCTGAAATGAAGAACCTGAAGATGAAATCGGCACGGGCGGCGCTGGACCTGTCACAGCAGCAGCTGGCAGATCTCGTCGGCGTGTCGCGGCAGACCATCAACGCCATCGAAAAGGGCGATTATAACCCGACGATCCGACTCTGCATCGCAATCTGCAGGGCACTGAACCGAACATTGGATGACCTGTTCTGGGAGGAGGCGTGAAGGTGGCTTCAAAAGTGTTTGAAATAAAGGAAGAGACTCCTTATAAGGAGCTTACGCTGTATCCGGCGCAGGGAGAAGACCGGCCACTGATCGTTTTCAATGCGGTGCTGAAAACCGTGCAGGAAAATACGGAGGCGATCCTTCAGCACTATCAGGAGCTCGGCGTGGATGTGCGCTGGGAACTGAACCCCGGAAATCACTTCCGGGACGTGGCGATGCGAAGTGCAAAAGGCATCAAGGCGATACTGGAAGCGTGAAACAGGGATGAACGAGGCTCGGAATGCCTGGATGATGTCGAAAAATGAAGACGATCATGTAAGTGAACGAGGAGAAAGCATCCGATGAAGCAGAGGGATGCAGACATTGAAATAGGGCTACCGCAATCCCACTGGCTTTAGACGGTGGGTTAAGGTAGCCAAAAATCAGAAATTATTGCATACTCATGGCATGGGAACATGGAAATCTAAAAACAGACACAAATACCTATTACAATATCAAATTATTTTTGTCTGCAAATATAGAAAGAAATTACTGGTTTCGAGGCAGATATCAGATGATATAAAACAGTTTTCGGATGAGATATGTCAGAGACACAGTGTGATAATAAGACATATGGAAACAGACAAAGATCACATTCACTACATGATAGAGACAGAACCAACAATGTCTATTAGTAAGATTGTAAACCTGATGAAGAGCTATACAACATACCATATATGGAAAAGATATCCTCAATATTTACGAAAACAATTCTGGAAAGAACATACCTTTTGGACAGATGGATATTTTGCCTGTAGTGTAGGAAATGTATCGGAAGAAATGCTGAAAAGATATATAGAAAATCAAGGTTGAGAAAGAGGGTGACAGTGGATGTTAAAGGCATATAAATACAGAATATACCCTAATAATGAGCAGAAAATACAGATTGCAAAAACATTTGGCTGTTGCCGTTTTGTGTATAATCAGACCCTGGCATACCGGAAAGAAGTATATGAGAAAGAGAAAAAATCAGTTAGTAAAACCGACTGTAACAATTACTGCAACAGACAATTAAAGAAAGAATATGAATGGCTGAAAGAAGTGGATAAATTTGCTCTGACAAATGCGATTTACAACATGGATGTTGCATACCAGAAATTTTTTAAGGAACATGCAGGTTATCCGAAGTTTAAGAGTAAACACGATAATCATAAGTCATATACAACAAATTTTACGAATGGCAATATAACAGTAGATTTCGGGTGCAATAGAGTAAAACTGCCTAAATTAAAAGGTATAAAAGCAAAACTGCATAGAAATTTTAGTGGACAGATAAAATCGGTAACGATATCACAAGTTCCGAGTGGAAAATATTATGTATCAATTTTAGTGGAAACAGAACACACGGAACTGCCACATACAAATCAAAATACCGGAATAGATTTAGGTATTAAGGAGTTATGTATTACTTCTGATGGAAAAAAATACGAAAATCCCAAAATCATCAGAAAATACGAAAAGAAACTGGTGAAACTGCAAAGGCAGTTAGCCCATAAAGAGAAAAGAAGTCAAAATTACTACAAAACAAAGAAAAAGATAGCATTGTGCCATGAGAAAATAACAAATACCAGAAAAGATTATCTGCACAAGATGTCACATGAGATTATCAGCGAAAACCAAGTGATAGTTTCGGAAGATTTGCAGATAAAAAACATGGTAAAAAATCATCATTTGGCAAAGTCCATAAGTGATGTATCATGGCATGAGCTGACAAGACAGTTAGAATATAAGGCCAAGTGGAATGGCAGAAAATATGTCAAAATAGATACATTCTATGCCAGTAGTCAATTGTGTTCAGTTTGTGGATACCAAAATACAGAGACGAAAAATCTATCAGTAAGGGAATGGATATGTCCTGTCTGTGGAACAAATCATGACAGGGATATCAATGCAGCAAAGAATATACTGGAAGAAGGATTAAGACAAATAGCATAAAAATAACAATATAGGGCAGGGACTGCCCGAATTAACGCCTGTGGAGATAGTAGGTTACGAGGTCTGTAAAGCAGGAAGCCCATTGGCTTTAGACAATGGGTAGTTCACTGAAGAGAATGAAAGGAAGGACAGGACGATGAGCGAAGAGAGATATGCCATTATTTTCAGCAGTCGGACGGGCAACACGAGGAAGCTCGCGGATACGATTCGAGGGGCACTGCCGGACGCGCGGTGTGCGTACTTCGGGGAGGCGAAATCCGCAGATCCGGATGCAGAGATGATCTATGTGGGTTTCTGGACGGACAAGGGCACGGCGGATCAGGCATGCCTGGAGCTGCTGGGCAGGCTTCGGAACAAAAAGATTTTCCTGTTTGGCACCGCGGGCTTCGGCGGCAGTGAAGCATACTATCAGAAGATTCTAGCGAATGTCCGCACGGCCATTGACGCAAGTAACACGGTGGTTGGAGAGTACATGTGCCAGGGCAGGATGCCGCAGGCGGTGCGGGACCGCTATGTGAAGATGAAGGAGATGCCGGATGCGAAGCCGAATCTGGATGCGCTGATCGAGAACTTCGATCAGGCGCTTTCCCACCCGGATCAGGAGGATCTGGAAAGACTGCGGAGGATGATTACAGGGTGAAGGCCTCGTTCACCTGCCTGAACGGTAACTACCCGTGTATACAGAACGGAACATGACTCATGAGTTGGATATTTGCGTATTAGAGGAATTTATGATATAATATTCCCCATCTTAGCGTTTGCGTTGTGACACCAAACGTACTACACGAAGGGAGATTTGATCCATGAAAAATCCAGAGATTACCATTACTATGGAAGACGGCGGCGTGATCCGCGCAGAATTATATCCGGAGGTTGCTCCGAACACCGTAAAAAACTTTATCAGCCTGGCAGGAAAGGGCTACTATGATGGCCTTATTTTCCACAGAGTCATCAAAGGCTTCATGATCCAGGGCGGATGTCCGAACGGCAACGGCATGGGCGGCCCGGGTTACTCCATCAAGGGTGAGTTCAGCCAGAACGGTTTCCAGAATGATTTAAAGCATACTGCAGGCGTTCTTTCCATGGCACGTTCCATGATGCCGAACTCCGCAGGCTCCCAGTTCTTCATCATGCATAAAGACGCTCCGCACTTGGACGGTGCATATGCAGCATTCGGTATGGTCATTGACGGCATGGACGTGGTAAACAAGATTGCCGAGACTCGCACCGACTACAGCGACAGACCGCTCAAAGAGCAGAAGATCAAGAGCATGACCGTAGATACCTTCGGTGAAGTGTACGACGAGCCGGAGAAGTGCTGATTCAGAGGAAAAGAATATATGGTTCAGAACTATACAGTTTGGGTAGAAAAGAAAGCATATCCAGTTGTGGTTTCTGACGAACGAGAGGCTCTCCTTGCCGCGAAAGCAGCGGGGAGAGCTTTTGTTGGTCTGATTCATTTGGAGGAACATGGTGGAGGAAGTCAGAAGGAAGAACGGACGGAGAAAAGCCAGACATCAGAGCTTCGGCGAACAGAAAACCAGCCGGTCGAAAAGACAGCAGAGGGAAAGACAGCGAATGACATCTGGGATGCAGAGTATCTGGCAACGCCGGATGCCATCTGCCCGGAATATTTAGAACGCATTGTGCGCCGCCACATCAGCCTCCCCTGGATCATTGCCGAAACAGACCGTCTGCTTATCCGGGAATTTACCCCGGAAGATATTGGCGCTATGCCAAAGGAGCCGGATGCCTGGTTTACACAGGAAGAACGGGAAGCCGACCAGGTCTTTTACGATGAAGAGAAATTAAAGGCTTACATCAAAAGTCAGTACCGCTTTTATGAGTATGGGATCTGGGCACTGGTGCGAAAAACAGATGGCAGGATCATCGGAAAAGCCGGGTTATCCAATGCGAAGGAGCGGGAGGCTGTAAGAGCAAATGTGCCGGAAGAAGAGTTGGAACTCGGATACCACGTCTTTCAGCCCTACCGCCGCCAGGGCTATGCCGAAGAAGCATGCCGTGCGATCCTCGATTATGCAAAGAACGAACTGGATTGTCCGGTGTGTGCCTGCGTGGCAGGAGAAAATACGGCATCGGTCCGGCTGCTTCGGAAACTAAAGGTAACGTATTTTACTGTTTGTAATATGTGAACGGCAATAAAAGAATTCCCAGTTTGGAAAATAATCTGCTATGATCTGCGGAGGTATGAAAAAGTGAAGAGCTCATTGAGTACGCTATGTTATATTGAAAAAGACGGACAGTATCTGATGCTGCACCGCACTGTGAAGAAAAATGATGTAAATAAGGACAAATGGATTGGAGTCGGAGGTCATTTTGAGGCAGATGAAAGCCCGGAGGAATGTCTGCTCCGTGAAGTCTGGGAGGAGACCGGTTATACGCTGACTTCCTGGAAATACCGTGCCATTGTGACCTTTGTCTCCGGGAATGGCGTGACAGAATATATGTCACTTTTTACGGCAGATGCCTTTACCGGCGAACCGATCGCATGCAATGAGGGCGAACTGGTATGGGTCAATAAGGAAGACGTAGTAACGTTAAACATCTGGGAGGGAGATAAGATCTTCTTCCGACTTCTGAATGAACGCACGGATTTCTTCTCCCTCAAGCTTGTCTATGATGGTCACGATAAGCTGGTATCGGCTTCTCTGGATGGCAGGGAAATGGAGCTTTAGGTGAAATCTTTTACAATTTTAATATATTCCTGCGCATGGTACGGCAGATAACTGCCGCGCCGGTAGGCTGCCACAAAATCAACGGTGGTGCAGGTTTCCGGGCCAACGGAAAAGCAGGCAATGTCAGGCGGCGGCTGGATGTGCTTTAAATGGGTTTCGGTCACAAACCCGCAGCCGTAGCCTTTTGCTACCAGCTGGACCTTTGCGGCGATGTTGCTGGTCTGCAGCTTTATGATCGGGGTGATCCCGGCCGCTTTAAAAAGTTGGTCTACTGTCTGCTGGGTCCGCTGTCCCGGAGTCTGGAACAGGAATGGCTCGTCTTTTAAATATTTAAGATCCATCCACGGGTATTTGCAGTCCGGCTTTTGTACGCCCATTTCCGCAAGCGGGTGATGATGCGGCAAGATCAGGAGCAGTTCCTCGTGGCTGATGATCTCGTAGTCAATATCCGGGCTTTTTACAGGCAGATTGAAAAATGCGAGATCAGCCTCTGCGTTTAACAGCATATCTTCCAGTAAATAGGAATGCGACTCCAGAATTTCCAGCCGTACATTGGGATATAAGGAATTGAAAATCGGCAGGGTACAGGGAAGCATGTAAGTGCCGCGCATGGTCGGAAAGGCAATCTTTAAGGAGCCGTAATGGTTCTTTACGATGTCGTTCATTTCCTGGTCCAGCTCTTTTTTCAGGTTCAGGATCTCGGCCGCTTTTTCTACATAGCGTTCCCCGGCATAGGTGAGAACAAAACGGTGCCCCAGCTTCCGGAACAGCTTTTGTCCAAGCTCAGCCTCCAGGTTCTGGAGAAATTTTGTAAGTGTCGGCTGGGTTACATATAAAGAATTCGCAGCCTTGGTAATATTCTGATATCTGGCGATCGCCAGGACATAAGATAAGTCTCTAAAATCCATAAAAATCCCCCAAAAATTATTTAACATGGTCATAGAATCGCGTTTTCGGTTTTGCAATCTGTTTAGGAACTGCTTGCGATCCGATATGCATATCATACCATGAACTATAGATGCGTGGAATAGTTTGAATGAAAATTATGAATTTGTATTACAGTTGGCCTCATGCTATGATAAAACCATAAAACGGTACCGGTTAAAAAGACCGGCGGCATGGCCAGCCGCCTTCACACACAGGTGATGGAGGAAACGAAATGCAGAATCAGAACGAACAGGTATATAAGCTCCCGGTGACGATCATGCGGGGAGGTACCAGCAAAGGAATTTACATATTGGAATCCGATCTCCCAAAAGATAAGGAAGCGTGGGATGAAATCCTGCTTCGTCTCATGGGAAGTCCGGATGCCAAACAGATCGATGGGCTTGGCGGTTCCCAGTCAGTAACAAGCAAGGTTGCGATCGTAAAGCGCTCACAGAGAGCAGATGCAGATGTGGATTATACCTTTGCACAGGTATCGGTTGATAAGCCGATCGTCAGCTACAAAGGAAATTGCGGAAATATTTCTTCCGGTGTTGGCCCGTTTGCATTGGAAAAAGGTCTGGTCACACCGAAAGAGAACGAGACTACCGTGCGGATCTACAACACCAATACGGGAAAAATCATTGCGGCAGATGTGAAGACCTCGGATGAAGGCGTGAATTATACAGGTGATTTTCAGATTGCCGGAGTCCCGGGAACGGCATCACCGATCCGCCTGAAATTTATAAATCCAGCCGGAACATTAGGAAAGGGTCTGCTTCCAACCGGAAATGCAGTGGATATGCTGACTGTGCCGGACTTCGGCGAGGTGGAGGTTTCCATTGTTGATGCGGCAAATCCGCTTGTTTTTGTAAAAGCAAAGGATCTGGGGCTGACCGGAAAAGAAAATCCGGATGAATTAAATGCGGATGCAGCGAAGCTGGAGCTTCTGGAAACGGTGCGGGGACTTGCGGCAGTGAAGCTTGGCCTGATCGATGATTATAAGAAATCAGCATGGGAAACACCTGGTATTCCGAAGATGACCTTTGTGGCAGAGTCGGATACTTACGAAACTGCAGATGGAACAACAATCCGGAAAGAAGAAATTGACCTGCTTTCCCGGATGATGTCGATGCAGAAAACACATCCGAGTTATGCGATGACCGGAGCCATGTGCACGGCGGCAGCAGCAGTTGTGCCGGGAAGCGTGGTAGCGCAGGTCTTAAATCCGGACACCGATACCCAGTTTATCCGCATTGGACATCCGGGCGGAGTACTGGAATGTGGAGTGGATTACCGGCCAGAGGAGAAGGAGCCGGTTATTGAAGATACATTTGGATTCCGCACTGCCAACCTGTTAATGGAAGGCGTTGCATCAGTCAGAAGATAATGGGGGGATATACTATGGAAATGATTCGGGCAATCTTACCGCAGCTTTCTCTGCTGGTATTAATTATGGTAATCGCAGTTGGATTTGTAAAGAAAATCAATATCGGATTCTTTTCCATCGGAGCCGCCTTTTTGCTGGCGCTTCTGGGAATGGCAGTGGAGCTGCAGATCAAATCCGGCGATACCATGCGGCTGTTAAAAGCCAGTGACGTGGCAAAAGGCTTTTCCAGTTCTATGTTTGTGACGCTGGTTGGTGTTACCTTCCTGTTTGGCATGGCGTCCCAGAACGGAACGCTGGATTTGTTTTCGAAAAAGATCGTAGCGTTGGTCGGCAAACGGACGTATCTGATCCCGGTTCTGATGTTTTTCCTGTCCGCGTTTATCTCTGCGATCGGTCCGGGTCACATCGCAGCAGGAATCCTGATGACAACCTTTGCCGTATACCTGGCACTGGAACTGGATATCAACCCGATGGCAACGGCACTGTACGCAAAGCTTGGTGCCAATGCGGGCTGTGCATCTCCGCTGTCCCTGACGGGCATTCTGGCAAAGGAACTGTCCGAGCCGCTTGGGTACACAGGCTTTTCCCTGCACCTGTTTGTCAGCACCCTGCTTTCCGGCTTTGTGTTTACCCTGATCGTCTATGTGCTTTATAAAGGCTACAAAGTAAAAGCAGACAATCCGCTGAAGCTTTCTGAAATTGAGAAATTCAACGGAAAACAGCGCATCACTATGGCAGCTATTGTCATTATGGTTATCTGCTGCATCGGCTTTAAGCTGGATACCGGTCTTTTTGCGTTTGTCATGGCAGCGGTTCTGATTCTGCTTGGATGTGCTGATGAGAAGAAAGCCATCAAGAGCATCCCGTGGGGCACCCTGATCATGATCTGCGGTGTAGGTGTACTGGTCAACATGATCAGTCTCTTAGGCGGCATTGACCTGATTTCCGACACGCTGGCTTCCTTCATGACCGAGCATACCGCAACTCCGATCATGGCAGCCACCTCCGGAATCCTGTCCTGGGTAAGCTCCACCACCGCTGTGGTGATGCCAACCCTGTACCCGATCTCCGCGGAAATCTGCCAGCGCTTCGCCGGAGTGAATTATGTAGAACTGGTCGCAGCGATCACTGCAACCTCCTTCGCAGCAGCCATCAGCCCGCTTTCTACCGGAGGTGCCATCATCATGTCCTCCTACTCCGCAGCCCGTGAGACCACCACCGAGGAAATGAACAAAATGTTCTACACCCTGTTCCTGCTTTCCGTAGCCAATGTATGTGTCAACGTGGTTATGGCAGCAGTCGGAGTATTTGGACTGGGCGGACTCTTTTAAATCCAATATGGTTACTGTTCACGCATGCGTGCCCAGCAACTAAATATGCTCCAATCTTCCGAATGCGACCAGCGGATCCTCGGATTTTACACCGAGACTTAAGGTGAAATAGAGGATGACACCGTCAAACGGGGCAATGCAGCGAAAGATTTCTTTGCCGGAAACATCGTTCAGAGTGCCAAGCAGGGCACCTTTTGGAACGGTTTTTCCGGCTTTTTTCATGGCAGGATACCAGAAACCGTCGGAAGGCGCCTCTGCATAAAGTGCATCGCGGATTTCGGTTTGTTCAGAATGTGCTTCTGCAGAACGTGAGTCGTTGATTTCAGTTGGTCTTGAAAACGCTTTTGTACGAAGCGATGTCTGCTCTTGCTGGTTATCGGTTGCTTGTGTGACAGGAAGCATCCCGAGATGCTCCATCATCTCATATACATTATGTTTGCATGCAGCAACTTCCTCTGTGCTCCACAGCCCGCGCTCTCCGCGCTCTACCAGCAGGGCCGGGATCCCGCATTGTGCGGCCCAGCTGTAGAGACCGTTTTTTGAGGTGGAAGCAACCCGGTAAGGAACCGAGAGGGCGGCTGCGGCCAGAGCAGATTGCGTTGCAAGCTTTTCCGGCACTGCTGTGGGGAAGAAAATCAGCGGAGTCAGTGCTTCGTTGACATCTCCACCGTGCAGATCCATCAGAAAATCTGCCTCCGGGTACAGGGTTTCTTCCAGCACCTTCGCGAGCTGGCTGGAAAAGGTCTCTTCTTTACTTCCGGGAAACATCCGGTTTAGATTCTGGCCGTCGGCTGGAATGATCTGTTTTGCACCGTGGTAGAAGCCTTCCGGGTTTACCAGAGGCAGAAGGATCATGCGCCCGGAAAGATTGTCAGGTTCTAATTCGTTTCCAAGGCTGCGGAGTGCTTCGATGCCGACGTATTCGCAGCCATGTACTCCGGCGGTAACCACCAGCGTTTTTCCGGGTTGGCTGCCGCAGATCACGGTCATTTGGATGGGATAGGGGCTGGTGACAGGCAGCAGAAGTGTTTGTTTTATTCCGGTGCCGGCTTTTAAGTCAGACAGTCTCATAGATATAAGATCTCCTTTTGCTACATTTATCATTACTCAAATTCAATGATAGAGCTCAAAAGTTTTTGCGCATACGCATCCTTTGTTTCCGCAATGCAGGATACCGGAATGTGCTCTGTGACATGACCATGATAAAGAAACAGCACATCATCACAGAGATAGGTCACGGAAGTCAGATCGTGTGTGATGAAAATATAGGTCAGGCCAAGCTTTTCTTTCAGGTCGCGCAGCAGGTCCATGATCTGTACCTGGGTGTGCGCATCGAGAGAAGAAATTGCCTCGTCAAACAGAATGATTTCCGGCTGGCAGGCCACCGCCCGCGCAATGCAGACACGCTGCAGCTGTCCCCCGGAGAGTTCATGCGGGTAGCGGTCCGCATAGGAGGCATTGAGACCGACAAGCTCTAAAAGATGGCTGGTTTCTTCCTGCCGGTTCCATTTTGCCGGAGTGCCAGGCTGTGCGGTATTCGTGATGCCTGCAATGCCGCCGTTGTTTTTCTGGTTCCGTTCCCTTGCTGCAAGTCCTTCTGCAATGATCTCTTTTACCCGGAACCGTGGATTGGCGGAGGTCGTGTAGTCCTGGAAGACGACGCTTAAGCGTTTCTGGAGATTCTTGCGTCCACTCCGGGAAGCATAGACAGAGGTGCCGTGGATCCGTACTTCTCCGCGGTCTGGTTTTAACAGCCCGCAGATCACACGGCCCAGGGTGGATTTTCCGCTTCCGGATTCGCCCAAGATGCCGAGGCAGGTCCCCTGTGGAACGCGCAGGGATACATCAAAGAGAATCTGGTCACGGCTGGTGCCGAAGAGTTTTTCCTGGCGTTCACTGCGGAAGCTGACACAGATATCGTTTAATTCTAGCATGCGGCATTCTCCTTTCTATTCAAAATCTGGCTTTCGTCCAGAAACTGTTTCTCATTCAGAAGTCCTTTTTCATTCAAAACCTGGCTTCTATTCAGGATCTGGTTTTGGCTCAAAATTGGGTCTCCGTGCAAAACCTGGCGGTAGCGGTGCATCACGGCAGAACGTTTTTCTACCAGCATCCGGGTGTATGGATCGTTGGCATGCATGAGAATGTGTTCGAAGGTCCCGCTGTCCACGATATGTCCGCTGTTCATGACCAGAACGCGGTCAGCCACTTTTGAGATCGCACCCAGGTCATGCGTGATAAACAGCATGGCGGTGTGTTTTTCTTTTTTGATCCGGACAAATTCCTCTAAAATCTCGTACTGGGTGATCGCATCGATGGCGGTGGTAGGCTCGTCGGCGATCAGAAGTTCCGGCTCTAAGGCCATGGCGATGCCGATCATGATACGCTGCAGCATACCTCCGGAGAGCTGGTGCGGATATTTTTCCAGTACTTCCTCCCCGTTTCGGATCCGCATCTGCGCCAGGATTTCCAGAGAGTGGGAGCGGATTTCCTGTGCGCTCCATGTGGTATGGGTGGCGAAGGTCTCTGCCATCTGGCTTCCGATGCGGTAGAGCGGGTCAAAGCAGGTCATGGGATTTTGCAGCACCATGGTGATGCGGCTGCCGCGCAGACGGCGCAGCTCTTCTTTGGATTCCCGCAAAAGATCCTGCCCGTCGAAGATGGCACGGCCGGAAATCTGGAAATTTTTGTCCAGCAGACCGAGCACAGACTTTACGGTCATGCTTTTTCCGCTTCCAGATTCTCCGAGAATGCCCAGACATTCGCCGGGATGGACTTCAAAGCTTACCTCTTCCACCAGCTTTTTGGAACTTTTACGCTGGGTGAGTGTTACATTTAAATTTTCAACCTTTAAGATCGCAGACATGGATTACAGCACCTCCTTTGGATCCAGCACATCGCGGATGGCATCGCCCATCAGGTTAAAGGCAGATACCAGAATGACAATGGCGATACCCGGCACCAGCATCTGCGCCGGATTGCTGGTCAGGACATTTTTCGCTTCACTGAGCATGGCACCCCATTCCGGGGTAGGAGCCTGGACACCGAGTCCCAGAAAGGACAGGGTAGAAATGTTGATGATGGCCCAGCCGACATCGAGGGAAGAAAGCACAGCCAGGTCAGCCGCGATGGAAGGGACCAGATGCCGGAAGAGGATGAAACGTTCCGGTGTGCCGATGCAGCGGGAAAACTGGACAAAGTTCCGGTCGCGGTACTGCATGACACCGGTGCGGATCATGCGGGCGTACCAGGCCCACTTGATGAAGACATTGGCCAGGATCACGTTCTGCACGTTGATGCCAAGGAGTGCCACAACGGCAAATACCATGATCTGGCTCGGAAAGGAAAGCATTACATCAACCACGCGCATGATCAGCTCCTCCGTGATCCCGCGGAAATATCCGGCTAAAAGTCCCATCAGGGCGCCCAGGCCGATGGTGCCAAGCATGGTAAGGACAGCCAGACCCAGCGTCGGCCGGATGCCGTAGATCATGCGGGAGAGAATGCAGCGTCCCAGATTGTCCGTTCCAAGCGGATATTCCCTGCTGAAGTGCGCAAATTTGTTGAGAATGTTGGTGGCATATGGGTCGTGCGGGGCAATGACCGGGGCAAAAATTCCGATGAGGGCCACGATCAGAACCAGGCTGACCGTACCGACGGCCGTTTTATTATGAAGAAAACGATGAAGCATGATTAGTGACTCTCCTTTCTCATACGTGGATCTGACACTGTCTGAAGGATATCGAACAGCAGATTAAATACAACGAATAAAACACCGATCAAAAGCACATAGGTCTGGATGACCGGGTAATCGCGGTTGAAAATAGAACTGATGCAAAGCGTTCCAAGTCCCGGCCATGCAAACACGTTTTCCACGACAATGGTTCCGGAGATCAGCTGCGGGATGCTCATACCGATGGCGACGATGCAGGTGTGCATGGAGTTTTTCAGGATATGTTTTACCAGGATGGATTTCTGTGGAAGTCCGCGCACATTGGCGTAGAGTACATAATCCTGTTTCATGTTTTCCAGCATGTTGTTGCGGATCAGACGGATGTAGGTGGAAATATAGCTTAACGATACGGTGAAAGCGGGGAGAATCAGATGTTTCAGGGTCCCGTTTCCGCTGGTCGGCAGAAGATCCAGCTTAATGGAAACCAGCCACATCAAGAGTAGTCCAACCCAGTAAGCAGGCATAGCGGTAGTCATAAAGACGATGCCGCGCATGATCCGGTCAAACCAGCCATCTTTGTATACGGCACAAAGAAAGCCAATCGGCAGGCTTAAGAGAATCACCATGACCAGGGACGCTCCGGCAAGCTGCAGGGTGGCAGGCATGCAGCGGAGCAGTTCTCCGGCAACGGTACGGGTCGGATTGACGTAGCTGATGCCGAAATTGCCGCGCAGGCAGTCAAGCACCCAGGTGAAGTAGCGCACCAGATAAGGTTTGTCGAGACCCAGTTCTGCGCGGACCTCGGCAATGGCCTCCTCTGTGATGATCGGGACCTGGCGGACACGCAGGGCAACCTCCGCCGGATCAGACGGGATCAGGTTGATAAATACAAAGCATACAAACGATATAATAAGAAGAAGCGGGATCGCAGACAGGATCCGTTTCATGATATATGGTTTCAAGATAATACCTCCAATGGAATAACAGATAAGTCAGTCTCGAAGACACAACATGCAATGCAAGGAAAGCCGCCTCAAAGGAGACGGCTTCCTGTATAGGTTTCGCTGATTTGAAGCTTTTTCATCCGCCTTAGAAGGAGAAATCCTGGAACGGAACCTCGTACTGGGTCTGGGTGAAGTGGAAGCCTTTCATATCGGAGCGGTAGATTGCCTTGTTGCATTCGTAGGTCAGCGGGATGTAGACTGCATCTTCATGCAGATGGGTCAGCACGTAGGTGTAAAGCTCCTGACGCCGTGCCTCATCGGTTGTGATGAGGATTTCGGTAATGGCAGAGTCAATCTCAGCCTTATCCTCAAGACCAAGCTGTGCTGCATAGTCACCGTATACCGGGGCGCGCATTGCCGCAAGGGAAGACTGCGGATCGTACGGGGTACCCCAGCAGATGTTGAACACCATGTCAAAGTTACCGGCCTTCATGTTATCGCGGTAAGACTGTTCCTCCTCGCCGTGGATATTTAAGGAAACACCGATAGTCTGGTATTCGCTCTGCAGATATTCGGCAATGGATTTTTCAGTTACACTGTCGCTGTTGTAGAGCAGGTCAATGTTTAACTGCTTGCCGTCTTTTTCACGGACATTGCCGGAACCCATTTTCCAGCCAGCATCATCGAGAATCTGTCCGGCAAGGGTTAAGTCGTAGGCATACGGCTCCAGATCGATGTTGCAGTATGGGACTGTGGTGGAAAATAAGGTATCAGCCGGTTTTTCCAGACCGTAAAAGATACCGTCAGAGATATTCTGCTTGTTGGTCGCATGCTGAAGGGCAATGCGGACTTCCTTCTCGGAGAGAATGTCAGAGGTGGTATTCAGGACGATCTGTCTGGTAGAGGTCGGATCAGAGAGCTCCACGGTGAATTTGTCGCTGTCTAAATACTGATTGATTGCATCTGCATCGATCATATTCTTTCCGAAGATCATATCGATCTCACCTTTTTCCAGTGCCAGGATACGGGTCTGGTTATCCGGGATGACCTTTACGGTAATGGTTTTGATCGCCGGCTGCTCGCCCCAGTAGGTCGGGTTTGCCTTGAATACGGCATACTCGTCGGTCACGAACTCATCCAGCACATACGGACCGGTACCGATGTAAGCCTCCACGCCGTCCTTGGTGCTTCCGTCTTTCATGGCTTTCGGAGAGATCATGGCGAACGGTCTGGTAACGCCGAGTTCGGTTAAGAGCGGATAATACGGCTCAGACAGTTCGATCACAAAAGTATTTTCATCCGGAGCGCTTACGCCGACTAACAGATGCATCATCTCCAGCCAGGTGTGGCGGTCTTTATTCTCCAGGATTGCATCGAAGTTTGCCTTGATCGCGTACGCGTCACATTTCTCACCATCGGAGAAGGTGACACCCGGGCGGATGTGGAAGGTGTATACCTTACCATCCTCGCTGACATCCCAGCTTTCTGCCAGGCAGCCTTCAAAGCCATCGGCGGTGATGTTGACAAGACCCTCGTAGAGCATTTCCTGTGCGTACATCTCGCCGGCATATAAATGCGGGTTTAAATCGCGGATATCGCGGTAGTTTACAAAGACCAGGTCTTCTTTTTTTGTATCAGCAGTTCCCGTTGTCTCTGCGGAAGAATCCGCAGCAGTGGTGGATGCAGAGTCAGACGCGGATGAACCGCAGCCGCTTAATACGGCGGTGCCTAAGAGACCTGCAAGAAGCAGAGTGCCCCATCTTTTTTTCATAATCAGTTTCCTCCTGTGTAAAAAAATAAGTAATTGCCTTGGCACTGTTTGGTATAGGATAACAGCAACACAAACAACTAGGTTTCGATTGGTCCGGCTTATGCGGACGTCTGGAAGTATAACACAGGTTAGCGGTTGCTTACTACTGATGAATTTGGAGGGGCTTAGTTATTCTAAATTGTTATAACCAGAAGAAATTTTGTTAGAGGATCGCCTGAAAATTACGGATAAACCACTTCGCAGCTTCACTTAAGCTTCCTTCCTCCGGGCAGATGTAGCCGATCAGCAGAAACGGCTCGCAGTTGTTGATCTGAAGCTGCTGCACGTCGTACTGCTTGTACTGGTCATGGAGAAAATTGATGCCGAGACTGCAGACATCGGTGTTCATCAACAGGTTGATGGTCAGGTGGTCACTGTTGGTATAGACAGAATAATGAAGCTGTTCCGTGCTGATCGCTCCCAGGCTGACATGGCTTAAATGGTGCTCGACCGAGAAAAAGTCACGGACACCGCGCACAAAAGAAAGGCTGGAGAGCTCCTGAAAATCAATGCTTTCATCGTGGTAGCGCGGATGATGTGGACCAACATAGACACAGGCTTCTTTCACATCCAGGGGGATAAATTTCAGCTTTTTGTGGGAAAGGATATGCTGGAACTGGTGCAGCTGTTTCTGCGCGATATAGACAATGCCAATCTCAGAAAGCCCCTGTGCTACCCGGTTGCTGATTTCTTCCACCGTTCCTTCAGAGTGTTCCACAATATAGGAACTCCCCATTTCTTTATAAAAATCGGTGAGAAGGCGCGAAATCATATTGCTGGGATACGTGGCAAGACTGAATTTTTTTCCCTGGTTGTGGTCGCTCAGGGAATCGATCAGGCTGACATTGTGAAGAATATTCTGGGCATATTCCCGCACAGCTTCCCCGTATGGGGTGATGCGGATCCCGCGGCTGCTGCGCTCAAAAAGCGAGCGCCCCAGTTCCTTTTCCAGAGAGCTGATCACCTTGCTGACATTGGGTTGGGTGGTGTAGAGACATTCCGCGGCCTGGTTAAAACTGCCTTTCTCACAGGTAATCATAAAATATTCCAACTGTCGTAGTTCCATAAAAACCTCCCTATGTGGTGCGCGTGCAGATTGGTGTATTAAATAAAAGTAAGCACATGCTAACCACTATAGCAGAAAAAAAGAAGGGAGACAACCGCCAGACGGTGGTGTCTCCCTGAAAATAACTCATATTGAGAAAAAAACTCATTTATTATACGATTTCTATTTGTCAATCCGGAACCCATAATATTACTGATCATAAGACCATGGGCGCCGCAGCTGTCCAGAATACCTTTTAAGTCTTCCAGTTTTTCGGGTTTGATGATGATTTCCAGCTTTTTCATACAAAACCAGCCTCCTTCACTGTAATGGGGATTTTTATATTTATTTCCGATATACAAAAAGGGGCGCTCCAGTCACTGACCGGAACGCCCTTGTTCTTGCACTTGCGATATACGAAATAAATATGTGCTTTATTATAGCAAAGTTTTTTGAAAGTCAATGACATTTTTTGGAGGGATTTTTGAACTGTTTTGTCAAAAAGTGACAAAAGCGAAAAGAATAGCAAAATACCTTGCAGATTTCGTGCATCCGCACTATAATATACTGTATACAATGTAACAGATAAATACAATCAGCAAAAGAAGTCGTCCGGATCGTCGAAATTCACTTACCAGACACGCGAGCGGATCGTGAACAGTCGCAAAATTTGGTGTGACGGGCAGCTTTCAAACGGAGAAAAGCTATGATAAAGCATTTAAGTCTCAAGGCATACGGCAAGATTAATCTTGGCCTTGACGTACTTCGCAGGCGGGAAGATGGTTATCATGATGTACGCATGATCATGCAGACAGTCGGCATTTTTGACCGGGTGGATCTGGTCTGGAAAGAAGAACCGGGAATCCAGGTCGAAACAAACCTCTATTATCTGCCAGTAAATGAAAATAATCTGGTTTATAAGGCGGCAAAGCTTCTGATGGATGAATTTCAGGTTCAGAATGGTCTTCTGATCCGCTTGAAAAAATTCATTCCGGTGGCAGCCGGTATGGCAGGCGGAAGCAGTGACGCAGCCGCGGTGTTGTTCGGCGTAAACAAAATGTTCCGTTTGGGGCTGACAACAAAACAGCTGATGGAACGTGGCGTAAAGATCGGGGCAGATGTTCCTTATTGTATTTTGCGTGGAACTGCTCTTTCCGAAGGAATTGGCGAGGTACTGACAAAGCTTCCTCCGGTTCCACAGTGTCAGGTCCTGGTGGCAAAGCCGGGGATCAATGTATCCACAAAATTTGTATATGAAAATCTGCATGCCAATGACCTGCGTCCGGAACAACATCCGGATATCGATGGAATGATCCAGGCAATTGAACATCAGGATCTGATGGGGATTGCCGGAAAACTGGGAAATGTTCTGGAAACGGTTACTGTGAAGGAATACCCGGTCATTCAGGAAATCAAAGATAAGATGCTGGAATATGGCGCGATCGGTTCCTTGATGAGCGGAAGCGGACCAACGGTATTTGGACTGTTCACAAATCCGAAGGCGGCGCAGGATGCTTATGAAGAATTACGTTTTGGAAAATCCGCGGAACTGGCAAAACAGGTGTATTTGACGAATTTTTACAATCAGAAGGAGAAAAATCATGGATAACAAGCTGAAAGTTAATATGAATGAATATCTGCCGCTGCGCGATGTCGTATTCAATACGTTGCGTCAGGCAATCTTAAAAGGTGAACTGGAGCCAGGCGAGCGCCTGATGGAGATTCAGCTTGCAGACCGTCTGGGCGTCAGCCGTACCCCGATCCGTGAAGCAATCCGGAAACTGGAACTGGAAGGACTGGTTCTCATGATTCCGCGTAAAGGTGCTGAGGTTGCAAAAATTTCCGAAAAGAGTCTGCGCGATGTGCTGGAAGTTCGCCGTTCCTTAGAAGAACTGGCAATCGAACTGGCATGCCAGCGCATGACCGAGGATGATATCAAAGAACTGGAAGAGGCACAGGAGGCATTCCGCAGCGCCATCCAGAGCGCAGACGCCATGACCATCGCAGAGACGGATGAGCATTATCACGACATCATTTACAATGGAACCGGCAATAACCGTCTGGTCCAGATCCTGAATAATCTGCGCGAGCAGATGTACCGTTACCGCCTGGAGTACATCAAAGATGCAGACAAACGCCAGATCCTGGTTGTGGAGCATGATTATATCTTAAAAGCCATCCGTTCCAGACATGTGGCAGAGGCGAAGAAAGCCATCCGTGAGCACATCGACAATCAGGAGATCACGGTTTCCAGAAATATCAAAGAGCAGCAGTAAACAAATCTGTGCCGCCCGCCGTTTTGGCGTGGCGGCATATTTTGAAAATGAGGTAAACGTGTGGGAAAGATAGCACTTCTGGTGTCCAGGGAGGAGATGATCCACCAGGCCCATAACATTCTGCAGGAAAAAAAATTTGAAATCCAGGAAATGCGGGTGATCCATACCGAAAATACGGTTATGGAGGCGCGCCGTTCCATTGCCGATGGGGCAACTATTATCATTGCCCGCGGACTTCAGGCATCCATTATCAAACAGTATACGGACACACCGGTTGTTGAGATCGTTCTGACTGCGCAGGAGATGGCGCTTCTTGTCATGCGCGCCAAGCAGATCGCCGGGAAGGAAAAACCGGTTGTTGCAGTGGTAGGGTTCCGCAATATGTTCTGTGATATGGCCTATTTCGACGAACTTTACAATATTGAATTGAAAACCTACTTTGCAGATCAGGGAGCTGAACTTCCGGTAGCGGTGCGCAAAGCAATTTCCGATGGCGCAGATGTCGTGATCGGTGGTGATACGGCGGTTTCCATTGCAACGGAAGCCGGGGTTCCATCCCTCTTTTTGTCCATGACCGAGGATTCCATGCGTCAGGCATTTTCCACAGCGGAAAACATGGAATATGCCATGAATGTGGAAAAGAAAACCGCAGCACAGCTGGAAACGCTGTTAGACTATTCCTACAGCGGCGTCATCCGTCTGGATGGAAGCGGGATCATTACTGCGGTAAACCCGCTCATGGAAGATATGATCGGAAAAACAGAAGCAGAGTTAAAAGGTCAGGATATTCGCAAAGCAGCACCGATGATCGGGGAAGAGGCATGGAACCGGGTATTTCAGGAAGGAGAAGACTATTCGCTGTTCTTTGAGTGGAACCAGACTCCGATCTTCGCAGTACTTGCCCCGGTCTTATATGAGTCCCGTGTAGACGGAGCCATTGTTACCTGCCACAAAATGAAAAAGAAGACGGTAACACCGGAAAAATCCCGCAGCAGTCAGAAGCGGGACAACAGCCGCGTTTTGCCGCCACTGGTTCAGTTCGAAGATATTTTGCAGAAGTCAAAAGCCATGCAGGAGTGTATCCGCAAGGCAAACCTGTATGCACTGTCTGAACATCCGGTGGTGCTGATCGGAGAACCTGGGACAGAAAAACGCATGCTTGCAGAAAGTATCCATAACAGCAGTGTCCGCGCACAGGGACCATTTCTGGATGTACCGTGCGAAGGTCTTTCCGGGGAGGAACAGAAAAATATGATCTTCGGAAACCGCGGCGCGGTGCTCCAGGTACAGGGAGGAACGCTTTTGCTTCGAGACGTGGAAGAACTGACAGCGGCAAACCAGTACCGTCTCTATCAGCTGATCCGTTTTCGCGTTTGTCATGGCGCAGATATCGGAAGCCTGCGGAAGGTCGATGTGCGTGTCATGGTGACGATCGGCTGTCCGCTTTCTGAACTGATGGAAGAAGGAAAAATCAGTCCGGATCTTTATTATTTGTTATCTGGACTGGAACTGTTTGTCCCACCGCTCCGGGAACGCAAAGAGGATCTGCTCGAAAAGATTGAAGACACACTCCATGATTGTTGTGAGCATTATTCCCGATACCATGTACTGACAAAAGGTGCCATGGAGATTCTGCTGAATTATCCCTGGAGAGGAAATCTGTTCCAGATCGAGAGCTTTTGTGAGCGCCTGATCCTGATGGCAGGAAAGCGTTCGATTGATGAGATCGCGGTGCGAAAACTGTTGGAAGAACTTTACCCGGAACGATCAGTTGGACAGGAGAATAAAACAAAACAGGGAACCGGACTGCAGGAAGCAATGCAGCAGGAAACCGTGCAGAGCCTTCCGGATGAGGCGGTCAAAATAAAAGAACTGCTGCACAAATTCAGTGGGAGCAGGGAGAAAACCGCACAGGCACTTGGCATCAGTAAGGCAACGCTGTGGAGACATATGAAGAAGTATGGAATAGCAGGTGAAAAAAGACTGCAATAAAATATTTCAAATTTTCATAATATGAAAGAATAAATGAAATCAAATGCTCTATGTATAAGAAAATCAATGGAGTTTGTGGATTCTGTTTCTTGTTATTTTCTTTATTTATCGATAGAATCTAAAAACAGTGATGACAGAATGCTACAAAATCTGGGAGGTTGATACAATGCGGGTAGCGTTTGATGAAGTGAAAAATACAATAAAACAAGCATTATTAAATCTTGGAGTAACGGAAACAGAAGCAGAAATCTGTGCACAGATTCACACAGAATCCAGTGCTGACGGGGTAGAAAGTCATGGATTAAACCGTATCCCACGTTTTGCAGATTATGTAAAAAAAGGATGGATCAATTTATCTGGAAAACCGGAACTTGTCGGTGCTAAAGGCGCTGTGGAAAATTATGATGGACATATGGGGATTGGTATTACGAACGCAATCTTTTGTGCAGATCGAGCCGTGGAATTGGCAAAGGAACATGGCATCGGTTGTGTTGCGCTGAAAAACACGACTCACTGGATGCGAGGCGGTACTTATGCATGGCGTATGGCGGAAGAAGGTTATATGGGAATCAGCTGGATCAACACGGAAAGCTGTATGCCGCTCTGGGGCAGCGATGAGCAAAGTGTTGGAAATAACCCGTTTTGCCTTGCGATTCCACGGGAAGCCGGTCCGATTGTTTTGGACATGGCGATGAGTCAGTATGCATATGGAAAACTTGGTGTATACAGGCTTGCTGGTAAACAGCTTCCATATCCGGGTGGTTTTGATGAAAATGGTAATTTGACAACGGATCCAGGTGCTATCGAGAAAACCCGCAGAATTCTTCCGACCGGTTACTGGAAGGGCAGCAGCATGGCGATTGCACTTGACATGGCGGCAGCACTTATGGCAAATGGTATGAGTGGTTCTGACATGGATGAGTATGGAAAAGGCAGTTGTGGTGGCAGTTGTCAGATCTTTATTGCTTATGATCCATATCTGTTTGGAAGCAAAGAAGAAATTCAGGATATGCTGAATCACCGTGTTGCCGCTGCAGACGCTGCTCACCCGGTTACCGAGGGCGGGCATGTAACCTGCCCCGGTGAGCGGACTTTAGCAACCCGTGCAAAGAGTATGCGGGAAGGTGTTCATGTAGATGATTCCGTCTGGGCGCAGGTTCAGAAGCTGGCTGCAGTTTAAAATGCGTTAGAAATAAAATAGGTATTATTTTGATTTAGGTATACTGTAAATGAAAACAGTATGCCTTTTTCGTTTCTTGCATAGCTGAAAAGAGAACGTTATAATGAGCGAAGGACGCTTGAAAAGGAGAAATATATGGGAAAAATAGCACTGTTTTTACCAAAAGAAGAAATGTTGTATCAGGCACATAATCTGTTGCAGGACTATGATCTTGAGGTGGAAGAAGTAAAAATAACGAATCCCGGTATGGTTTTGGATGAGGCAAAAAAAGTAGCGGAACATGGGGTGTCCATTATCATTACACGAGGAATGCAGGCTTCTCTGTTAAAACAGTATACTTCCATACCGATTGTCGAAATTACGATGACAGCTCAGGAAATGGCACTTTTGGTAGTTAAGGCAAAGCGTATCATTGGGAAAGAAATTCCAAGGATTGGTTTGGTTGGTTTTCGTAATATGTTTAGTGATATGTCTCATTTTAATGAATTGTACGAGGTGGATTTTCGGCCGTACCTTGTGGATAACAGTGACGAAATCCCCGGGCTAGTGCAAAGGGCAGTCAATGAACAGTGCGATCTGGTGATTGGCGGGGAGTCGGTTTTAAAAATTACAGAGCAGCTTCAGGTGAAATCTCTGTACCTGTCTTCTACGGAAGAATCGTTGCATCAGGCATTGGAAATGGCAAAGCGAATGGACTATGCCATAAGTGTGGAAAAACGTTCGGTAGCCCAATTGGAGACGCTGATTGATTATTCCGATAATGGGATTATTCAGATCGATGGAAATGGGATGATTGTGTCATCAAATGCGATGATGGAAGGCTTAATTCAGAAGCAGGAGAAAGAAATTACCGGAAAACTGATTTATGATATTTTCCCGGAAATCAAAAAAGAGGCAATGCTTGAAATCCTTGCTGCGGGAAAAGATTATTCCTTTCAAGCTGAACGGAATAATACGCAGCTGTTTACTATGGTTGCCCCGATCGTAGTAGATGGAAGTGTGGACGGTGCAATTGTGACTTGTCATAGGATGAGAAGACCACAGATGGAGCGGACGGAACAGGAGACAAATGCAGATAGAAAAAAATATGCGCCGGTGATGGCACAGTTTTCTGATATCATCCAGTATTCGGAAGTTATGCAGGAATGTGTCCAAATGGCTAAGCTGTTTGCGTATTCAGAACAGCCGGTTGTTTTAAGAGGAGAGCCGGGAACTGAAAGACGAATCATTGCCGAAAGTATTCATAACAGCAGTCAGCGAAAGACGGGACCATTTCTGGATATTCCATGCGAGGGTTTGGATGATACAGAACAGTGGAATGTTATTTTTGGAGAAAATGGAGCAGTTCAGCAGGCACAGGGAGGCACCCTGCTCTTGCAGGATGCAGATCAGCTTTCTTTTCCGAACCAGTATCGACTGTATCAATTGATCCGTTTTCATGTTTACTATGGTGCGAAAATGGGAACCCTGCGAAAACGGGATGTCCGCGTGATCGCAACAGTCAGTCAGCCACTGCATGAGTTGGTAAAATCCGGTAAAATGAGAAAAGATCTGTTTTACTTGCTTTCTGGTCTGGAACTTGAGATTCCACCGCTGAGAGAAAGAAAAGAAGACCTTCGTTATAAAATTACCCAGGCATTTCAAAAGAGCTGTGATCATTATTCTCATTATCACATTTTAACAGAGGGAGCCAAAATTGTGCTGCAGCGTTACTCATGGCCGGGAAATCTTTTTCAGATTGAAAGTTTCATGGATCGGCTTGTGCTGACAGCGAAAAAACGTGTATTTGATGAAGTTGCAATTGTATCGCTTCTCAAAAATCTGTATCCGGATGAGACTGGAGAGACCATGGGGGAGATTTCGGAAAATTCAATCTATGCACAGCTGCTGCAGACTGGAGAGAAGGAAGAAACGTATACTGCGTTGGTTCATTCTGAAGAATCAGACAAGATACAGGAAACTCTCCGGCTTTTCTGTGGAAACCGTGAAAAAACAGCGGAGGCGCTTGGAATCAGCAAGGTTACCTTATGGAGACGCATGAAAAAATATGGGATTGAAGTTTAGATGGAAACTGAAATGAAAACGGAAATGTAATATAACTTATCATGCGTGAAATGAATTTTTACGGCAGTGAAATAAAAATTGAAAACATAGATAAGGTGAATAACAAGAAATCAGGTTTTTCGTATCTTTGCCGATTGTTTTGACAAAACCGCAACAGTATAATGGCACGTGTAAGGGAAAAAGAACAGAAATCGCAAAAAAAGATATCTGTTTTTGCAGAAATTATACTAATGGAGGTTAATGTTATGAAGAAGAAAATCGCAAGCGTAGTACTTGGAACAGCGATGGCAGCATCCATGCTGGCTGGCTGTGGTTCTTCCCAGAAAGCAGCAGAGACCACTGCAGCACCGGCAGCAGAGAGCACCGAGGCAGCAGCAGAGACCAAAGCTGAGGAAGCTTCTGAGGCAGGATCTGAGGCAGCAGCATCCGACTATGAATTCAAAGATACCATCACCCTGATCTGCCCGGTTAAGGCAGGCGGTGATACCGATAGAAACACCCGTCTTCTTGCTCAGTACATGCAGAAATATGCAGGCGTTAACGTTGTTGTTAAGAACGTAGACGGCGGTGCAACCGTAATGGGCATGCAGGAGTGCTTAGACGCAAAACCAGACGGAAATACCCTGGTTGTAAACGGAACCGATATGTTCGTACCGTATATGCAGGGCAGCTCCGAGATCAACATCGACAGTTTCAAGACCGTTGCAATCCCGTTAATCGATAACACCACCGTACTTGCAGTAAACAAGAACTCCGGCTGGAATACCCTTGAGGATTTACTGAAAGCATCGCAGGCAGCTCCGGACAGCATTGAGTATGGCGGAAAGATCGGTGCTTCCAACCAGATCTGCGGCATCGCTATGAACAAAGAGTGGAATGCAGGCCTGAAGTTTGTAGATGTTGGAAACAACGCAGCAAAGATGACCGCATTGCTTGGTGAGCAGACAGATGTAATCAACATTTCTTATGCACTGGCAACTGATTACTTCAGCACTGGTGAGTTTATTCCGCTGTGTCTGTTGGGTGCAGAGAAAAATGAACTGCTTCCGGATGTTCCAATGGCATCGGACTACGGTCTGGCAGATATCGACTTCAGTAAGTTCTTCTGGGTGGGTACTGGTCCTGAAGTTCCGGACGAGACCGTAGATGCACTTGCTGATGTAATTGAAAAGGTTTGTGAAGATCCTGAATTTGTTTCTACCGTAGAAGGCTATTATTTGAACGTAGACTTTATGAGAGGCAAAGAAGCACAGGATTTTGCAAATAGTATGTATGAGAATGGACTTCTTCCGTACAAGGATGCGTTCCTGGCTCAGCAGTAATCCATAAAAATGGCGGAGGGACGATAGAAGCGATATTGTCTCTCCTGTTTTTTATTATATATTGCGGCAGTGCCACTGGCATGTCCGTTGAATCCTAGGAGGAGAACCATGAAAGAAAAGCACAATGATGTCTGCTCATCTGTAGTATTCTTCCTGTTTGGTGTATTTATTTTCGTAGGATCCTACTGGATCCCGGCGACTACATCAGATATTCTCGGTTCCAGATTTTTTCCGAGAGCGGTAGCAATCCTGATCGGAATCCTGTCACTGATGCAACTTGTAAGTGCGCTGGGTGAACTCAAACAGATGAAGGCAGCCGGAGTAAAAGAAGAAAAAGAAGAGAAAAAGCTAAATAAACCGTTTATCCTGACGACCGTTGCGCTGTTTGCATACTATCTTCTGGTACTTGGCATCGGCTTTACCCTTACTTCTATTTTATATCTGCTCTTTGAAGGCGTCGTACTGATGAGAAAAGACGAAGTAAAAGACAAGAAGAAAATGATCATTCTGGTATTGGTTGCTGTCATTGTTCCGGTATTCTTAAATACCGTATTCTGGAATGTCTTCAGCATCAAGCTCCCAGAGGGCGCATTATTCTACTAGAGGAGGAGCAGTCATGGAGTTATTACAGGGATTTGTGTCAATTATGAATCCGGTTACACTGGCACTGATCATTGGCGGTGTATTTGGCGGACTGGTTATCGGTGCGCTGCCTGGATTATCTGCGTTTACCGCATTGGCGATCATGCTTCCATTTACATTCGGAATGGAGCCGGTAAATGGTATTTCTTTCCTGATGGCAGTTTATGTTGGTGGATGTTCCGGTGGTCTGATCTCCGCAATCTTACTTGGAATCCCGGGAACCCCGTCTTCCATTGCAACCTGCTTTGATGGTTATCCGATGGCTCAGAAGGGAGAGGCAAAGAAAGCACTGGGAACAGCAGTACTTTTCTCCTTCATCGGTGGTATTTTTGGCGCACTGGTATTATCCTTTGTCGGACCATACATTGCGCGTGTGGCATTAAAGTTCAGTTCTTACGACTATTTTGCAATCATTCTGTTTGCGCTGACTACGGTATCTGCCCTGTCTGAAGGAAGCATGACAAAAGGTCTGCTGTCCTGCCTTATGGGTATCGCTCTTGGTTTTGTTGGTACAGACAGCTTAAGTTCTTACTATCGTTATACCTTTGGCATTAACAAACTGGCAAACGGCTTCAGCCTGGTACCGGTTCTGATCGGATTGTTCGCAGTATCCCAGATCATGATGACTGCAAAGAACAAGAAAGATACTGCAGATGTTGCTGCAGGTGGTGCAGCAGATGAGATGGTTGTTCAGAAGAAAGTGAAAGGCTTTGGTATTTCGGTCAAAGAATTCTTTTTCCACTTAAAGACTGCGATCCCATGTGCACTGATCGGACTTGTTATTGGTATTCTTCCAGGTCTGGGCGGAAATGTAAGTAACCTGATGGCATATTCTTATGCAAAGAAAACATCTAAATATCCAGAAAAATTCGGTACTGGTGTTGTAGATGGCGTCGTAGCATCAGAGACCGCAAATAACGCAACCGTCGGTGGTGCAATCATCATTCTGCTGACGCTTGGTATCCCTGGCGATAATGCAACTTCTGTCATTCTGGCTGGTTTCCAGATGCATGACGTGGTTCCGGGACCGCTTCTGTTTAAGACGAGTGGTGCATTGGTATATGCAATCCTTGCAACCTTTATTGTTGCGAATATTGCATTCTTCTTAATTGAGTACTTTGGGCTTCCGCTGTTTACCAAGATGCTGTCTATTCCGTCTACCCTGCTTCTTCCGGTTGTTATCGTATGCTGCTTCGTAGGTTCCTACTGCGCAAACAACAACGTACTGGATATCTTCATCATGGTACTGTTTGGTGTACTTGGTTACATTTTAAAGAAACATAAATATCCGCTGGCTCCGCTGGTTGTTGGATTCATTCTTGCCCCTTCACTGGAGACCTATTTAAGAAGATCTCTGATGAAGACCGATGGAAGTTTTCTGCCGATCATCCAGTCTCCAATTGCAGCATTCTTCCTGATTTGTACCGTGATCGCTGTTGCTTATACTGCATATGGTACTTACAAGAAAGCGAAAGCAGAAAAAGCTGCAGCATAATTTGTGTTTGATTTCGAAAGGGGAATAGAACATGGAACGGGAAAAGCTGACTGTGGAAGAAGAAATCAAAATTATGAAAGAACTGGAGGCGTTTGATACGCCGACAATCACAAATGTGGTGGCAACCTATCCGGCTATGAATTCCTGCCTGGGCTTATACAATCCACAGCAGGCAAACTGGTATACGGACAACCACTTAAGATGCCTGTATCCGGAATTGGGACCACGGTGCGGATATGCGGTAACTGCCGTGTATGGCATGGTAGATCCGGCATTCAAACGTCTGGAATTTAAGGATATTCTGCTGGAAATCGCAGAAACAGAGGGACCGGTCATTCTTCTTTTGAAAGAAAATTTCTCAGAAAAAATGAAATCCCGGAATGCATTGATCGGTGGAAATATGATGACGGCATTCAAACAACTCGGTGTGGTTGGTGTTATTGGAGATGCTCCTGCAAGAGATATCGATGAGATGCGTCCGATGAAAGTGCAATGTATGTTCCCGGGTACGGTAGCAGGGCATGGAACAGCAGCGGTTGAGGCGGTAAATGTTCCGGTGAGCATGTGCGGTATGGATGTGGCACCTATGGAAGTTGTCCATATGGATGAAAGCGGTGCGGTAAAATTTCCGCGAAAATATCTGAAAGAAGTATTGGAAAATGCCAGGAGACTTCGTAAGTTCGATGATGAACGCATGGCAAAGATGCGCCAGACAACAGATCCTTTCGAATTAGCTGATATTATGAAGGGAATCTATAAATAATAGGGTTGGAGTGGCACTGGCAGGACATGAGAAAAAAATTTAACTTAACAGAAAAAACACAGGAAAATGGAATAATAAGTTGAAAATGAAATAAAAATGAAACTGAAAGAAATAAAAATGCGATAAAATTGAAAAACTATCACATTTGCCTCATTTTTGAATTCGGATTTGGATATTCTGCCTATTGTTTGGCGGAACCGGTTTGATTATAATTCAGACATAAGCTGACAGAAAGAAATGCGAAAGCACGAATCCTGTCAGGGAAACCAAATGATGTTTTACTTTTTTATTTAAGAAAGAGAGGAATTCAAAATGAAAATTGGATTTATCGGATTAGGTATCATGGGAAGACCGATGGCAAAGAACCTGGTTAAAGCAGGTCACGAGCTGGTTGTTTTCGATTTCAATAAAGAAGCTGTAGCAGACCTGGTATCCTGCGGCGCAACCGCAGCTGAGAGCAACAAGGACCTGGCATCCCAGGTTGACGTTGTTATCACCATGGTTCCGAACTCCCCGCACGTAAGAGCAGCAATTCTGGGCGAGAACGGTGTTGTTGAGGGCGCTAAAGAGGGTCTTGTTGTTATCGACATGAGCTCCATCGACCCAACTGAGAGCAAGGCAATCGGTGCTGAGCTGGCTAAGCACGGCATTGATATGCTTGACTGCCCGGTATCCGGTGGTGAGCCGAAGGCAATCGACGGTACCCTTTCCGTTATGTGCGGCGGTAAGAAAGAGCTGTTCGACAAGTACTATGACATGCTGATGGTTATGGCTGGTTCCGTAGTTTACGTTGGTGACCTTGGTTCCGGTAACGTAGCTAAGCTGGCTAACCAGATGGTAGTAGCTATCAATATCGCAGCTGTAGCTGAGGCTCTGACCTTCGCTAAGAAAGCTGGCACCGATCCTGAGTTAGTATACCAGGCAATCCGCGGTGGTCTGGCTGGTTCTACCGTTATGGATGCTAAGGCTCCGATGATGCTGGCTGGCAACTACAAGCCGGGCTTCCGTATCGAGCTTCACATCAAAGACCTGAACAACGCTCTGAACGCAGCTCATGCAATCAGCTCTCCGGCTCCGTTAACCGCTGAGATGATGGAGATCATGCAGTTCTTAAGATCTGAGGGATGCGACAAAGAGGATCACTCCAGCATCGTTAAGTACTACGAGAAGATTTCTGGTACCAGCATCGTTAAATAATAAGCTTTACCAGATAAAATAATTTAAAATAAAGTCATCATGCACTGCTGCTTACGGGTTCGTGGGCAGCAGTGTGTCAGATAAGGCGTCAATTCAGAACGCTGGAAGGAGATAGGTATGAATACAGAGTTTATTAAGGGCGTAGTTGTCCCGATGATCACCCCGATCGACAAAGATGAGCTGATCGACGAAGCTGCAATCCGCAGCCAGGTTGATTACGTAATCGATGGCGGCGTTAGCGGAATCCTGTTATTC
The DNA here is from genome assembly GCF_003477935.1 of Clostridium sp. AF32-12BH. Taxonomy (NCBI): domain Bacteria; kingdom Bacillati; phylum Bacillota; class Clostridia; order Eubacteriales; family Clostridiaceae; genus Clostridium; species Clostridium sp. AF32-12BH. The sequence continues at coordinate 81,060 of NZ_QUEH01000001.1, read as the reverse complement.
GGCAGCAACGGCGAGTTCTACGTAGTAGAAGAAGACGAGATGGAGAGAGGCTTAAAGATCGTTGTAGATCAGGCAGCTGGACGTGTTCCGGTATACTTCGGTATCGGTGCAATCAGCACCAAGAAGTGCATCCGTCTTGCAAAGATGGCAGTAGCAAACGGCGCAGCAAGCGTTTCTGTTCTGCAGCCAATGTTCTTAAAGCCAACTGAGACCGAGCTGTTTACTCACTTCAAAGCAATCGCTGACGCTATTCCGGAGACTCCGGTACTGCTGTACAACAACCCGGGACGTGTAGGCTACACCCTGTCTGCAAACCTGGTTGAGAGACTGGCTCATGAAGTTCCGAACATCGTAGGTATGAAGGATACCAGCGGTGATATCACCCAGACTTCTGAGTTCATCCGCAGAAACAGAGACGTTGACTTCAAGGTATTTGGCGGAAAAGATACCCTGCTTTACGCTTCCATGTGCCACGGCGCAGTTGGTGGTGTATGTACCGCAGCAAACTTCATGCCGGAACTGATCACTGACGTATACAACAAGTACGTTGCAGGCGATCTTCAGGGTTCTCTTGAGGCTCAGTTCAAATTAAACCCGGTACGTCTGTCCATGGACGGCGCAAGCTTCCCGGTAGCAGCAAAGGATATGGCTAACTTACGCGGCCGTAACATCGGTCTTCCGTATACCCCGAACCTGGCTACTCCGGAGGGACCGGTATTAGACAAGATCAAAGCTGAGATGACCAAGGCTGGTCTGCTTTAATTTCTAACTGAATACCAATTACGGCATTGACGATGGACCGGCGATTCTTCTGGAATGCCGGTCCATTTTCTGTTATAATAAAACCAACCATATCATCAATTCCATTTATATAAGGAGGATTTATGAAATTACTGTTTGCTTCCGATTCCTTCAAAGGAACATTATCTTCTGACCAGATCATCAAACTGTTAAATGAGTCTGCACAGCGTGTATTCCCGGGCTGTGAGACAGTAGGCGTGCCGATCGCAGATGGCGGTGAGGGTACCGTAGATGCAGTTATCGCTGTAACCAAAGGTGATTACCGCAAGGTGAAAGTACACGGCCCGCTCATGGAGGAGACTGAGGCTTCCTACGGTGTATTCCACGGCGATTCCGCTATCATCGAGATGGCAGCAGCTTCCGGTCTTCCGATGGTTCCAACCGATAAGAGAAACCCGTTAAATACCACAACCTATGGTACCGGTGAGCTGATTAAAGACGCTCTGGACAACGGTTACCGTAAGCTTTCCATCGCAATCGGCGGCAGTGCGACCAACGATGGTGGTATGGGTGCTATGCGTGCACTGGGCGTTCGCTTCCTGGATGCGGACGGAAACGAGCTGACTGGCGTTGGTTCCGACCTGGAAAAAGTAGCAGACATCGATATGAGCGGTCTTCATCCGGCAGTAGCTGAGGCAGAGATCACCGTTATGTGTGATGTAAACAACCCGTTAACCGGACCGGATGGCGCAACCTATACCTTCGGTAAGCAGAAGGGCGGTACTCCGGAAATCCTGGATCGTCTGGAAGCAGGCATGAAGAATTATGCAGCAGTGATGCGCGATAAGGGTATGGACGTAGAGAACCAGGCAGGTGCAGGTGCTGCAGGCGGACTTGGCGCAGCTCTGTGCGGTTACTTAAAGGCAAACTTAAAGTCCGGTATCGAGACCGTGCTGGATCTGATCGATTTCGATGGTCTGTTAGAGGGTACCGACCTGGTTGTAACCGGTGAGGGACGTATCGACTGGCAGTCTGCATTTGGTAAGGTACCGAGCGGTGTTGGTATGCGCTGCAAGGCAAAAGGTGTTCCGGCTGTTGCAATCGTAGGCGGTATGGGCAACGGAGCAGAGAAAATTTACGAGTTTGGCGTGGAGAGCATTGTTCCGACCATCAACGGCGCTATGGATATTGAAGAAGCTCTGGAGCGTGCAGAAGAACTTTACGCAAATGCAGCAGACAGAACTTTCCGTATGATCCGTGTCGGCATGCAGATGAAGTAATTATTTTTAACAGAATAAGTTCAGAATGGCCGCTGTTTCTGCATACACGAACAGCAGCCTGAAAACTGCAAGATTCAGACTTCGAATGGAGGCCGGTCACTTGTTGACCGGCCCTATTTGTGGATATTGGTTGTTTCTGGGTATATATACGTGTACTATGACGCGCTGTTTAGCGCAGGTATGTTTGAACAAGAACAAGATTACAGCAAGGGGAGACAAAAAAGAAAATGGATATCAGTAATTTATGGACCCTGCAGGTCATGATGTTTCTTCTGGTGGCTGCCGGGGCAATTTTAAAAAGTACAGGCATTTTAAAGGATGATGCAAAGGCAATCCTGACCGATCTCGTTTTGTATTTCTTTCTGCCTTGTAATATCATCAATTCCTTCCGGATGGAATTTAATCTGGAAATTTTAAGAAAATTTGCCGTGGTCCTGGCTATTTCTCTGTTGGTACAGCTGGTGTGCTATATCCTCAGCAAAGTGCTTTATAACCATAAACCCAAGGAAGTAAAACGTGTTATGCAGTACTGCACGATCGTTTCCAACTCTGGATTTCTGGGGCTGCCGATCGCACAGGGAATCTATGGCGCAGAAGGCATGATGTATGCATCTATTTTTATCATTCCAATGCGTGTCATGATGTGGTCCGCCGGTATTGCCTGCTTTACCGAGAGCCCGGACATGAAGAGCGTGGTGAAAAAACTGGTCGTTCATCCGTGTATTGTGGCAGTGTATATCGGCCTGGGTCTGATGATCTTTCAGGCACCACTGAATGAGGCATATCAGGCAGTTTTAAATTGTGGAATCCCGGTACTTCCGGATCTGGTGAAGGTGCTTCTGGGTGCTTTGGATAAGGGTGTGCGCTCCGCAGGCGGCTGTACCACGGCGATGACCATGGTGCTGATCGGTATGATGTTCTCTGGCATGTCCTTAAAGAGCATGCTGGATAGCAATACCTTGTTCATGTCTGCGCTGCGTCTGGTCATTCTTCCGGCTATGGTACTGGTTGGCTGCCGCCTGGCGGGCATTGATCCGTTCCTGACCGGGGTCTGCCTCCTGATCACCGGAATGCCGGCGGGAAGTACTTCTGCGATTCTGGCAGCAAAGTATGGCTGTGATTATACCTTTGCAACAAAATGTATTGTGGTATCCACCCTGCTTTCCCTTGTGACAATTCCGGTTTGGGCGATGATCCTGGGGTAAGATGGAAATGATGACTCCGGGGTAAAACAAAAAAGCGTTTCCGGATCAGATGAAGCGTTCCTTTAAAGTTTCTCCATAGCGCTTGGCCAGCCGGATTAGATACCGGTGTGCTTCGCTTAAGCTTGTGTCTTTTCTGCGGGCGAAGCATACCTGCCAGCTTGGACGACCAGGCAGTTTGAACCAGGCGCAGTCTGCACTGTAAGGGCTGTTCAGCATTCTGGAATAGGGAACGATGGTACAGCAGAAGCCCTTGCTTACCAGCTGGATCAGTGCATGGTTCATGGCGGTTTCGATGAGGATCGTTGGTTTATAACCGGCTTCCTGGAACAGCGGATCAATCAGCTGGCGCATGGTGGAGACACTGAAGATCAGGGAAAATTTGCTGTTCCAAAAACGGGTTAATTCCGTTGTGGCAAGCGGCGTGCCAAATGCATTGGCGCGTGCCGCTTCCGGATGATTTTTCGGAACACCAAGGATCAGTTCTTCCGAAAAGAGTGTGATATATTCCAGGTTGATCCGTTCAGATTCCCGCAGCATGACCAGTCCCAGGTCCAGCTGACCGGACAAAAGCAGTTCATTCTGTTTCGCCACGATTGCCTCTGTCAGGGAAAAAGAAATGCCTGGATAGCGCTGGTTGAAGGAAGTAAAAACGGATGTAAACAAATCGATTCCATGTTCATGAGTAAGCCCCAGGTTGATTTCTCCTGTGGCTTCTTTTTTTAAGTCTCCAAGTAAGATCCGTGTTATGACCAATAAGTACCACATTGCATACTGGAATGCACTGGGCGCAGCGGCAACTCCGATGCAGTTCACAGAAGTATTCATGGGTCTGCAGCAGGGTACGATCGACGGTCAGGAGAACCCGTACATGAACATTGTCGGCAACAACGTGCAGGAGGTTCAGAAGTATGTGGTTGAGACGAACCATTTGGGTCATATCATTACCTTCTATATGAATAAGGACCTGTATGGAAGCCTTCCGGACAATGTGAAGACCCTGGTTGATGAGTGTGCGGCAGCTGCAACCAAGTACGGCAACTCCAAGGCCGATGAGAGCATTAAGAGCTACAAAAAGACCTGTGAAGATGCGGGATGCCAGATTATCACACTGGATGATTCTGTGCTGGCCGAACTTCGCGAAAAGGCAGAGCCGGTTTACGAAATGGTTCGTGATGACCTGGGAGATGAGATTGTAAATCAGCTGTTTGAAGCAATTGATGCAGCGAAAAAATAAGAAAAAGGAGCAAGTTCAATGGGAGCATTTGTAATCAGAGGCGGAGAAGTTTATGATCCGGCAGCACAGCCTGCCGCGCATCATGAGCAAATACCTGGATTTTGGCATGAGCCTTGGTGAAGTCCTGGATGCGGTAACCCGTGTTCCGGCAAGACTGGTGCACCGGGAAAGCCTGGCTTCCATGGCACCTGGAACCGAAGCAGATCTTGTGATCTTTAAAGTGAAAGAAAAGGAAGTGCCTTATTGCGACAGAACCGGACATACATTCACCGGTCATCAGGTCATCGTCCCCCAGATGACCATGAAGGATGGCGTGATTATGTACTGTCAGGCAGATTTTATGTAGCAATATCATCAACGCAATGAACAAGGGCCGAAAGTTTCTGCTCCGCCATACGGCGGGGCGGAAGCTTTCGGCCCTTTTGTGTTTCATATAGCAAATTGTTTATTTTCCTACGGAATCGAATTCCCTGCAGATCTCCTCGGACGGAGCTTTCGTTGCCAGGGATACGATCACGATGGCGAGAGCGGATACGATGAATGCCGGGAGCAGTTCATAGATATTCCAGGTACCGCCCATCGGACGGACCAGATATTTCCATACAAACACCATCACGCCACCGGCTACCATTCCGGCAAGTGCACCCTGCAGGGTCGTACGTTTCCAGAACAGGGAGAAAAGTACCAGCGGTCCGAATGCTGCACCGAAACCGGCCCATGCGAAGGAGACGATGTAGAATACGGAACTGTCCGGATTCCATGCCAGAAAGATTGCAACGATCGCGATTGCGACAACCGTCAGGCGCGCTGCCATCATGGAAGCGGCGGTGCTCATTTTGATCTTTAAGAAGTCCTGCAAAAGGTTCTGGGAGACACCGGAAGCGGCGGTTAACAGCTGGGAGTCTGCGGTGGACATGGTGCAGGCCAGGATACCGGCGAGAACGACACCTGCGACTAAGGAAAGCAGGAAGCGGTGCTGTCCCAACAGATGAGCGAACTGGATGATGACGGTCTCGGACTCAGAACTCTGGGTAAAGAGCGGGATTGCACCGGCTACGGAAGCAGCGTAACCAATGATACCGATCAGGATTGCAACGCACATGGAAATCAGAACCCATACCGTTGCGATCCGGCGGGAGAGAACCAGTTTCTTCTCGTCCTCAATGGCCATGAAACGAAGCAGAATGTGCGGCATTCCAAAATAGCCAAGTCCCCATGCCAGTGTGGAAACAATGGTTAAAAAATTGTACGGTGCAGCGCTTCCGCTTGCGCGGTCGTGAATGTGTGTCATGGAAAGGTAACCAGCCAGGGAAGTTGCATTGCTTACAACCTGATCCCAGCCGCCAGCCATATGGATACCGTAGAAAACGATCACGATCAGGGAGATGGTCATAACGATACTCTGGATCAGGTCGGTGGTCGATACTGCAAGGAATCCGCCCATAACGGTATAGCCGACAATGACGACCGCACCGACGATCATAGCCATGTGATAATCCACACCGAACAGGCTGGAGAATAACGTTCCGATGGCTTTAAATCCGGAAGCAGTATAAGGAATAAAGAAAATCAGGATGATGATCGCGGAGATGCACATCAGGATATTCTTATGATCGTGATAACGTCTGGATAAAAAGTCCGGGATTGTGATGGCATTGCATACAACGGAGTAACGGCGAAGACGCTGTGCCACGATCAGCCAGTTCAAATAAGTTCCAAGACCAAGTCCGATGGCGGTCCAGCCTGCATCTGCGATACCGGAAAGATAAGCGACCCCTGGCAGTCCCATTAAGAGCCAGCTGCTCATGTCAGAGGCTTCTGCACTCATGGCGGTTACAAATGGTCCGAGCTTTCGTCCTCCTAAGTAAAAATCATCAGCGGAATCGCCGCTGCCCTGTTTGCTGAAATAGAATCCGACGTATACCATTGCAGCGAGATAAATCACAATGGCAGCCAGAATTCCAATCTGTCCTGATAACATAGTTTTTCCTCCTCATTCCCATTGCTGTTTGCGTATGCTGAAATAGAAACGGGATTCTATTTGTGTTTTTGTATATGTGCCCAGCAATATGATGTGGTCGATTATAACATAGCTTTTTTTAGACTACAATACAGAACAACGTATAGAATGAATACTGTACGAAAATGAATTTAAAATGATAAAAATGTCTTAAATACAATAAATAATAACTAGACGATTAATAAAAATAAAATCGATACGAAAAATATATTTTTGATAAACGGATGCAAGGCACATAAATTCTGAGGTACAATACAGCAAAAAGCAGCTTTCAACCCGTTACGGCTGAAAGCTGCTTAAAAATCCAGGCATTACTTTTGCGGCATATTCCACCAGGGAATATTCGCCGGAGCAGAGACACCAGTCGTAGAGTAGGGCACGCTCACAGAGTGCATAAAGCTTTACCATCTCGTTGACATTGGAACGGGTACTGAGCTGTCCGTCTGCCTGTCCTTTGGCAATGATCTTTTTGAGAAGCTTATAGTAGATCCGGTTATGATCCAGAAGATGTTTTTCTCCGTTTGTGGTGAGCTGGGTGGAGTAAAGCCGTGCCAGAAGATCCAGGGAAATGCTGTTCTCGATCATGCGAAACAGCTCCTGATTTAGGAATAGCAGTTGGTCCATGGCAGTCATTTCCGGTGTCAGTTCCTGGATCAGTTCTTCATACTTTTCATCGAACAGGGAACTTAAGGTAGAAAGGAGCGCGTCTTTGCCATCAAAGTAATGGTAAAAAGATCCCTTGGATGTACCGGACAGATCAATGATCTCTTCTACGGTTGTATCTTCATAGCCTTGCTCGTAGAAGAGCTTCCATGCGGCATTTACGATCTTGCCGCGGGTATTGCGTGCGTTTTTCTTTGCCATTGCCCGATTTGCCTCCTGTAAAACGTCGTTATTTTGTGTGATTGCTGCTCCCGCAGTTTTGGAAAGAATGTCAGCGTTTGTATGATTTGTGCTGCCGGAGCCATCAGAACGATTATAAATAGGGCAGTTTCCAATGTCAACCTGGACAGATGAAAATCGTTCAGCAATCGTTCATTTTGATTATATTCCATGGTCGCAAAAATGTTTTCACAAATCATTTGACATTCCGGCCGGTACAGGATATAGTTCTTAATACGAATTCAGAGAAAAGGCAGGGATGTTATGACTGTATACCAGGAATTGCAATTAAGCTGTGCAGGTTCCAAGAATCTGATCCGGCGGACGGAAAACAAAGAAGAAAAGAAACGTCATATCCTTATTTATAATGTTAAGGTATATCTGGTGGTTGCGTTTTGTTTCGCAGTGGTGACCGCGTTCAGTGTGCTGTTTGGTTCGGCCAACAGCATTGCAGGTGTTGTTGTGCTGCTGGCACTTTTGGTGCTTCGTCAGGCAGATTTCGGAATCCGTACATCGCATGGTCTCATCTGCATTGGGCTGATCTTTGCCGTATTGATGGCAGGACCGCGCATTTCGAATATGCTGGCACCGGGCTATGCGTTTTTCGTGAACTGTGTCTGTATTATGATCCTGATGGTACTTGGCTGCCACAATGTGATCATGTCAAACCATTCGACGTTTGTACTGAGTTATCTGCTTCTGCAGGGATACGATGTAAGCGGAGCCGACTATCAAAAGCGCATATTGGGACTTTTAGCCGGAATGTTGATCTGCATGGTTGTTTTTTATAAAAATCAGAAGCTGCGTCCATACCGCAGGAGTTTTCTGGATTTATTCCGGGAGTTTCACATTCGTTCGGCGAGAAACTGGTGGTACATCCGCATGACACTGACCGTATCAACAGCGCTCCTGATCATGAATCTCCTGGGACTGCCCAGAGCCATGTGGGCGGGCATTGCCTGCATGTCGGTGTGTCTGCCGTTTTCCGGCGATATGGCACCGAGAGCAAAGACCCGTGGGATGTACAACATTTTGGGCTGTACCGTTTTTACGGTTTTATATTTCCTGCTTCCTGAGTCTCTGCACCCGTATCTGGGAATCCTGGGTGGAATTGGTGTTGGGTTTTCCGCCGGATATGCATGGCAGACCGTCTTCAACACATTTGGGGCGCTCTATATTGCATCTGGGGCTTTTGGGCTGGCAGGAGCGGTTGTGTTAAGAATCGGTACGAATGTGGGCGCTGCATTGTACACGATGTTATGTGACCGGATTTTAAACCGGCTATTTGGCCGGGAGATGAAAAGGAGAGAAGGCTATGTTTGAGAGAGTAGAGTACACAGTAGCAAGAATTGATGGAGATTATGCGTATCTGCAGCGTGTGGATGATGCAGCTGCAGAAGAAAAGTGCGTAGCCAGGGCGCTGCTTCCGGCTGAGATCAGCGAAGGATGCCGCGTGGCGTATGAAATGCTGGAATATAGTATGGCATAATTAAGAATAAATAGTATAACCCCTCAGAATGCTTCATAGACTGTAAAAAAGAATTCCGAGGGGTTTTCCTTTGAAAGAGTATATTGAAGAGCGGGCCATCGCCATTGCCAATTACATCATAGACCACAATGCTACGGTGCGTCAGACTGCGAAAAAATTTGGGATAAGCAAGAGCACGGTCCACAAGGATGTCACGGATCGTCTGGAATACATAAATCCGGCGCTGGCAGCCCGGGCAAGAATCGTACTGAACATTAATAAGTCTGAGCGGCATATCCGCGGTGGCATGGCTACCAGGGAGAAATATCAGCACCGGGTGGCCATCTGCAGCCGGGAAGAGCAGAAATAAATTAGAATGAAAATAGAGCAAAGAAGAGCGGCAATCAGTCATGCCGCTCTTCTTCATTGTCCCAGGTTTCGCAGAACCGTGCTGCAAAGGAAGGTTCTTCTCCTGCCACGTAAAGATGTGAGGTGTCTCCGAATGCGCTGACGCGGAAACTGGCGATGCCTTGCCTGCGCTCTTCGGTGTAGATGGTTGTGAGCGAAGATGGCGCTGCGCACAGGCTGTGCCAGAGTGGCATGGGGGAGACATGCATCAGGTGACTTAACAGTACACATTCCACGCCAAAATGGCAAAAAAGCACGATGGTGTCGCGGTTGGGTTTTACAGCCCGGTAGTAGAATCCTTCCCGCTCATAGCCGTGTGCGGCTAATAGCCGATCAAATTCTGTAGTAACCCACTTGTATTCTTTCTCTGCGTTGACAGAACACATGGCTTCTGTGTGATACCATTCTTCCGGGTCATAGTAGCGGGGTTCTTTCGTCCAGAGTTCCGGAAGCCAGTCCCAGATGCAGGAGGTACGGTCCATGCCAGGTTTTATGATGCGTGGGGAAAATTCCTGCAGCCATTCGCATACCGTTGCAGTGCGTCCGAGTTCGTTTAACGTCAGGGAGGCGGTATCTCTTGCCCGGCCAAGCGGGGAAACGTAGTAAGCGTCTGCCGGAGTTTTGATAAGCCGCTCGGCGAGCAGCTGTGCTTCCTTCCAGCCGGTTGGTGTTAAGGAGTCGATGGAATAGTCAGGGTCAGCGTGTCTTACGATCAGAAGTTTCATGGGAAAGTCCTTTCCGTGTTTTATTGTGCCTAGCCAGTATCTTTTGTTTTCTTATTTTATCATCACATATCTCTGAAAACAAGCGACAACGTTTTTCTTGTGTATTTTCCTGAATTGGTCTAAAATGAAACAATAAAATAAGCAAATACGGAGGATCCCCCATGAAGAACATATTAGTAGCAATGCCGTTTGGCGACAAACACAAGTCTTATATCGAAAAAATTGGAACGGACTGCAAGTTTCATTACACCACGATCAAAACTGCCACAGCTGAGGAAGTCAAAGCAGCCGACATTATTTTTGGCAACATCAGTCCGGAACTGGTGAAGCAGAACGACCATCTGGAGTGGATGCAGCTGAATTCCGCCGGTTCTGACCAATACTGCAAGCCGGGCATCATTGGACCGGATACGATCTTAACCTGTGCGACCGGTGCTTATGGTCTGTCTGTTTCTGAGCATATGCTTGCCATGTCCATGATGCTTTGCCGGAAAATGGATTTGTATATGAAGAATCAGGTAAATCATGCATGGAAGGAGGAGGGAAGTGTAACCTCTATCTGGAATTCCACGACGCTGGTTGCCGGTCTTGGCGATATCGGAAGCGAGTATGCGAAGCGAATGAAAGCGCTTGGCAGCCATGTGATCGGAATCCGACGCAATGTGGTGGACAAACCAGATTTTATCGACGAGATCTATACCATGGACCAGTTGGATGAGGTTCTTCCGAAGGTAGATTTTGCAGTATTTATTTTACCGAGCACTCCGGCTACCCACCACATCATGGATGAGCGCAGACTGTGCCTTATGAAGCCGGGCAGTTATCTGATCAATGCAGGCCGCGGCGACGCTGTAGATTGTGATGCGTTAAATAAAGTTCTGCGTGAGGGAGTCAGCCTTGCGGGCTGTGCTTTGGATGTAACCGAACCGGAGCCGCTTCCGGCTGACCATCCGCTGTGGGATGCGCCGCGCGCCATCATTACCCCGCACAGTGCCGGAAAATTCCACTTACAGGAAACCTTCGAGCGCATCGTGCGGATTACCGGAGAAAATCTGGAGAAGTATCTGTCTGGAGAAAAAAATCAGATGCGCAATCAGGTGGATGTAAAGACCGGAAACCGAAAATAATTTTGAACAGCAGCGTATAAATTCCTCCCGGGGAGAATAGCTTAGTAATAAACATATTTTCGGGGAGGCTGTTATGGGAAAGAAAACAAGTGGGAAAGTGCTGGTTGTAGTGGCTCTTCTGGCATGGGTCTTCGTGGTGCGGTTTTTAACGGCCTGCAGCGTGGAGAAAGAAGAACTGGAAAAGGTACGCGACCTGGAGTTTACGGTGGTTGGTGAAACGGATCTTCCGGAAGAACTGAAAAATGTGATCGAAGAAAAAAAGATGGGACCGTTTAAGCTGACGTATACCGATGATCAGAATCTGTACATAGTTGTCGGGTATGGGGAACAGGAAACCGGGGGTTACAGTATTTCCGTAAAAGAACTTTACCTGACGGAAAATGCGATTGTAACAGATACAGAACTTCTGGGACCGCAGACGGGAGAAACGACAGGGGTGGAAAAATCGTATCCCTTTGTTGTTATAAAAACAGAGTATCTGGAACAGCCCGTCATTTTTCAGTAACACTTGTATTTCCGCGACATCATATGATAGAATGGGATTCATAAATGCTTGCGGAGGATGAACTTATGATTTTAAAAGATATCTGGACCGATGTGAAAGCAGTACAGGAACGTGACCCGGCAGCGCGGAGTGCCCTGGAGGTACTTTTGCTTTACCAGGGTGTGCACGCTTTGATCTGGCACCGGTTTGCGCATTGGTTTTATAAACATCACATGTTTTTTATTGCGCGTCTGATCTCGCAGATTGCCCGCTTTTTCACACTGATTGAGATTCATCCGGGCGCAGAGCTTGGTCACGGTATTCTGATTGACCATGGCTGCGGTGTTGTGATCGGTGAAACAACCGTAGTAGGAGATAACTGTACCATTTACCAGGGTGTTACCCTGGGCGGTGTTGGTCTGAACAAGGGAAAACGTCACCCAACGCTTGGAAACAATGTTACCGTAGGCTGTGGCGCAAAGATCCTTGGTGCTTTTGAAGTGGGAGATAACTGTAACATTGCTGCGAATGCAGTGCTGTTAAAACCGTTGGACAACGATACCACTGCAGTCGGCATTCCGGCACGCCCGGTCAAGGTGGCTGGTGTACCGATCAAAAACAAGAATAAAGCAGTTACCATGGAGCATTTCAGCAAAATGGAAGAACGCATCAAAGAACTGGAGGAAGAGCTGGCCCGACTGAAAGAGGAAATGGCAGAAGATTCCAAAGAAGAATAAAAGAAAAAGCATCCACATAGACTTTTTGTAAAGGGTTTCCGATACAAAAAGAAAGGTGGGTGCTTTTTTATGCTGGAGCTGGAAAAACAGAATCTGCACAGGAACCGTCTGAAAAGCCAGACAGGGACACAGGTGACTCTGGATGACGATTTTATTGTTCCGGACACGATGAGCGATATCAGTGAGGTGATCCTGGATGCGGGGGTGATTTCGCTGGAACCGGTCCGGATTCAGCGGGAACGGATCACGGTGAGGGGAAAGCTGGAATTTCATGTGCTTTACCGGAAAGAAGAGGGCGGACTGCAGACGCTTGGCGGAGCAATCCCGTTTGAGGAGATCATCAACATACCGGATCTGGAAGAAAAGGATTTTGTGAGTGTATCCTGGCAGCTGGATGATCTGAATACTGAGATGATCAATTCGAGAAAACTGGGGATTAAGGCGCTTGTGACACTGGAGGCAAAGGCAGAGGCACTGTATGATACGGAGGCCGCAGTGGAGATAAGAGATACCGGAAAGCTGAAGACAGACGGAGTACGTCTTCAAATCCAAAAAGAACAGGTGCCGGCTGCTGTGATTGCCCTGCGCAGGAAAGATACCTGGCGCTTAAAACAGGATGTGACGCTGCCGGGAAACAAGCCGGCGATCGAGCGGATGCTGTGGACGGAAATCAAGCTTTCCGGAAGTGCGGCAAAACCGCTGGATGGTCAGATCCATCTGGAAGGCACCCTGCTGATTTTTGCACTTTATGAGGGCGGGGAAAGTGGTCAGATTCAATGGATCGAAGAAAGCATTCCATTTTCCGGAGAAGTGGAGATGCAGGGCGCTGCTGCGGAGATGATTCCTGCCATTGGCTTGAAACTGATTCACCGGGATCTGGAAGAAAAACCGGATTATGACGGAGAAATGCGGGAACTTTCTGTGGATGCAGTGATTGAACTGGATGTACGTCTTTATGAAGAGCAGGAGCTGATGCTTTTGCAGGATCTGTATGCGACAAACCGGGAAATTACACTGGATACCGGAGAGGCTGTGTTTGACCGCATCTTAAGCCGCAACTGCGGAAAGTGTAAACTTGTGGAAAAAGTGGGAATGGAACTGGAACCGCGGGTCCTTCAAATCTGTCACAGCAGCGGAAGTGTCAAGATGGATGCGGCAGAAGTGCGGGAAAATGCACTGGTTATGGATGGCGTCCTGGAGGTGAAAATTCTTTATCTGACAGACGATGATGCGAGACCGGTGCAGGCCGTTACCCGCATCGTTCCATTTCATTATGAAGCAGAAGTACCCGGAATCCGGGAGGACAGCATCTGGCATCTGCAGCCGGGACTGGAACAGCTGACTGCGGTTATGGCAGGAGGTGGACAGGCGGAAATCCGGGCGGTGATCTCCCTGGATGTTTTCGTATTGCAGCCGGAGCAGTATCCGGTGATTTTTCAGGCGCAGATTCAGCCGATGGATAGCGAAAAGATGAAGCGCATGCCGGGAATTGTTGGTTATATCGTCCAGCCACAGGATTCCCTGTGGAGCGTGGCAAAACGGTTTCATACCACAAAAGAGTCGGTCATGGAATCAAATGAGCTTCTGGAAGAAAAAATAAATCCCGGAGACTGTCTGATTCTGGTAAAAGAAATCTGAATCCGGATGCACAAAAATAAAAAAACTGCGTATCCTATCGTATAGAGGTGCTCGAGAGAAACTGGAATGTACAGAACGATTTGGTTTTTATAAAGGGAAGAAGAACTTTTGCAAAGAGAAAACAGCCTGGCATCCCGCATCAGGCCGGTGCTTTTCATAGATCAGGGAAACCTGGGCGGCGCATGCTGTGCTTGCAAGCAGCAGGCGCCGCCTACATAGTTTGGTGGTTTGTTACTGCTCACATGCCGGGATTTTTTGAATTGAAAAATCTGTATGATACCGCTCTGGCAGCCGATTTTGACGATTTGGAATATAATGCATTCGAAGCGGGGAATCCTTGCCGGGGCGGCGTTCTTATGGTACGATGTAACCTGTGAACCGTGACGAATTGTCGGAGGCAAAAGAATGTCAGCTCAAAATTACACATATATTCTGGAATGTGCGGATGGAACGCTTTATTGCGGCTGGACGAATGACTTGGAAAAACGTGTACAGGCCCATAATGCCGGGAAAGGCGCAAAATACACCAAAACCCGCCGGCCTGTTGTGCTGAAATATCATGAGATATTCAGCACAAAACAGGAAGCCATGAAGCGGGAATGGGCTCTCAAGCAGCTGAGCCGGAAAGAAAAGCTGCAGCTGATTGCTGCGTCCGAAAACCACTAGGCCACGAAAGCATACATCATGATGTAGTGGCAAAGACTTCCGCCCATCACAAACAGGTGGAAAATTTCGTGGGAACCAAAGTAGCGGTGTTTCTGGTTGAAAATGGGAAGTTTCAGTGCGTAGATCACACCGCCTGCCGTATAGATGATGCCGCCCGCGAGAAGCCAGCCAAAAGCCTGGCGCGGAAGTGCTGCAATGATCTTGCCAAAAGCCAGAACACAGATCCAGCCCATGGCGATATAAACCAGGGAAGAAAACCATTTTGGACAGGTGATCCACAGGGCGTTGATGAGAATGCCGACAGCGGCAATGCCCCATACCAGTCCAAGCATGATCCCGCCGGTGCGGTCGCCTAAAACCAGCAGACAGACCGGTGTATAGGTTCCGGCGATCAGAATAAAAATCATCATGTGGTCTACCTTACGCAGGATACGGTTAACTTTTGGAGAAATGTCCAGGGTGTGGTAAATCGTGCTTGCTGCGTAAAGCAGGATCATGCTGGTAATAAATATGGAAAGTGCCAGTACGTGGACCAGACCGGGTTCCTGTGCTGCTTTTATGATCAGTGGTGATGAGGCGCACAGTGCCAGAATCATGGCGATAAAATGCGTCAGGGCGCTGCCCGGGTCTTTGATTTTCAGTGTCATGACGATCCCTCCTTAAATAGGAAAACAAGAATAAAATGAATGTAGTTTTCAAAACTACATGTAATTGTTTTATATACTATACAGCTTTGGGGAGAAAAATGCAAGGGATTTCCTTTAAAAATTTTGAGAATCAAACTATTTACCCGGAAATTAGAAAAAGCAGATCAAACATACAAAAACAGGATTTACAAGACAGAAGAAATCCAAACGCGAAGGAGCATAATGAGATGTTGAATATATTATATGAAGATGAAGCGATTCTGGTTGTCTGGAAACCGGTTGGGATGGAGTCACAGTCGGCACGTGGTTTCCAGGCAGACATGGTCAGTGAAATACGCAGATACTTATCCACAAAGAATCGTGAGGATAATCACAACCTGTCCACAAAATCCACGGAACCGTATGTGGGAGTTATCCACAGGCTGGATAAACCGGTGAGCGGTGTTATGGTGTACGCGAAAGAAAAAAAGGCAGCAGCTGCGCTGAGCAAACAGGTTTCTGAAGGGAAAATGCATAAAAAATACCTGACGGTACTCTGTGGAAAACCTGTGGATAATGTGGAAAAGTATGTGGATTATCTGTTGAAAGATGAAAAAGAAAATGTGTCACGGATTGTGGATATGGGGATAAAAGGTGGAAAACGTGCGGAACTGATCTGCCGGGCCCTGGAAACAAAGGAGATTCCTCCGTATGGGCAATTGACATTGGCGGAGATTGAACTGCTTACCGGACGTCATCACCAGATCCGGGTGCAGATGTCCGGGCATGGAATGCCAATCTGGGGAGACAACCGTTATAATCCGGAGTTTTCACAGAGACAACCGGCAGAACCAGGAACACGTATCCCCAGACGTGCACTAAGGACAGATGTGGCTCTGGCAGCATTTGAACTCACCTTTACCCATCCGGTGACCGGAAAGCAGTTAACGTTCCGGCAGAATCCGTCTGGCGGTATATTCCGGCAGTTTGGCGCGTTTCCTTCCTGATGAAAAATGGTTTGTGCCTGCGACGGGCGATGGAATTTCCGGGAAAGAGGCGGCATTTCGGATTTCCTGCAAATTGACTGCATAGATCGAAAGCAGGTGGGCAGACTAGAACATGTACAAAGGAAGTACAAATCAAAAAGAGGTGGGTCCATGGGAAAACCGGCTAAGAGACTGAAGATAATCCATTTACATATGAAAAAAAATGTCGTATACTGATACTGCCTTGTTGAAATATTTCCGTAGCCGGAGTGCAAGTGCTGCATGGAATCAGCGGATGCGCCACTGGCGTCTCCTCGATATACAATGCAATAAAATGAAACAGGAGGCAGGAAAATGACATTTACCTATCCTGCGGTAATCACACCGCATAAAGATGACGACGGTTTCCATATCGTGTTCCCGGATCTGGAACTTTGCGAAGGAGACGGACCGGATCTGGAGGATGCCCTGGACGATGCAAGAGAAGCAGCCTACAACTGGCTGATGCTGGAGCTGGAAGAGGGCGGCGAGTTCCCGGCCCAGAGTCATGAGGAAGATATTGAGGTTCCCGAAGGCGGTTTTGTCCGCCGGATCATTGTACGGATCAAGCTGCTGCCAGACAGCGACTGATTAAAAAAGCAGGAGGCTGTTTGCGGCAGCCATTTCCACGATTGGAGCCTGCAAAAAACATTAGGAGGAAAATAGGATGAGATACACCGTAAAACCACACAATGTGTGCCCGACTTCCCTCTCTTTTGACTTAGAGGGCGATGTAGTAAAGAATGTAGAATTCACAAAAGGATGCAACGGCAACTTAAAAGCGATCAGCAAGCTGGTAGACGGCATGACCGTTGATCAGGTTTACAATGTGCTTCATGGCAATACTTGCGGAAGCAGAGATACTTCCTGCGCAGACCAGCTGGCACAGGCAGTACGCCAGTGTTATGAGGAAAGTCAGAAATAAAGATACGGACGCGCGGGTGTTGCATCCGCGCTATGCAGTACAGACAAAAGCAGCAGAATATCATCTGGTGTTCTGCTGCTTTTTTGTGTCCATTTTTTCTGCCAGTTTCAGAAATTCCTGCATTTCCCGGGTTACCCATTTATCCTTGTGGTAAAAAATCTGCCGCCAGGTCTGTATGTGAAAATCGCGGACCTTCAGTTCTTTTAACTGCCCCTGTTCCAGTTCTTTCTGGATCGTAAATTCAGGCAGAAAAGAAATCCCCATATTTTTTAAGAGCATCTGAATGATAAATTCCGTGTTGCCGATCTCCAGAAAGGGTTGAATAGAATGGTCGATTGAGGCCAGATACTGCTCCAGCATGTAGCGGTAGCTTGCATTTTTTTCTGTGAGGAGAAATGGAAAATGCAGGACTTCGTCCAGTCCTAATTCGTGATCCTTTTGTGCCAGGGGATGCTTTGGAGAAGCGACAAAGATATTGCGTTCCGGGCTTTCCAGCGTTTTGTGCCAACGGGTATCGTAGATGCGGCGGTCCAGAATATACACGATGTCGATGGCATTTTCGTTCATCCGGTTTAGGAGCACCTCTGGAGAATCGGTGATGATACTGATGGAGACATTTGGGTAAAGATGGTGGTATTCTGCCAGCAGTTCCGGAAAAATGGAAGCGCAGATGGATTCAATGGTTCCAAGACAGAGCTGACCATTTAGATTGGAAACATCCAGCACATTGGAAACAGCGGATTTTGCTTCTTCCATGCTTTTGACAATCGAGATGGCGTAGTTATAGAAAATCTGCCCCTGGTGTGTCAGGGAAATCTGTTTCCCGATCCGGTCAAACAGATGGACATTCAGTTCTTTTTCCAGTTGTTTGATCTGGATCGTGACAGCGGCCTGGGAATAGCCAAGCTGTTTGGCTGCTTTGGAAAAGCTTTGCTGCTGTGCGATATGCAAAAACGTGTTAATTTCACGGTATTCCATAACATCCTCCGTTCGAAGATTAAAAATAATTAAACGATATAATAAAAACTTTAAATTTTACATTAATCCACCTTTATGTTACGATGTTTTTATCAATAAGGCAAGCCAAAATGATAGAATCTATTTTTTAAATTAGATCCATTTAAAAAATACGAAACAGGAAAGGGGACAAATGGAATGAAAAAGTCGGATCAGCGTTATCAGGCATATATTCAGATCTTAAAAGAAGAATTGATTCCGGCTATGGGATGTACTGAGCCAATCGCACTGGCATATGCAGGTGCCGTGGCCCGCAGGACACTTGGCGGGATGCCAGACAGAGTGAAGGTTCAGGCAAGTGGAAGTATCATTAAGAATGTAAAATCGGTCATTGTTCCGAATACGGATCATCTTAAAGGCATTGATGCAGCGGTTGCAGCCGGGATCATAGCCGGAGATCCGGAGAAACAGCTGGAAGTGATCGCACAGGTGACTCCGGAGCAGATCATTCAGATGAAGCAGTTTATGGAGACAACCTCCATCGAAGTGGAGCACATTGACGAGGGGTGTACCTTCGATATCATTGTGATCCTGTATCGCGGGGAATCCTACGTGAAAGTACGTATTGCAAACTTCCATACGAATATTGTGCTGATCGAAAAAGATGGACAGATCCTTAAGCAGCTTCCGGTAGCGGGTGACAGCGAGGAAGGACTTACAGACAGAAGTCTTCTGGACATGGAGCATATCTGGGAATTCGCGACGACCGCAGACGTGGCCGATGTAAAAGAACTTCTGGACCAGCAGATCAGCTGCAATATGGCAATTGCAGAGGAAGGTATCCGGCATGAGTATGGAGCGAATATCGGAAAAGTGCTGTTAGCCATGGATGGAGATAATGTCAGGGTTCGGGCAAAGGCTATGGCAGCTGCAGGTTCCGACGCCCGCATGAACGGGTGCGAGCTTCCGGTCGTGATCAATTCTGGCAGTGGAAACCAGGGAATCACAACTTCCGTTCCGGTGATCGTATATGCCAAAGAGCTGGGAGTCAGCGAAGAAATGCGTTACCGTGCACTGATGCTGGCAAATCTGACGACCATTCATGTAAAGACACCGATCGGACGTCTGTCTGCATATTGCGGGGCAGTCGGAGCGGGCGCAGGAGCAGGAGCAGGAATTGCTTATCTTTGCGGCGGCGGATACAAGGAAGTCATTCATACAGTTGTGAATGCGCTGGCTATTGTTTCCGGAATTGTGTGCGACGGAGCAAAGGCATCCTGTGCGGCAAAAATCGCTTCTGCAGTAGATGCCGGGATTCTTGGATATAATATGTATATCCGCGGACAGCAGTTCTACGGTGGAGACGGTATTGTATCCAAAGGAGTCGAGGATACGTTAAAAAATGTTGGCCGCTTGGGCAAAGAGGGAATGAAAGAGACCAACGATGAAATTATTAAAATCATGATTGGAGAAAAGTAACATGTCACAGGCAAAAACAAAAGAAAAAAAGGGGTTTATTCTGCGGGCGCTTGATACCGTAGAACGTGTCGGAAACGGATTGCCGAATCCGGCAACCATTTTCCTGATCTTAACAGGAATTGTTATCGTTTTATCCGCAATCTGTGCAGCTTGCGGAGTTTCTGTAACCTATGATTTTCTGGACAGCGCTTCCGGGCAGATCACCCAGAAAACAGTAGCAGCAGTTAGCCTGCTTGCTCCGGACAGCATCCGCCACATGGTAACCACCGTGGTTGGTAATTTTACCGGTTTCTTTGCACTGGGAACCGTATTTACCATTATGATCGGTGTTGGTGTTGCAGACGGAACCGGTTTCATGTCTGCACTGCTTCGCAAAGTCGCAGCATCCACCCCGAAGGGAATGGTGACTGCAGTGGTTGTATTCCTGGGAATCATGTCCAATATCGCATCCTCTACCGGATATGTTGTACTGGTTCCGCTTGGCGCAATCCTGTTTATGGCATTTGGCCGTCATCCGATCGCCGGTCTGGCAGCAGCATTTGCCGGTGTATCCGGAGGCTGGAGCGCAAACCTTCTGATCGGTACCAATGACCCGATGTTTGCAGGTATGTCTACCCAGGCAGCCCAGATGCTGGATCCGAACTATACCGTTCTGCCGGTTGCAAACTGGTATTTTATGATAGCATCCACCGTTCTGATCACCGTGATCGGAACTTTGGTAACAGACAAACTGATCGAGCCGCGTCTGACTCCGTATGTTCCGGATGCTTCTGAGCAGGTTCAGGATATCGCAGAAAATGAGAAACGCGGCATGCGTTTTGCAGGCATCACAGCTCTGGTTTATGTCGTACTGATCGCAATCCTTGTAGTTCCGACCAATGGTCTGCTGCGCAATCCGGAGACCCATTCGTTCTTAAGCTCTCCGTTTATGAGCGGAATCATTTTCTTTATGATGCTGCTGTTCTTACTTCCAGGTCTTGCCTATGGTATCGGAGCCGGCGTCATCAAAAACGACAAAGACGTAGTTGCCCTGATGAATAAAACAATCAGTGGCTTATCCAGCTTTATGGTATTGATCTTCTTTGCAGCACAGTTTACAGCATGCTTTAACTATTCAAATCTGGGAACCATTATTTCTGTTTCCGGTGCGGATTTCCTGCAGTCTGTAGGGTTTACCGGACTGCCGCTGATCATCTGCTTTATTGTACTGACTGCATTTATCAATATTTTCATTGCAGTGGATTCTGCAAAATGGGCAATCATGGCACCGATTTTCGTGCCGATGTTCATGCGTCTTGGTCTCTCTCCGGAGCTGACCCAGGTTGCTTACCGTATTGGTGATTCCAGTACCAATATCATTGCTCCGTTAATGCCATTCTTCGTGCTGACGGTAGCATTCTTCCAGAAGTACGATAAAAAGGCAGGAATCGGAAGCGTTATTTCCACCATGCTTCCGTACTCCCTTGCTTTCCTGATTGGCTGGATCGCAATGTTTGCGGTATGGTATCTGCTTGGTCTTCCGTTAGGACCTGGATCCCAGATGTTTTACTAAAATTTACAGTCATTCGGTTTGAATGGTGACGTTTTAAAAAGAGATTATCACTCAGGCAATTGAAGTTTGCCGGGTGATAGTCTCTTTTTGTATTGTTTTTACCTGTTTTTTCGTGGAAAAGAATGTGGAATTATGGTAGTATGGATTTATTACAATGATAAAATGAAAAAGTTATAATTTAACCGCCCGCATATCGAACGATATGTGCCGCATGATAAGAAAAGATGGATAAGAATGAATAGCCGGATTAGAAAAACATTACAGATATTGCTCATGGTCGTTACGACGGCTGTGGTGCTTTTTATCGTATACCAGAATGTGGAGCAGGTAAATGACGAACAGGGACATGAGGCGGGCGATTCCTTTATCCGTCGGGCTGCCCAGCAGATCGTGGCAGTTTTTCCGGAACACACTTACCGGATCGGCGGCGATGAATTCGTGGTGGTTTATCCGGATGTTCTGGAAGTGCAGTTTGAATTTTTACTGTCGCAGCTGAAACTGAATACGCGTCAGCATCATATCAGCCTTTCTATCGGTGCAATCTGGACAGAAGAATGCGATGCACTCGATGCACTTTTAAAAGAAGCAGATGCAAAAATGTATGAAGATAAGAAGAAATACTACGAAAAGAAGGGGCATGACCGCCGGAGAAATTCTCGCCCGGAAGTAAGTGCAGCAGAAACGCAGACAGCGAAAGCACCGTCAGCAGAAAGAAAAGAACCTGAAATGAAGAAAGCAGAAGAGCCGCCAGCAGAAAGAAAAGAACCTGAAATGAAGGAAGCAGAAGAGCCGCCAGCAGCAATGAAAGAAACCGAAATGAAAGCAGAAAAAGCGGGGGAAGCAGAAGCGTAGACAGCAGAAAGGAAAGAACCGAAACGAAAGCAGCAGAAGTGAAGGGAACAGAAATGCAAGTGACAGAAGAGACAGAAATAACAAAAGTGCAGGCAACAGAAACCATCCGTACCACGGGAAGAAACAACTGCGGAGGACGCTGCGTGATCTGCGTTCACATGAAAGACGGCAAGATTGACCATCTCAGTACGGAGCGCCCGTGTGATGCCCCGGATGGAGAAATTCCGCTGACTGCGTGCGTGCGTGGCATGAATTATCATAAGACTTATCTCGGAGAAGACCGTCTGCGCTATCCCATGAAGCGAGTGGGAAAACGCGGGGAGGGAAAATTTGAACGGATCAGCTGGGACGAGGCAGTGGATATCATTGCATCGGAATGGATCCGTATCCGTGACACGTATGGAGCTGGTTCCCGCTATGTAAACTATGCGACCGGAATCAGCGCCTTAAACCGGGGAAATAATCTGGCCAAACGTCTTTTGAATTTAGATGGTGGTTTTCTGGATTACTATAATTCCTACAGTACCGCGTGCATCCGCCACGCAACGCCTCTTATGTATGGCACGAACCAGACCGGGCACAATCCGGAGGACTGGCTGAATGCGAAGCTCATCCTTCTCTGGGGGCATAATCCGGAAGAAACGAAATTTGACAGCATTACGATGCATGTGCTCCTTCGTGCAAAGGAAAAAGGAATTCCGATCATTGTGATCGATCCGCGCAAAAACGATACGGCCATGCGCCTGGATGCAGAGTGGATCCCGATCCGCCCGGCAACCGACAGCGCCATGATGGATGCCATGGCGTGGGTCATCGTGCAGGAGAAGCTGCAGGATCAGGTGTTTTTAGACCGCTGTTGTCTCGGATTTGATCAAAACCATATGCCGGAAGGCGTGGATCCTTCGGAGTGCTATCTTTCCTATTTGTACGGAGAAAAGGATGGAGTGGAAAAAACTCCGGAGTGGGCAGAAGCTATCACCGGGGTACTGGCAGAAACCATCCGCAGTCTTGCCATCCGTTATGCGCAGGCAAAACCGGCAGCCCTGATCCAGGGGTATGGTCCGCAGCGGAATGCAAGCGGAGAACAGAGCACGCGGGGCGGAATTTTACTTGCCTGTATGACTGGAAATGTGGGAATTTCCGGAGGCTGGGCGAGCGGAACTGCTGATTGGACCGAACATAAAAATCCGTCGTGGCCCAAGCTTAAAAATCCATACAACCGTCAGATCCCGGTATTTTTATGGACCGATGCAGTCCTGCACGGGCATGATATGACAGAACTGGATGGTGTGAAATGGCTGGATGGTTCTGAAAAACCGGTGAAACTGGAACGTGATATTAAGATGATCCTGAACCTGGCAGGCAATTGTCTGATCAACCAGCACAGCGATATCAACCGGACTGCGCGGATCTTACAGGATGAGAGTAAATGTGAGTTTATCGTGTGCAGTGATCTGTTTATGACTGCCAGTGCAAAATTTGCCGACATTTTGCTTCCGGGCATTTCTATGTTTGAGTGTGAGAATATCACTATGCCCTGGCAGTACGGCAATTTCCTCGGATTTAATAACAAAGTTCTGGATCCGCTTTATGAAGGACGGTTTGAATATGACTGGCTGGCAGAAGTGGCAGAGCGGCTTGGTTTAAAAGAAGCGTTTACCTGTGGACGCACATCTTCGGAATGGCTGGAATATTTATATGAAGATCTGAAAAAAACAGAGACAGAATTGCCGGATTACCAGACATTTAAGCAGCAGGCACTGTTCCGCTACAAAAAGAAACCGGTTCATCCGGCGTTTGAAAAAGAATGTCAGGATCCGGACCGGGTTCCGTTTCCGACCAGGAGTGGTAAAATTGAAATTTTTTCAGAACAGGTTTATCGTGGAATATTTCCGGAATTTGTGCCGGCGATTCCGCGTTATATTCCGCCTGTGGAAGGACCGCAGGATCCGCTTTCCCTTCGCTATCCGCTGCAGCTGACCGGATGGCATACCAAACGGCGCTGTCACAGCATTCATGACAACAATCGGACCATGCACAGGCTGGATCCCCAGACCTTGTGGATGAATCCGGCTGATGCGTCTGCGCGTGACCTGCGTGAGGGGGATCTGGTTGAAGTGTTCAATGACCGCGGCAGGATTCGTATGCCGGTCCACATTACCGAGCGGATCATGCAGGGCGTGACCGCAATCTCCCAGGGAGCCTGGTACCGACCGGATGAGGACGGCACCGATATGGCTGGCAGCATCAATGTACTGACTTCACAGCACCCGACCCCTTATGCGCGCGGAAATGCTCAGCACACGAATCTGGTGGAAGTGGTACGCATAGCGCAGCCCCTTGACAAAGCAGAAAAAATGCCTTAAAATCAAGCATGTAGTTATGCGGTGCAAGCGGCTTTCAAGATGTCCGTCTGAGTCGTATGCGGCAGATGTTTATAAGACAATATGACAGTGAAGAGGATTAGTAAGCATCCATTACATTTCAGAGAGAGAGTCATTTTGGTGCAAGACTTTCATGTCCCTGAGTGCTGAACCGGCCTTGGAGTCCTGCAGTGAACTGCAGCGTAGTTTCCGGCGTTAACGGAGCATAGAGCGAGTGCTTTTTATGTAGAAAGTGCTAATCAGGGTGGTACCGCCGAATTTATCTGGTCATTCGGTCCCTTGTCAGAGATGGCAAAGGACCGGGTGACTTTTTTTAATATTTTCAAGAAAGGAAGATTAACCATGGCAAAAGACAAAAAAATGGTAGAAGCAATCACATCCATGGACGTAGATTTCGCCCAGTGGTATACGGATGTGGTAAAAAAAGCAGAGCTGTGTGATTATGCAAGCGTTAAGGGCTGCATGGTCATCAAACCGGCAGGCTACGCAATCTGGGAGAATATTCAGCATGAGCTGGACCGCCGTTTCAAAGAAACCGGCGTTCAGAATGTTTATATGCCGATCTTCATTCCGGAGAGCCTGCTTGAGAAAGAGAAAGATCACGTAGAAGGTTTCGCACCGGAGGTTGCATGGGTAACCCACGGTGGTCTGGAGCCGCTGCAGGAGCGCCTGTGTGTACGTCCGACTTCGGAAACCCTGTTCTGCGATTTCTACGCAAAAGACATTCATTCCTACCGCGATCTGCCGAAGGTATATAACCAGTGGTGTTCCGTTGTAAGATGGGAGAAGACCACCCGTCCGTTCCTTCGTTCCAGAGAGTTCTTGTGGCAGGAAGGTCATACCGCACATGCAACTGCAGAAGAAGCAGAGGCAAGAACCATCCAGATGCTGAATCTGTATGCAGATTTCTGCGAGCAGGTTCTGGCAATCCCGGTTATCCGCGGACAGAAGACCGACAAAGAGAAATTTGCAGGAGCAGAGGCAACCTACACCATCGAGTCCCTGATGCACGATGGAAAAGCACTGCAGTCCGGTACCAGCCATAACTTCGGCGATGGATTTGCAAAGGCATTCGGCATCCAGTATGCAGCAAAAGACAATACCCTGCAGTATGTCCATCAGACTTCCTGGGGTATGACCACCCGTATGATCGGTGCCATCATCATGGTACACGGTGACAACAATGGTCTGGTACTGCCGCCGAGAATCGCTCCGACCCAGGTTGTGATCGTTCCGATCCAGCAGCAGAAAGAGGGCGTTCTGGACAAAGCATTTGCGTTAAGAGATGTTCTTTCCAACTTTAAGGTGAAAGTCGACGATTCCGACAAGAGCCCGGGCTGGAAGTTCAGTGAGTCTGAGATGCGTGGTATTCCGGTACGTGTTGAGATCGGACCGAGAGATATCGAGAACAATGAGGCGGTACTGGTACGCCGCGATACCCATGAGAAAGTAACCGTTTCCCTGGATGAGATCGAGACAAAGGTAAGCGAACTCTTAGACACCATTCAGCACGATATGCTGGAGCGTGCAAGAGCACACCGCGATTCCCATACCTATGTGGCAACCACTTATGATGAGTTTGTAAAGACCATCAACGAGAAACCTGGTTTTGTAAAGGCAATGTGGTGCGGCGATCAGGCTTGCGAAGACAAGATCAAAGAAGATACCGCAGCAACTTCCCGCTGCATGCCGTTCGCACAGGAGACCCTCTCCGACAAGTGCGTATGCTGCGGCAAGCCGGCTAAAAAGATGGTATACTGGGGAAGAGCATACTAAAATATAACCATACCGTGAACGCAATGATTAGGGCCGAAAGTTCCTGCCCCGCCATACGGCGGGGCGGAAGCTTTCGGCCCTTTCTTGTTTCATATACTTAAATTGCTATTTCCAGAAGTTCCGCACCAGCTCGATGAAATATCGGGCGGCTTCACTCAGATATCCGTTCTTACGGTAGTTGGCCACAATATCCCAGGATGGGTGGGACGGAAAGGCGAAACAGCTGACGCTGGGCGGCAGATTGCGCACGTAGTGTTCCGGGACAACTCCACAGCAGAGATTTGCCTGGATCATGGAAAGCACGGTATTGTTGCTGGAGGTTTCAAAGAGAACATTCGGTGTGAATCCGGATTTGCGGAAAATATCATCTGTGATGGCGCGGATCGTGGATTCTTTGTACATCAACACGAATGGTTCATATTGAAACAGGCTTAAGTCGGCAATCGGAAAGGCAGAAGAAATGGAAGCTGGATCTGTC
Source organism: Clostridium sp. AF32-12BH (assembly GCF_003477935.1). NCBI lineage: Bacteria > Bacillati > Bacillota > Clostridia > Eubacteriales > Clostridiaceae > Clostridium > Clostridium sp. AF32-12BH. The sequence goes on along the minus strand of NZ_QUEH01000001.1, from coordinate 54,391 downwards.
TGACCGGAGTTTTGCGCTGAATGCAGGAGTGGGGAAACTGGTTTTGCCGAGAGCTGTTCTACAGCCGGATGAATGCTTGGAACCAGAAGAAAAATCTCTTCCTTACCAAGTTTTATGTATTCACTGTCCGTACGCTGGCGTTCGGACAGCGTCTGAAATCCGATATCCAGATTTCCCTGGGCAATCATCTGCTGTTGGCGGTGTACGCTTAATTCGTGTGGTTCTACAATGACATTTGGGTAAGACTGGTGAAATGCCGGGTAGACATGGGTGAACATTTCGCTTCCGCGACCCGGAGTGAAGCCGATGGAGAGACGCCCCTTTTTGGCATCCGTCATGTCGTTGATCAGGTTGTAGGTACGCTGTTTGATCCGCAGGATTTCTCTTGCGTTATCCAGATAAACCTGACCGATTTCCGTGGGGCGCATATCCACCTTGCTTCTATGAAAGAGCGGGGCGCCCAGTTCTTTTTCCAGACGAAGAAGCTGCTGGTTTAAGGCAGACTGGGTTACAAAAAGTTTTTCCGCAGCACGTGTGATGCTGTGTTCATCATCAATTTTTACAATGTATTCGATCTGTTTTAAATCCATAAGATGCCTCCGGTGCTGCAATCAGGTGATTTGAACCGGAATGTTGAATCATGATCCCGGTCAAGCGTGGTTTTGATCATCCCATTCTTTATACAGTTCTTTCCATGCATCAGCAAAATGTCTGGAAACTGCAGATGGGTTGCGGCGCAGAATAGAAGGACGCCCAATTGTTTTTTGGTTTTTTAAGAGGCGGTTCGTGTCGGCAATCTTTTCGTTCAGACTGCTGATGCGGGCTGCCAGGGAAGCTTTTTTGAGATCGATTGCTGCAGCCAGTTCTTCTTTGCGTGCAGCGACGTTTTCTCTGTGAGCTTCCAGTGTTTCTGCAAACTTTTCTTTGCGTGCGGCGACGTTTTCCCGGTGAATTTCGGCAGCGGTTGCCAGTGCCTCTTTCTGCGCGGAAGCCGCCTCGGTCAGACGTTCTTTCCGTGCGGAAGCTGCTTCGGTCAGGCGTTCCTTCTGAACAGCGGCGGTTTCTGCCAGTTTTTCTTTTCCGGCAGCAACGGCTTCTTCCAGAGCCTCTTTGCGTGCGGCTGCTATTTCTTTGCCCGACTCAATATTTTCAGCCACAGTCATGCGCAACTCTTCTTTGGCGGTTTCAATATTTTGTGCTGTTTCAGCTTTCAATAAAGCAAGCTGTACCTGCATTTCGTCCAGATCGGCCCGCAGCTTTGCAACACGTTCCAGTGCCTTGGCGAGATTGAGTGCTTCCTTGGTGGACTGGATGGTATCCATGACAAAGCATCCGCTGATTACGCCCAGCAGACACCATTCCAGTGCTGGCGGCAGGTTCAGTACAAAGCGTTCCATCGGCTTGTGAATCACTTCCGTCATGAAGATGGTAAGAAATCCCCAGGCGATGGAAGAGGTCAGGCAGATATATCCATGAAGATTAAACTTTTGATTGCTGTAATCCCAGTAACGGACCTTAAACAGACGTTCCATCACATAACCGGTCACATATTCCAGAAGTGTGGCAGCAACAACACCGGAACAGTAAACCAGAAACAGATTATTTTTGACTGGAAGGGATACCCAGAGCATCATGACTGCGCCGGTTCCGTATAAAGGCAGCATGGGAAGACGTAAAAATCCCCGGTTGACAAAACGATGCTGCTTTAGGGATACATAGGTAGATTCGAAGATCCAGCCGAAAAAACAGTAGATATAAAAGAAAGTGAGCCAGTGATACCACGCGTAAGTGTACATTGCAGTTCTCCTCATGCTGTGCAGTGAAAAGTAAGTTGTTTCTGAGTGTTTTTCTTAATATCCATTTAGTTTAGCATATCCGAAAGGAACCTTCAATACACATCTCATGCAGGATTGCCCAGAAAAAAGTGTTCCGAAACATAATTTCCTGGTTTGGGATGAAAAAATCCGGTTGGAATTTTTTAAATTGTAACCAGAATAAATCATGGACAAATCCTGTTCGCCTGTGCTACAATCAACAAAAAATAATCGTTACAGAAAACCTGTGCATACTTGTAAAGGGAGAAAGGAAAAAGCTATGAATTTAACATATCAGAGCACAAGAGGCGGCGAAAGCGGACTGACAGCATCCCAGGCTATTTTGAAGGGACTGGCAGAGGATGGCGGATTATTCATGCCGACTTCGATTCCGAAACTGGATGTATCTATGGAAGAACTGGCTGGCATGACTTACCAGGAGACGGCATACCGTGTTATGAAGCAGTTCTTGACAGACTTTACAGAAGAAGAGCTGCGTTACTGCATCGATCACGCATATGACAGCAAGTTCGATACGGAGGAGATTGCTCCGCTTGTAAAGGCAGACGGTGCTTACTATCTGGAATTGTTCCATGGAAGCACGATTGCGTTCAAAGACATGGCATTGTCCATTCTTCCATATCTTATGACCACTTCTGCAAAGAAAAATCATGTGGAAAATGAGATCGTAATCTTAACGGCCACTTCCGGTGATACCGGTAAGGCTGCTATGGCAGGTTTTGCAGATGTACCGGGAACTCGCATCATTGTCTTCTATCCGAAGGGTGGTGTCAGCAAAGTACAGGAACTGCAGATGGTAACCCAGAAAGGCGAAAATACTGCGGTTGTTTCCATTCATGGTAATTTCGATGACGCCCAGACTGGTGTTAAGAAAATTTTCGGTGATAAGGCATTTGCGGAAAAACTGGCAGCAAAGGGCTTCCAGCTTTCTTCTGCAAACTCCATCAACATTGGCCGTCTGGTTCCGCAGGTTGTTTACTATGTTTACGCTTATGCAAAACTGCTATTAAACGGCGAGATCCAGAATGGCGATCTCATCAACGTGACAGTTCCGACTGGAAACTTTGGAAACATTCTTGCTGCATATCTGGCAAAACAGATGGGCGTGCCGATCAAGACCCTGATCTGTGCTTCCAACGACAACAAGGTTCTTTATGACTTCTTTAAGACCGGTACTTATGACCGCAAGAGGGCATTTATCCTGACCAACTCCCCGTCCATGGATATCCTGATCTCCAGCAACTTAGAGCGCCTTATTTACTTAAGCACCGGCTGTGACGCGGCTGCAAATAAGAAGCTTATGGAAGATTTAAGCACGAAGGGTGCCTACACGGTAACGGATTCCATGAAAGCGTTCATGAAAGACTTTGTGGGCGGCTATGCAACAGAGACAGAGAATGCTGCAGGCATTAAGCATCTGGCAGATGAAACCGGATATATCATTGATACGCATACCGGAGTCGCTTCCTGCGTATATAAAAAGTATGTGGAAGAAACCGGAGACAAGACGCCGACGGTCATTGCGTCTACTGCAAGTCCGTACAAGTTCTCCCACAGCGTTATGGCAGCGGTGACAGGCAAGGAGGCAGACACCGATGAATTTGCATCCATCGATGCGCTGTGCAAAGCATCCGGTGTGGCAATCCCGCGTGCTGTGGAAGAAATCCGCAACGCAAAGATCCGTCATACCAGAGAGTGCGACGCGGCAGACATGGAGAAGAATGTGGCAGAAATTCTTGGGCTGTAGACAATCCTGTTATATGCTTCACAAAAATTAGTTTTTGTACTATAATAGAGACAGTAGCCGCAGTAACAAAATGTAAGTCCGTTACAGAGGGTGTCTGGTTTGGGACAGGCATTGCGGCAAAACTATAGAAAAACGGAGGTTTTGAACATGTTAGTATCTGCAACAGAAATGCTGAAAAAAGCAGTAGAAGGACACTATGCAGTAGGTCAGTTCAACATCAACAACCTGGAGTGGACCAAGGCAATCCTTGCAACCGCACAGGAGTTAAACTCCCCAGTTATTCTGGGCGTGTCCGAGGGCGCAGGCAAATATATGACCGGCTTTAAGACTGTTTCCGCAATGGTAAAAGCCATGATCGAGGAAATGAACATTACCGTTCCGGTAGCACTGCACTTAGACCACGGCACTTACGATGGCTGCTACAAATGCATCAAGGCTGGTTTCTCCTCCATCATGTTTGATGGTTCCCATTATGCAATCGAGGAGAACGTAGAGAAGACCAAAGAACTGGTAAAAGTTGCTCATGCTATGGGACTTTCCATCGAGGCTGAGGTAGGCTCCATCGGTGGTGAGGAAGATGGCGTAATCGGTATGGGCGAGTGCGCAGATCCGAACGAGTGTAAGATGATTGCAGATCTCGGCGTAGACTTCCTGGCAGCAGGTATCGGCAACATCCACGGCAAATATCCGGCAAACTGGAAGGGCTTAAGCTTTGAGACGCTCGCAGCAGTCAAAGAGAAGGTTGGCGATATGCCGCTTGTTCTGCATGGCGGTACCGGTATCCCGGCTGACATGATCAAGAAAGCGATTGACCTTGGCGTAGCAAAAATCAACGTAAACACCGAGTGCCAGTTATCGTTTGCTGATGCAACCCGTAAGTATATTGAAGCAGGCAAAGATCTGGAAGGCAAAGGCTTCGATCCGCGTAAGCTGCTTGCACCGGGAGCAGAGGCAATCAAGGAAACTGTAAAAGAGAAGATGGAACTGTTCGGTTCCGTTGGAAAAGCCTGAATTTCAGTGCTTTGAAAAAAATACTGGAAAATGCAAAAAAACACTTGCTTTTTCCAAACTAATGGTTTATTTTAAGAAGGGAACGATGGTGTTCTTCCAGAAAGGAAGAACACCATTTTTTTTAACCTGGAACCCGACTTAAGAAAATTAAGTATACATAAAAATAAGTTAGGGCAGGATGAGGAAACCGGGAACGGCAATTCTAATGAGAGGAAGGAAAAGTCTATGAGCGAAATCGTAAATGTAGCTGAGATTTTTGGCAAGAACGTCTTCAACGAAACCGTTATGAGAGAACGCTTACCAAAGAGCGTTTTCAAAAAAATGAAAAAGACCATCGAAGATGGTGCTGAGCTGGATCCATCCATTGCAGATGTAGTTGCACATGCAATGAAGGACTGGGCCATCGAAAGAGGAGCAACCCATTATACCCACTGGTTCCAGCCGCTGACTGGTGTAACTGCTGAGAAGCATGATTCCTTCATTTCTGCACCAGATTCAGAGGGAAAGGTAATCATGGAATTCTCCGGCAAAGAGCTGATCAAAGGTGAGCCGGATGCATCTTCCTTCCCTTCAGGCGGTCTGCGTGCTACCTTCGAGGCAAGAGGCTATACCGCATGGGACTGCACCTCCCCGGCATTCTTAAGAGAAGATGCATGTGGCGTAACTCTTTGCATCCCAACTGCATTCTGTTCTTATACCGGTGAAGCACTGGATCAAAAGACCCCGCTTCTCCGTTCCATGCAGGCGATTGACGAGCAGTCCTTAAGAATCTTAAGACTCTTTGGCAATACCACTGCAAAGCGTGTATGTCCATCTGTTGGTCCGGAGCAGGAGTATTTCATCGTAGACCGTCAGAAATATTTACAGAGAAAAGACCTGATCTACACCGGCCGTACCTTATTTGGCGCAATGCCTCCTAAGGGACAGGAGCTGGATGACCATTACTTTGGTGCGATCCGTGAGCGTATTGGTGCTTACATGAAGGCAGTCAACGAGGAACTCTGGAAGCTTGGTGTTACCTCCAAGACCCAGCACAATGAGGTTGCTCCGGCACAGCATGAGCTGGCTCCGATCTACGATCAGGCAAACCTGGCAGTAGACCACAACCAGATGGTCATGGAAACCTTAAAGAAGGTTGCCGGCCGTCAGGGCCTTACCTGCCTGCTTCATGAGAAACCGTTCGCAGGTGTCAATGGTTCCGGTAAGCATAACAACTGGTCCCTGACTTCCGATGACGGCGTGAACCTGTTAAATCCGGGTGATACCCCTCATGAAAATATCCAGTTCCTTCTGGTTCTGGCCTGCATCTTAAAGGCAGTTGATACCCACGCAGACCTGCTTCGTGAATCCGCAGCCGATATCGGAAACGATCATCGTCTGGGTGCAAATGAGGCACCGCCAGCCATCATCTCTGTATTCTTAGGTGAGCAGCTGGAGGATGTCATCGATCAGCTGTGCAGCACCGGTGAGGCAACCCATTCCAAGACCGGCGGTACCTTAAAGACCGGCGTTGCAACCCTTCCGGATCTGGACAAAGATGCAACCGACCGTAACCGTACTTCACCGTTTGCATTTACCGGAAATAAATTTGAGTTCCGTATGGTGGGATCTTCGGATTCTGTCGCTCCGGCAAACGTAGTGCTGAATACCATTGTAGCTGAGGCATTTAAGGAAGCAGCAGATGAACTCGAAAAGGCAGAGGATTTTGATACTGCAGTTCATGACATGATCAAGAAGCAGTTCCGCGATCATAAGCGCATCATCTTCAACGGCAACGGCTATTCCGATGTATGGGTAGAAGAAGCAGAGAGACGCGGCCTTCCGAACATCCGCTCCATGGTAGATGCAATCCCGGCTATCACCACCGATAAGGCTGTGAAGTTGTATGAATCCTTTGGCGTATTCACCAAGGCAGAGCTGGAGTCCCGCGCCGAGGTTGAGTACGAGGCATATTCCAAGATGATCAACATTGAAGCAAAGACCATGATCGATATGGCAAGCAAGCAGATCATCCCGGCAGTTATCAAGTACACAACCCAGCTGGCAGGTTCCCTGGGAGCAGTCAAGGCTGCATGTCCAGAGGCAGATACCAGTGTGCAGACAGAACTGCTTACCGAAACTTCTGCACTGCTGTCTGACATGAAAGTGGCTTTGGCAGCACTGACCGACATTACGGAGAAAACAGCAGGTGTTTCCGGTGCAGAGGCTCAGGCCCATGCTTACCACGATAAGGTTGTTCCGGCTATGGCAGCACTCCGTGCACCGGCCGACAAGCTGGAAATGATCGTAGACAAGGACCTGTGGCCATTCCCGAGCTATGGTGATCTGATGTTTGAGGTATAAAACAGAGTAACCATTTGATTCACTTTAATAGGGCCGTGTGAGTTGCCTTTCGGCAACTCGCACGGCCCTTGTCATATACTTATATTGTTATTTGTCCGAAATTTGTAAGAATCTATTTCGTGTGAATTAGTTGAATAATCTGTGTATTATTGCTAAAATGGAAAGCATAAAGGTCGCTTGAATAAGGATGATTGCCGGTTTCGGATGGACCTGCAAAAAGAAGCGGCGGCGCAATGATACGAAGGAGCTTTATAATATGAAGAAAAAGAATTTTGCAATGGTTATGCTGGCTGCGGTTATGAGCTTTGGCACAGTTGGAATCACTGCGTTTGCGGCAACCGGCTGGGCGCAGGAGGGCAGTAACTGGGTATACTATAATAATAACGGAAGTAAGGTTACGAACGCATGGCGTCAGGCTCAGGACGGAACCTGGCGTTATCTGGAGAGCAGCGGTGTCATGGCAACAAACAAATGGGTCGACAACGATGATTACTATGTAGATGCCAGTGGTGTCATGATTGCGAATAGGTGGCTTCAGGTAGCGAACAGCCGGAAAACATCCGGCTATGACTGGTACTATTTTGGAAACAACGGAAAATGCGCAAAAGACAAATGGGTGCAGATCGATGGCCAGTACCATTATTTCGGAGACAGTGGTGTTATGGAAACCGGATGGATCCTGGACAATATGTATTACTGCGATGATGCCGGAGCCATGGTAACCGGATGGAAAAAACTGACTCCGCCGGAAGAATATCAGGATGAAGAGAAGCACACGGGACCGTTTGAGACTGCAAACGATGGCCAGTACTGGTATTATTTTGGAACGAACGGCAAAAAAGTTGTGCCGAATGAAAACGGAACGAACGTCAAACAGAAAAAGATCAATGGAACTTATTACTGCCTGCGGGAGGATGGAGCACTCCAGACGGGCTGGGTCTGCGTTACTGGAGATGAATCGGACAGTATTGAGGATTATCGTCTGGTAGATACCGATGGAAAAGTTCGTACCGGCTGGTATTCTACGGAACCGCCGGAATATCTGCAGGGGCATTACGATCATGATGTAGAATGGTTCTACTTTAACTCCAAGGGAGTTCCGGAGGTTGGTCCGTCCAAGGGCAGCGCGAAAAGCAGTGATTTGAAGCGTATCAATGGCAATACCTATCTGTTTAATGAATATGGTGTTCCGGTTTATGGCATTCAGAAGGTTTATACCAACAGCAGTGAAAGTGAGTATACGGCTTATTATTTTGGAACCTATGCTCAGAGCAGTATGCTGAAGGGAAAGTACAACATCACGGAGGGCGGCGTATCCTGGCCTTACTATTTCAATTCCACCGGACGCGGCTATACGGGGGTATACGATAATTACCTTTATTATATGGGCAAACTCCAGAAGGCAGATTCCGGAAGTAAATATGAGGTGTACAGCATTCCGAGCGGCAGCAGCTACAAGAACTACGTAGTCAATACCTCCGGAAAGATCGCGAAGAACACCACGGTGAAAGACAGCAATGGTGTGAAATACAAAACGAACAGCAGCGGCATTCTGGTGAAAGAAGATGACGAAAGCGTGGATGGTGGAAGTTATCGCAGTCCGGAGGAACCGGAATGGGATAACGACTAACCGGACCATGAACGTGCCGGAAGTGAGCGCTGGCATCGGATAGGCGTTTAGACAGGCATGACCAGAAAAGGGAAAGCGGACAGTTGAAAGACCGGCTGCTTTCCCTTTTGCATTTTTACATGGATCGGATATGCCATTATATATAGAAGAAACCCGTTTGGACCGGGAAATGGGAAATAGATTGTATACAAATAAAAACATAAAAATAATGGCTAAAACACTTGCTTTTATGGAAAGACTATGGTAATATACAAAGGCTGTGACATGATAGCGATGAAGCGTGAGGTTGCTGCCCACATGGCAGGTTTTCCGTGGAGCGAATGTCAAGTTAGGAAACTGACGACAAGTCACTGTACCAATTTAACAGCTGTAGTAAAAGAGTAATTGCAGTAACGCAGTGTGTAGTCCGCGCGACACACACGGAGATGTGTACAGTCACCGCTTGTCGTACTTCAAACAAAAGTGCGAAAAGGAGGCGACTTTTTTTATGGCAAGTCAAGTAATGAGAATCACATTAAAAGCTTATGATCATCAGTTAGTTGATCAGTCTGCTGGAAAAATCATCGAGACCGTAAAGAAGACAGGGGCTCAGGTGAGCGGACCGGTACCGTTACCGACCAAGAAAGAGGTAGTAACTATTCTGAGAGCGGTACACAAGTACAAAGATTCCAGAGAGCAGTTCGAGCAGAGAACTCACAAAAGACTTATCGATATCACCACTCCGAGCCAGAAGACAGTTGATGCACTGAGCAAACTGGAAATGCCGGCTGGTGTTTATATCGACATCAAAATGAAACAGAAATAAGCTTTAGTATGATTGCCGTAAAAGGTAATCCGCTGTAAGGAGGAAATTGAAATGAAGAAAGCTATCTTAGCTACCAAAGTCGGAATGACTCAGATCTTCAACGAAGATGGCGTGTTAGTTCCGGTAACCGTTCTTCAGGCTGGCCCGTGTGTAGTAACCCAGGTTAAGACCGTTGAGAACGATGGCTACAAAGCAGTTCAGGTTGGTTTTGTAGACAAGAGAGAAAAACTGGTTAGCAAACCGGTTAAGGGACACTTCGACAAGGCAGGTGTTTCCTACAAGAGATTCGTCCGCGAGTTCCGTTTCGAGAACGCAGAAGAGTATTCTGTAAAGGACGAGATCAAAGCTGACATCTTCGCTAACGGCGATAAGGTGGATGCAACCGCTGTTTCCAAAGGTAAAGGTTTCCAGGGCGCGATCAAGAGACATGGTCAGCACAGAGGACCTATGGCTCATGGTTCTAAGTTCCATCGTCATCAGGGTTCCAACGGTGCTTGTTCTGATCCGAGCAAGGTATTCAAGGGTAAAGGCATGCCGGGACATATGGGTTCCAAGCAGGTTACCATTCAGAACCTTGAGATTGTCCGCGTAGACGTTGAGAACAATCTGCTTCTGGTTAAGGGCGCTGTTCCAGGACCGAAGAAATCTTTAGTAACGATCAAAGAAACAGTGAAAGCTTCCAAGTAAGCTTTGACGAGAAAGGAGGAACACACAGATGGCAAACGTATCTGTTTACAATATGGAAGGTAATGAAGTAGGCAAGATGGATTTAAACGATGCTGTATTCGGTGTTGAGGTTAACGAGCACTTAGTACACATGGCAGTCGTTGCACAGCTTGCTAACAATCGTCAGGGTACTCAGAAAGCAAAAACCCGTTCTGAGGTATCTGGTGGCGGTAGAAAACCGTGGAGACAGAAAGGAACCGGACATGCACGTCAGGGTTCAACCAGAGCTCCGCAGTGGACCGGCGGCGGTATCGTATTCGCTCCGACTCCAAGAGATTACACAATCAGACTCAACAAGAAAGAGAAGAGAGCTGCTCTGAAGTCTGCACTGACCAGCAGAGTGCTTGAGAACAAGTTCATCGTTGTTGACGAGCTGAAACTTGATGAGATCAAGACCAAGAAATTCCAGACCGTTCTGAATAACTTAAAGGTTAACAAGGCTCTGGTAGTAGTTGGCGAGGACAGCGAGAACGTTGTTAAGTCTGCTAAGAACATCCCGTCTGTAAAGACCGCTTATGTCAATACCATCAACGTATATGACATTCTGAAATACAACACCGTAGTAGCTACCAAGGCTGCTGTTGCAAATATCGAGGAGGTGTACGCATAATGGCTAACGTTCAGTACTATGATGTCATTCTGAAACCGGTTGTTACCGAGAAGAGCATGAACGCAATGAGCGAGAAGAAATACACTTTCCTGGTTCACACCGATGCGAACAAGTCCATGATCAAAGAGGCTGTTGAGAAGATGTTCCCGGGAACCAAAGTTAAGAGTGTAAACACCATGAACAGCGAAGGCAAGAACAAGAGACGTGGTATGACCTTCGGCAAGACCGCTGCTACCAAGAAAGCTATCGTTCAGTTAACTGAGGACAGCAAAGAGATCGAGGTATTCGCAGGTCTGTAGGCATTGAGCACTTAATGAGTGCGCAGAGCACGAATTTAGTGCGAAAGCCCATCGCGAATCTTAGCGAGGCTGAAAGCCGAGCTTCGTTGAGCGATGAAATGAAAAGAAACTATACGGCAGCCAGTGAAAAGAATATACTGCGCCGTGATAAAGAGATACACGCGAGTGCGTTGAAAACGCACGGACGTGTACGGAATTGAAAGGAGTTCAAGTCATGGGAATTAAAACATACAACCCATATACACCTTCCAGAAGACATATGACCGGTTCTGACTTCAGTGAGATCACCAAGTCCACCCCGGAGAAGTCTCTGGTTACTTCTTTAAAGAAGAATGCTGGCCGTAACAACCAGGGTAAGATCACCGTTAGACATCGTGGTGGCGGTTCCAGAAGAAAATACAGAATCATCGATTTCAAGAGAAACAGCAAGGATGGTATCCCGGCAACCGTTATCGGTATCGAGTACGATCCGAACAGAACTGCAAACATCGCACTGATCTGCTATGCAGACGGCGAGAAAGCTTATATCCTGGCTCCTGCTGGTTTAACCGACGGCATGAAGGTTATGAGCGGCGAGACTGCAGAGGCTAAAGTAGGTAACTGCTTACCGCTGGCAAACATTCCGGTTGGTGCGCAGATTCATAATATTGAGCTGTATCCGGGCAAGGGTGGTCAGCTGGTTCGTTCCGCTGGTAACGCTGCTCAGCTTATGGCAAAAGAAGGCAAATATGCAACCTTAAGACTTCCTTCCGGCGAGATGAGAATGGTTCCGATCGTATGCCGCGCAACCATCGGTGTTGTTGGCAACGGCGAGCACAATCTTGTTAACCTTGGTAAGGCTGGTAGAAAACGTCATATGGGTATCCGTCCTACAGTTCGCGGTTCCGTTATGAACCCGAATGACCATCCACACGGTGGTGGTGAAGGTAAGACTGGTATCGGTCGTCCGGGTCCTTCTACTCCGTGGGGCAAGCCTGCTCTGGGTCTGAAGACCAGAAAGAAAAACAAGCAGTCTAATAAGCTGATTGTAAGAAGACGCGACGGCAAGACCATTAAATAATTCAAGGAGGATACAAAACCTATGGCACGTTCATTAAAAAAAGGACCATTTGCAGATGCACACTTACTGAAAAAAGTTGATGCAATGAACGCAGCAGGACAGCATCAGGTAATCAAGACCTGGTCCCGCCGTTCCACAATCTTCCCGCAGATGGTTGGACATACAATCGCAGTTCACGATGGCAGAAAGCATGTTCCGGTATATGTTACCGAGGATATGGTTGGCCACAAGCTGGGTGAGTTCGTAGCTACCAGAACTTACAGAGGACATGGAAAAGACGAGAAGAAATCCAAACGATAATCGTCAGGATTGAAAGGAGGTTAATTAGCAATGGCTAAAGGACATAGAAGTCAGATTAAGAGAGAGAGAAATGCCCAGAAGGACACCAGACCGAGCGCAAAGTTATCTTACGCACGTGTTTCTGTTCAGAAGGCTTGCTTCGTATTAGATGCCATCAGAGGCAAAGATGTACAGACCGCACTTGGTATTGTAACTTACAACCCAAGATATGCTTCTTCTTTAATTAAAAAATTACTGGAATCTGCAATTGCTAATGCAGAGAACAACAACAACATGGATCCGGCAAAACTTTACGTAGAGGAGTGCTTTGCTAACAAGGGACCGACCATGAAGAGAGTAAAACCGAGAGCACAGGGCAGAGCTTACAGAATCGAAAAGAGAATGAGCCACATCACTGTTGTGCTGAATGAGAGATAAGAGGAGGCAATTATGGGACAGAAAGTTAATCCGCACGGCTTAAGAGTCGGTGTTATTAAAGACTGGGATTCCAAGTGGTATGCAGAAGGCAACTTCGCTGATTGCCTCGTTGAGGATTACAACATCCGTAAATTCCTCAAGAAGAAACTGTATAGCGCTGGCGTTTCCAAAATTGAGATCGAGAGAGCATCTGACAGAGTGAAGATCATCATCTTCACCGCTAAACCGGGCGTTGTAATCGGTAAGGGCGGCGCAGAGATCGAGAAGCTCAGAGGAGAGGTTCAGAAGCTCACCGACAAGAGAGTATTTATCGACATCAAAGAGATCAAGAGACCGGACCGCGATGCTCAGTTAGTAGCTGAGAACATTGCACAGCAGCTGGAAAACCGTGTTTCCTTCCGTCGTGCTATGAAGTCTACCATGGGTCGTTCCATGAAGGCTGGCGTTAAGGGAATCAAGACTGCTGTTGGCGGACGTCTTGGCGGTGCTGATATCGCTCGTACCGAGTTCTACAGCGAGGGCACCATTCCGTTACAGACATTAAGAGCAGATATTGACTATGGTTTCGCTGAGGCAGATACCACCTACGGCAAGCTTGGCGTTAAGGTTTGGATCTACAAAGGCGAGGTACTTCCTACTAGAGGAAACAAGGAAGGGAGCGATAAATAATGTTAATGCCTAAGAGAGTAAAGCGCCGCAAACAGTTCCGTGGAACTATGACCGGTAAGGCTTTAAGAGGAAATAAAATTAACTATGGTGAGTACGGTCTGGTTGCTACCGAGCCGTGCTGGATCAAATCTAACCAGATCGAGGCAGCCCGTGTTGCTATGACCCGTTACATCAAACGTGGTGGTAAAGTCTGGATCAAGATCTTCCCGGACAAACCGGTAACCGCTAAGCCGGCTGAGACCCGAATGGGTTCCGGTAAGGGCGCTCTGGAGTACTGGGTAGCAGTTGTTAAACCGGGCAGAGTAATGTTCGAGATCGCTGGTGTTCCGGAGGAGACCGCGCGTGAGGCATTACGTCTTGCTATGCACAAGTTACCATGCAAATGTAAGATTGCTGCTAAAGCAGATTTAGAAGGCGGTGATAACAGTGAAAACTAATAAATTCGTAGAAGGTTTAAAGGCAAAATCAGCGGCTGAGTTACAGGAAGAATTAGTAGCTGCAAAGAAAGAACTTTTCAACTTAAGATTCCAGAATGCAACCAACCAGTTAGATAATACCAGCAGAATCAAAGAGGTTCGCAAGAATATCGCTAGAATTCAGACTGTTATTACAGAGAAATCTAAACTGGCTTAAGGTTTGAAAGGAGAACATGACCGTGGAAAGAAATTTAAGAAAAACCCGCGTAGGTAAAGTCGTAAGCGACAAGATGGACAAGACCATCGTTGTAGCAATCGAGGACCACATCAAACATCCTTTATACGGCAAGATCGTAAAAAAGACCGTTAAGTTAAAAGCTCATGACGAGAACAACGAGTGCGGCAAGGGTGATACCGTTAAAGTTATGGAAACCAGACCGCTGTCCAAGGACAAGAGATGGAGACTGGTTGAGATTATCGAGAAGGCTAAATAAGTTATCCAGGAAGGAGTATCAGGCATGATTCAGCAGGAAACCAGACTGAAGGTTGCTGATAACACCGGAGCAAAAGAGTTACTTTGCATCCGTGTTATGGGTGGCTCTACAAGAAGATATGCTAACATTGGTGATGTAATCGTCGCTTCCGTTAAAGATGCAACACCAGGCGGCGTTGTAAAGAAAGGCGATGTTGTTAAGGCCGTTGTTGTTCGTTCCGTTAAGGGCGCACGCAGAAAAGACGGTTCTTATATCAAGTTCGATGAGAACGCAGCAGTTATTATCAAAGATGACAAGACCCCAAGAGGAACCCGTATCTTTGGACCGGTAGCAAGAGAATTACGTGAGAAGCAGTTCATGAAGATCGTATCTCTGGCTCCGGAAGTACTGTAAGGAGGTATTGGCTGTGCAGAAAATTAAAAAAGACGACCTTGTAAAGGTTATCGCAGGTAAAGATAAAGACAAAACCGGTAAAGTCCTGAGCGTTAAGGGCGGTAAAGTTCTGGTTGAGGGCTGCAACATGGTTACCAAGCACTCCAAACCGAACGCTGCAAACCCGCAGGGCGGCATCGTAAATCAGGAAGCAGCAATGGACATTTCCAATGTTATGCTGGTTGTTGATGGCAAAGCTACCCGTGTTGGCTTTGAAGTAAAAGATGGTAAGAAAGTCCGCGTTGCTAAGGCAACCGGTAAAGTAATCGACTAATTGCAGAGAGGAGGAACAGAGAGTTGGCTAGATTAAAAGAACAGTATCAGAGCGAGATGGTTGACGCACTGATTAAGAAATTTGGTTACAAGAACATCATGGAAGTCCCGAAGCTTGATAAGATCGTTATCAACATGGGCGTTGGTGAGGCAAAAGACAATGCTAAGGTTCTGGATTCTGCAGTTAGAGATTTAGAGCTGATTACCGGACAGAAAGCAGTTACCACTAAGGCTAAAAAGTCCGTTGCAAACTTCAAAATCAGAGAAGGTATGCCGATCGGATGTAAAGTTACCCTTCGTGGTGAGAAGATGTACGAGTTCGTTGATCGTCTGATCAACCTGGCTCTGCCGCGTGTACGTGACTTCCGCGGTGTTAACCCGAATGCATTTGATGGCAGAGGTAACTACGCTCTGGGTATCAAAGAGCAGTTGATCTTCCCTGAGATTGAATACGATAAAGTTGACAAGGTAAGAGGTATGGACATCATCTTCGTTACCACTGCCAAGACTGATGAAGAAGCTCGTGAACTTTTGACATTATTCAATATGCCATTTGCAAAATAACAGGAGGAAAGATCCATGGCTAAGACTTCAATGAAGATTAAGCAGCAGCGTCCGGCGAAGTTCTCCACCAGAGAGTACAATCGTTGCAGAATCTGTGGACGTCCGCATGCATATTTAAGAAAGTACGGCATCTGCCGTATCTGCTTCCGTGAGCTGGCATATAAGGGCCAGATCCCGGGTGTTAAGAAGGCAAGCTGGTAGGCCGAAAGCAACTTAGCGAGCCCAAGCCGCAAGGCG
This sequence comes from Clostridium sp. AF32-12BH, assembly GCF_003477935.1. Taxonomy (NCBI): domain Bacteria; kingdom Bacillati; phylum Bacillota; class Clostridia; order Eubacteriales; family Clostridiaceae; genus Clostridium; species Clostridium sp. AF32-12BH. The sequence continues at coordinate 38,523 of NZ_QUEH01000001.1, read as the reverse complement.
TTGGGCAAGCTTAGTGCGAGGCCCGTCACGAACCTTAGCGAATGCAAGCTGTAAAGCGCAGCATGAGCTTAGTTGAGTGACGTTGTAGCCCGTGTGAGAATACAGGCAACGCAATCAGTGATGTCCCTCCCGAAACTTATAAGCCCCCTTGTGGTGCCTGTAAGTTTCGAAGGAGTGAGGTCCAACAAAAAGGAAACCAACTAACAATATTAAGGAGGAATTATCCATCATGACTATGAGTGATCCGATCGCAGATATGCTTACAAGAATCCGTAACGCAAACACTGCTAAACATGACACTGTTGACGTACCGTCTTCCAAGATGAAACTTGCTATCGCAGACATCCTGGTAAAAGAGGGTTACATTGCAAAATACGATATCGTTGAGGACGGCGCATTCAAGACCATCCGCATCACTTTAAAGTACGGTGCAGATAAGAATGAGAAGATCATCAGCGGCATCAAGAGAATTTCCAAACCGGGTCTGCGTGTATACGCTAACAAAGAGGACCTTCCGAGAGTACTTGGCGGTCTGGGAATCGCAATCATTTCTACCAACCAGGGCGTTATCACCGATAAGGAAGCACGTCGTCTGGGCGTAGGCGGAGAGGTATTAGCATTCGTTTGGTAATTCGTTGCCGCGAAGCTACTTCTATATATTATGTAACTGAAAACAGAAAACGCACAGAGCGTTTTCCGAAAATTTAAGTAGGAGGTAAATGGCATGTCACGTATCGGAAGAATGCCAATCGCAATCCCGGCAGGCGTAACTGTAACGATTGCAGAGAATAATAAAGTGACTGTAAAAGGTCCTAAGGGAACCCTTGAGAGAGAGTTACCGGTAGAGATGGACATCAAGGAAGAAGATGGACATATTGTTGTAACCAGACCGAATGACTTAAAGAAGATGAAATCTTTACATGGTCTGACCAGAACCCTGATCAATAACATGGTAGTTGGTGTTACCGCTGGCTACGAGAAAGTTCTGGAAGTAAACGGTGTAGGTTACAGAGCATCTAAGCAGGGCAAGAAATTAACCCTTAACCTGGGCTACTCCCATCCGGTAGAGATGGAAGATCCGGAAGGTCTTGAGACTGTTCTGGACGGTCAGAATAAGATCACGGTTAAAGGTATCGATAAAGAAAAAGTTGGCCAGTACGCTGCAGAGATCAGAGATAAGAGAAGACCTGAGCCGTATAAGGGCAAGGGTATCAAGTATGCTGATGAGACTATCAGACGTAAAGTTGGTAAGACTGGTAAGAAATAATTAAGGAGAGTACAAAGATGGTTAGTAAGAAATCAAGAAGCGAAATTCGCGTTAAAAAGCATACCAGATTACGTAATCGCTTTGCAGGTACTGCAGAGAGACCGCGTCTGGCTGTTTTCAGAAGTAATAATCATATGTATGCTCAGATTATTGACGACACAGTCGGCAATACTCTGGTAGCAGCATCCACCAATGAGAAGGCAGTTAAGGCTGAGCTTGAGCACACCAATGACACTGCAGCAGCAACTTATGTTGGAACTCTGATCGCTAAGAGAGCTCTGGAGAAGGGTATTGAGGAAGTCGTTTTCGATAGAGGCGGTTTCATTTACCAGGGTAAGATCCAGGCACTTGCAGACGCAGCTCGTGAAGCTGGTCTGAAATTCTAGTAGAGAGGAGAACGGCATGAAGCGTACAATTATTGACCCAAGTCAGTTTGAATTAAATGACAATGTAGTAGCAATCAAGCGTGTATCCAAAACCGTAAAAGGTGGACGTACCATGAGATTCTCTGCTCTGGTAGTAGTAGGTGATGGCAATGGTCACGTAGGTGCAGGTCTTGGTAAAGCTGGTGAAGTTCCGGAAGCAATCCGCAAAGGAAGAGAAGCAGCTATGAAGAACCTGGTAGAGGTTCCGGTTGACGAGAACAAGAGTATCCCGCACGACCACATCTGCAAGTTCGGCAGCTCTTCTGTACTGTTAAAGAAGGCTCCGGAAGGTACCGGTATCATCGCTGGTGGCCCGGCTCGTTCCGTACTGGAGCTTGCTGGTATCAAGAACATCCGTGCTAAGTCTTTAGGCTCCAACAACAAGACCAACGTTGTTCTTGCAGTGATCAACGGTCTGACTCAGCTTAAGACTCCGGAAGAGTATGCAAAACTTCGCGGCAAATCTGTTGAAGAGATCTTAGGCTAAGGAGGGTAATGAAATGGCAGAGAAGTTAAAAGTAACGTTAGTCAAATCCCCGATCGGTGCTATCCCGAAGCAGAAAGCTACCGTAGAGGCTCTGGGCCTGAAGAAAGTCAACAAGACTGTTGAACTTCCGGATAATGAGGCTGTCAGAGGTATGATCTGGCACGTAAAGCATTTAGTTAAGGTAGAAGAAATCTAATTATAAAAGTAAGGAGGTGCAGTGCAATGGATTTATCCAATTTACAGCCTGCTGTAGGTTCTAAGCATAGCGATAATTTCAGAAGAGGACGCGGTCACGGTTCCGGAAACGGAAAGACTGCTGGTAAGGGCCACAAGGGTCAGAAAGCACGTTCCGGCGCAACCAGACCTGGTTTCGAGGGTGGTCAGATGCCGTTATACAGACGTCTCCCGAAGAGAGGATTCAAGAACCGTAACACCAAAGTGATCGTTGGTATCAACGTAAGCGCTTTAGAGTGCTTCGAGAACGATGCAGTTGTTACTGTTGAGACTCTTCTTGAGAGCGGAATTGTTAAAAATCCGAGAGATGGCGTTAAGATCCTGGGTAATGGAGAACTGACCAAAAAGCTGACCGTAAAGGCAGATGCATTCAGTGAGGGTGCAAAGGCTAAGATTGAAGCTTTAGGTGGAACCTGCGAGGTGATCTAATATGTTAAAGACACTCCGAAATGCATGGAAGATCAAGGAGATCAGATCGAAACTGATCTTCACCTTCCTCATGCTGGTGGTAATCCGTTTTGGATCTGAACTGCCGATTCCTGGAGTAAAGACGGACTTTTTTGCAAACTTTTTTGCAAATCAGTCCACTGATGCATTTGGATTTTTCAATGCGATGACAGGCGGATCCTTCTCCTCCTTGTCTATTTTTGCATTGAGCATCACCCCGTACATTACATCTTCCATCATCATGCAGCTGCTCACGATTGCAATTCCGAAACTGGAAGAAATGCAGCGTGACGGTGAGGATGGTCGTAAGAAGATCGCAGAGTACACCCGTTATTTAACGGTTGCACTTGCACTGATCGAGTCCATCGGTATGGCAGTCGGTTTCGGCGGTCAGGGACTTCTGATCAATTATGATGTATGGAGCGTGATCATTGCAGTCGTTACCATGACTGCAGGAAGCGCATTCCTGATGTGGATCGGTGAGCGTATCACAGACAAGGGCGTAGGCAATGGTATTTCTATCGTCCTGCTGTTCAATATCGTATCCTCCCTTCCGCAGGATGTGAACACCCTGTACACCAGATTCTTAAGCAACAGCAAGAACATCGGATCTACTGTATTGATCGTACTGATTATGATTGCGATCCTTGCAGCTATGGTTGTGTTCGTTATCATCCTTCAGGATGGCGAGCGCAGAATCCCGGTTCAGTATTCAAAAAAGATGGTAGGCAGAAAGTTAGTGGGCGGCCAGGCTTCCCATATTCCGTTAAAGGTGAACACCGCAGGTGTCATCCCGGTAATCTTTGCTTCCTCCATCATGTCCTTCCCGATTGTAATCGCACAGTTTTTCCATCCGGATTACACTACCATTGGTGGTAAGATCCTGATGGTTCTGAACTCTTCTTACTGGTTCAGACCGGAAATGCCGGCATATTCTGTGGGACTGGTGATCTATCTTGTGCTGATCGTGCTTTTCGCATATTTCTACACATCCATCACCTTCAATCCGCTGGAAGTGGCAAACAATATGAAGAAGTCCGGCGGTTTCATCCCGGGTATCCGCCCAGGTAAACCGACTTCTGAATACCTTGACAAGATCTTAAATTACATCGTATTTATCGGTGCGATTGGTCTGATCATTGTCAGCATTATCCCGATCATCATTTCCGGAGTGTTTACGGTAAGCCGTCTGTCTTTCATGGGTACTTCCCTGATCATTATTGTCAGCGTTATCCTGGAGACACTCAAGTCTATCGAATCCCAGATGATCGTTCGAAATTACAAAGGTTTTTTAAATGATTAAGCGTTCGTAAGAGAAAGCTGCTGCACGCGTAAGGGCAGCAGCTTCTTTTGTATATAGGAGGATAGACCAGAATGAAGATCATCATGTTAGGTGCTCCGGGCGCCGGAAAAGGCACCCAGGCAAAGAAGATTGCAGCGAAATATGGAATTCCGCACATCTCCACCGGAGATATTTTCCGTGCTAACATTAAGGGCGGCACAGAGCTTGGCATGAAGGCAAAATCCTACATGGACCAGGGACAGCTTGTACCGGATGATGTAACCATCGGTATGCTGTTAGACCGTATTGCAGAAGCTGACTGCGAGAACGGATATGTGCTCGATGGTTTCCCAAGAACCATTCCGCAGGCAGAGAGCCTTACCGAAGCACTGAACAAACTGGGACAGAAGATGGATTTTGCAATCGATGTAGACGTTCCGGATGAATCCATCATTAATCGTATGTCCGGCAGAAGAGCATGCCTCTCCTGCGGTGCTACTTATCACATTGTTTACAATCCGACCAGGGTAGAAGGTGTCTGCGATGCATGTGGTCAGAATCTTGTGCTTCGTGACGACGATAAGCCGGAGACTGTGAAGAAACGTCTGACTGTCTATCACGACCAGACGCAGCCGCTGATTGACTACTACAAAAAAGCAGGAATTCTGAAATCCGTAGATGGAACACAGGATCTGAATAAAGTATTTGAGGACATTGAAGCTGTCCTGGAGGCGTAATATGGCCGTAACGATCAAATCTGCAAGAGAGATTGAACTCATGCGGGAAGCTGGAAGAATTCTGGCAAAGGTACACGAAGAACTGGGAAAAGCCATTCAGCCAGGCATGTCCACGCTGGACATTGACCGTCTGGGCGAAAAACTGATCCGGGAATTCGGTTGTGTTCCTTCCTTTAAGAATTATAACGGTTACCCGGCATCCATCTGCGTATCCGTGAACAATGAAGTGGTACATGGTATTCCGAATAAGCATCATATCATCCAAGAGGGTGACATTGTCAGTCTGGATGCTGGTGTGATCTACAAAGGATATCATTCCGATGCAGCAAGAACCCATGCGGTTGGTCAGATCAGTCCGGAGGCACAGAAACTGATCGATGTCACGAGACAATCTTTCTTTGAGGGGATTAAGTTCGCGAAAGCTGGCAATCATCTCAATGATGTCTCTTCGGCAATCCAGGCTTACGCAGAAAGCTTCGGATATGGTGTTGTCCGCGATCTGGTCGGTCACGGAATCGGTTCTCATTTACATGAGGATCCGGAGGTGCCAAATTTCTCCCGGAACCGCAAAGGCATCAAACTGGTTCCTGGCATGACACTGGCTGTTGAGCCTATGATCAACATCGGTACCCCGAATGTAGAGTGGCTGGATGATGACTGGACCGTTGTGACGAAAGACGGCAGTTTGTCTGCCCATTATGAGAATACCATTCTCATTACTGACGGTGAGCCGGAGATCTTATCTCTGTAAAGGCGGTGCGCGATGAACATAGAGCGGTACTGTCCGGTAAAGTCTCTTGCAGGGCATGACAAAAACCAGTATTATATCGTAATATCCGATGAAGGGAAATCCGTTACCATGGCAAATGGAACCACCCGCAAGGTGGACGACCCGAAGCGGAAAAACAAGAAACATATTCAGGCAGGGAAGACACCGCTTTTTCGCGGTCTTCCCACTGATGAAGAAATCCGAAACGCGCTCAAGACCTGGGTGGAACGCCACGGTTGTATTTAGGAGGAATTGATTATATGTCGAAATCAGATGTTATTGAAATCGAGGGAACTGTTGTTGAGAAGCTGCCGAACGCAATGTTCCAGGTAGAATTAGAGAATGGCCATCAGGTGCTGGCTCATATCAGCGGTAAGCTGCGTATGAACTATATCCGTATCCTGCCGGGCGATAAGGTTACCCTTGAGATGTCTCCGTATGATTTAAGCAAGGGCAGAATCATCTGGAGAGATAAATAAGCTTATAAAAGCATCCGCTTTTATAAATAAAAAATTGTAAAAATATTTGTAAAAACACTTGCATAAAAGAAACCATGATGTTATAATATCATGGCGACTTTGTTGAGATGCTGGGTGAAGTTTGTCTAAAACCAGCCCGGCTGTACCAATATATCTGGACAGATATATGCAACTGTAGAAAGGAGAATTGCCGTGAAGGTGAGATCATCAGTAAAACCGATTTGCGAAAAGTGCAAAATCATCAAACGCAAAGGCAGTATCAGAGTAATCTGTGAAAATCCTAAGCACAAACAGAGACAAGGTTAAAAACAAAAAGTTATAGGAGGTTACGACGCAAATGGCTCGTATTTCAGGTGTTGATTTACCAAGAGAAAAACGTGTTGAAATCGGTCTGACTTACATCTACGGAATCGGTAGAACAAGTGCAAACCGTATCCTTGCTGAGGCTGGCGTTAATCCTGACACTCGTGTTAAGGATCTGACCGATGACGAAGTAAAGAAGCTGGCAGCTGTTATTGCTGAGACCCAGACTGTTGAGGGTGATCTTCGTAGAGAGATCGCTATGAACATCAAGAGACTGCAGGAGATTGGCTGCTATCGCGGAATCCGTCATAGAAAAGGTCTGCCGGTTCGTGGTCAGAAGACCAAAACCAATGCAAGAACCCGCAAAGGTCCTCGTAAGACTGTTGCAAACAAGAAGAAATAAGTAATTCGTAACATTATGTAGAATCACGTTGCATGTTTTAAAAACAGGAAACAAGATTCGGAAATTCAAGAAAGTAGGTTAGTTTAAAATGGCTAAAAAAGTGTCCACTGCAAAAAAAGTGACAAAAAAGCGCGTAAAGAAAAACGTTGAACGCGGACAGGCACATATCCAGTCTTCTTTTAACAACACCATCGTTACCTTAACCGATGCACAGGGTAACGCGTTGTCCTGGGCAAGTGCCGGTGGTCTGGGATTTAGAGGTTCAAGGAAATCTACTCCATATGCAGCTCAGATGGCTGCAGAAACTGCCGCAAAAGCAGCTTTAGTACATGGTTTAAAATCTGTAGACGTTATGGTTAAAGGACCTGGTTCAGGCCGTGAAGCAGCAATTCGTGCGCTTTCCGCATGCGGTATTGAAGTAACTAGCATTAAGGACGTAACTCCGGTTCCACATAACGGATGTCGCCCGCCAAAACGTAGAAGAGTCTAATTAGGAGGTACTAAAAGTGGCAGTAGATAGAGTTCCTGTTCTTAAAAGATGCAGATCTCTTGGTTTAGATCCGATCTATTTAGGAATTGATAAAAAATCAAACAGAGAATTAAAAAGAGCTAACAGAAAAGTAAGTGAGTATGGTCTCCAGTTACGTGAGAAACAGAAAGCAAAATTCATCTATGGCGTATTAGAGAAACCGTTCCGTAACTACTACACCAGAGCCGAGAAAATGGAAGGCCAGACTGGTGAGAACATGATGATTCTCCTGGAGCGCAGACTGGATAACGTTGTATTCCGTATGGGATTCGGCCGCACCAGACGCGAGACCAGACAGATCGTAGATCACAAGCACATCCTGGTAAACGGCAAGTGTGTAAACATCCCGTCCTACCTGGTAAAAGCTGGTGACGTAATCGAAGTAAAAGAGAAGGCGAAATCTTCTCAGAGATACAAAGATGCTCTTGAGGTAACTGCAGGACGTCTGGTTCCGGCTTGGCTGGATGTTGACCAGGAGAATCTGCGCGGTACTGTTAAAGAGCTGCCGACCAGAGATGAGATTGATGTTCCGGTAAACGAGATGCTTATCGTCGAGTTGTACTCCAAATAATTAAGAGTACCAATTTCCCTCGATAGAAGAACCCAAAAGGAGGGGCTAGAGTCGTGTTCGATTTTGAGAAACCAAACATTGAGATTGTTGAGATTTCTGATGATAAGAAATATGGCAAGTTTGTAGTTGAACCACTTGAGAGAGGCTATGGCACAACGCTGGGTAACTCCCTGAGAAGAATCATGCTTTCTTCTCTGCCGGGTGCAGCTGTCAGCCAGGTGAAAATCGACGGCGTTTTGCATGAGTTCAGTTCTATTCCGGGTGTTAAGGAAGATGTAACTGAGATCATCATGAACATCAAGAGCTTATCTATTAAGAACAACAGCGATAGCAACGAAGTAAAGACCGCCTACATCGAGTTCGAAGGTGAGGGTGTCATTACTGCAGCTGATATCCAGGCTGACCCGGACATCGAGATCATGAATCCGGATCAGGTGATCGCACACTTAAGCGGCGGTGCAGACAGCAAGTTCTACATGGAGCTTACTATCACCAAGGGCCGTGGCTATGTGAGCGCAGACAAGAATAAGACAGAAGATATGCCAGTTGGTGTGATCGCGGTGGATTCCATCTATACACCGGTTGAGCGTGTCAACATGTCCATTCAGAATACCCGTGTTGGACAGGTTACCGATTACGATAAGCTGACCTTAGACGTGTATACCAATGGAACCTTAGCTCCAGACGAGGCTGTAAGCCTTGCAGCGAAAGTTCTGAGCGAGCACTTAAATCTGTTCATTGACCTTTCTGAGAATGCCAAGACCGCTGAGATCATGGTAGAGAAAGAGGACAATGAGAAAGAGAAAGTTCTCGAGATGAACATCGATGAACTGGAACTGTCTGTTCGTTCCTACAACTGCTTAAAGAGAGCCGGCATCAATACTGTGGAGGAGCTGTGCAACAGAACTCCGGAGGATATGATGAAGGTTCGTAACCTCGGCAGAAAGTCCCTCGAGGAGGTTCTGGCGAAGTTAAAAGAATTAGGTCTGCAGCTGAATCCGAGTGAGGAGTAAAACGACGAACTTGGGTGATACTCGAACGAAGTGAAACGGAGTTTGAGTTTCCCCTGTCAGCGAGGAGTAATTCGACAATTAGAAACTGAAAAAGTGGCGGCTCCGTAAGTCCATCAGGCAGAGAGCCGCTACATTATGAAAATTGGAAGCTGTGGTCCGGTAAGACCAAAGGGCACGGGACTGCACTCCACATTATATGGAGGAAAATAAAATGGCAGGTTATAGAAAGCTTGGAAGAACTTCCAGCCAGAGAAAAGCAATGATCCGCAGCCAGGTAACTGCACTGCTGTATCATGGAAGCATCAAAACTACTGAGGCTAGAGCAAAAGAGATCCGCAAAGTTGCTGAGGGTCTGATCGCACTGGCTGTGAAAGAGAAAGATAACTTCGAGACCGTTACTGTTACCGCTAAGGTTGCTAAAAAGGACGCTGAGGGTAAGAGAGTCAAAGAAGTAGTAAACGGCAAGAAAGTTACCGTTTATGATGAAGTTCAGAAGGAAATCAAGAAAGATAAGCCGTCCAGACTTCATGCTCGTCGTCAGATGCTCAAAGTTCTCTACGATGTAACTGAGGTTCCGACCGCAGCTGCTGGTAAGAAGAAAAACACCAAGTCCGTAGATATCCCGGCAAAACTCTTTGATGAGGTTGCTCCGAAGTACGTTTCCCGTAACGGTGGTTACACCCGTATCGTTAAGATCGGCCAGCGTAAGGGCGACGGCGCTATGGAAGTGCTGTTAGAGCTTGTTTAATTTATAATTTTATAAATCTATGAGCTTATGGCTCCCGAAGAGAAATCTTCGGGAGCTTTTTGGCTTCATAAGAAATTGCAGCCTATGAAACAAAAAAGCTCTGTGGGATGTGTCATAAATCTTTCAATTTGCGGCAGGATTGTGTCAGAAAGGTAAGGAATACGTAAGTTGACCGAACAACTTACTTCGCTTATAATGAAATTACAAAAAGAGATCAGGAATATATAGATCGCACAAGAGAATACAGAACATGAATGATCGAAAATAAGAGAGCGAGGGATGAGCATGACAAAGAAAAGGTTTGCGGTATGGGGAATGTTATTTGCCCTGTGTGTCAGTACCGCAGGAATGAAAACAGCTTATGCGGCTGACAAAACAATCTCCAGTGTCAAATTACAGATTTATACCGACTTAGAGCCAGGCGATAAGATCGGGGATGCAGCCATTGACATTGACAGTACCACGGCACCGGGCGGCGGTATCGCAATTTCCGGTTCCACGGACCGCTATCAGATTAAAGAAGCGGACTGGACGACTTCTTCTTCCAAAGAAGTAAGCGTCGGATATCAGCCAGAGTTAAAGATCCGGTTGGAAGTGATTGATTCCGGTTATGCATTTAAGGGAACCTATCGTTCCAGCAATGTGACCATAAAAGGCGGCGAATTTATCAGTGCCAGCAAGAGCAGCGGTGATCTGGTAATCAAGGCCCGGTTAAAACCATTAAAAGGCACATTTGAAGCTCCACAGGATGCTTACTGGAAGGACAATGCAAAGGGAACTGCCCGGTGGGAGGAACCAGACAATGGAGGAACCGGTCAGTATGAGGTAGAGCTTCGCAAGGGATCCACCAAAATTTACACAACCGAGACAACCAGTAAAACCTTCAATTTTTATCCGTATATGACGCAGGCAGGAACTTATAAGTTCCGTGTTCGTACCATCGCAAAAACATCCAAACAGGACGATTATGGTAAGAGCAGCGAATGGGTAGAATCCGATGAAATCTACCTGGCCAAGGAAGATGTATCGGACGGAAGCGGCAGAAACAATAGCACCAGTAATGGCGGACCAAGCGGAACTCCGGGAAACAGCAAAGCTGGCTGGCAGAAATACGATAATGCCTGGTATTATTATTATCCAGATGGCAGTTACGTAAAGAACGGCTGGGTTGAAGTAGGCGGCAGATGGTATGTGTTCGATAATAGCGGCAAAATGCTGACTGGCTGGCAGGAACGTAATGGCCAGATGTACTATCTGGATGCAAGTGGTGCCATGGTCACCGGTTGGGTTTCCTGGAATGGCCGTTGGTGCTATATGAACGAAACTCAGGATCAGTATTATGGCTGCCTGGTTCGTGGACACTGGCTGACAAAGGACGGAAAAACCTATTACTTAAACAGCACCGGCTATATGGCTGAAGGCTGGAACGAGGTCGAAGGCAACTGGTATTACTTCTATCCAGGCCAGGGCAACAAGGCCGTGAATACAAACATCGACACATTTTATGTGAATGAGCAGGGTGTGTGGGTACACTAAAGCAACAATATCACACGATAACGAACGAGGGGCGAAAGTTTCCGCAGCCGCCATGCATGGCGGCTGTGGAAACTTTCGCCCCTTTGATACTTACTGTGCAATATTGTTATTTTGTGGTAAGATAGCGTATAATGAGTGAAACATCATGGGTAGAAGAATGGAGGAAAACAGCGATGGGAACCGGATTATCCGATCGGAAAGCAGATAAACAGGAACTGATGGAAATAGAAAACGAGGCGTATGAGGCAGCTTCCCAGCTGCTCGCAGCCGCGCATCCGAAAAAGGGCAGTATTTTTGTGGTTGGCTGTTCTACGAGTGAGGTGGCAGGGGAACGGATTGGAAGCTTTTCCAGCCCGGAACTGGGGCAGGCGTTGTTTGACGGGATTTACCGCGCAGCAAAAGAAGCAGGTGTTTCTCTTGCTGCCCAGTGCTGCGAGCACTTAAACCGTGCCCTGATTTTGGAGGAAGAGGCAGCCGAGCGTTATGGATATGAGCAGGTCAACGTGATTCCGCAGCCGAAAGCCGGAGGCTCTTTTGCGACAGCAGCGTATCATACTTTTGAAAGTCCGGTGGCAGTGGAGCATATCCGCGCAGCGGCCGGAATGGATATTGGTGATACCCTGATCGGCATGCATTTAAAAGAGGTGGCAGTTCCGGTGCGGATCGAAAGACGGCAGATCGGGGCGGCCAGAGTCATCTGCGCGAGAACCCGCCTGAAATTTACCGGAGGAGCCCGGGCAATCTATGATGAAACACTTCTTTAAAGGAACCAGATTTTGCCTATTTGGAGATGAAAAACAGGAACTCGTGTGTTTTCTGGTTGACGCTGTGTATAATTTCGCTTAAAATGAAAAAACGGTGGAAAACTGCGGAATTTTTCTGCTTGATGGGGAAAAAGCTAAGGCAGTTTTTCACAAAGGAAAACGATATCGCTGTATACAGGAAAGGAAGCCAATTTTATGGGAATCATAAAAGCTTCAAAATTAATATACGATTATATCCGCCGGGATGAAGATGACCATGTGGAAGAGGTAAAGCGTGCCATCGATGATCTGACCCTGGACATTAAACAGGGGGATTTTGTGGCAATCCTGGGGCATAACGGCTCTGGAAAGTCTACCTTTGCCAAGCAGGTGAACGGCATTCTTCTTCCGACGGATGGAACGGTCTGGATTTCCGGCATGAATACCGCAGACGATGCCCACATCTGGGATATCCGCAAAACAGCCGGCATGGTCTTCCAAAATCCGGACAACCAGATCATTGGTAATATTGTAGAGGAAGATGTCGGGTTCGGACCGGAAAACCTTGGGGTCCCGACCGATGAGATCTGGAAACGCGTGGACCAGAGCCTCGAAGCGGTTGGCATGACGGCATACCGCTTAAAATCTCCAAATAAGCTGTCAGGTGGACAGAAACAGCGTGTGGCGATCGCAGGTGTTATGGCAATGAAGCCGCAGTGCATCATTCTGGATGAGCCGACAGCGATGCTGGACCCAAATGGACGTAAGGAAGTCATTGCCACGCTTCACGAGCTGAATCGCCAGGAGAAGATCACGGTCCTTCTGATCACACATTATATGGAAGAAGTCATCGACGCAGACCGCGTGATCGTGATGGATGACGGAAAACTGGTTATGGATGGAACCCCGCGGGAGATTTTCTCACGGGTAAAGGAATTGAAGGAATACCGGCTGGATGTTCCGCAGGTGACGGAGCTTGCCTACGAGCTAAAGCAGGCGGGCTTAGACCTGCCGGACGGAATTCTGACCATGGACGAGCTGATGGAAAAGCTTCTTCCGATGTTTCATGAAAAATATCCAGAGGTAAAATAGAAGGAGGCATCTATGTCAATCAGGGCAGAACATTTGAACCATATTTATGGGGAAGGAACAGCCTTTGAGCAGTATGCCTTAAAGGATGTCAGTTTTGAAATTGAGGATGGACAGTTTATCGGGCTGATCGGACATACCGGTTCCGGAAAGTCCACACTGATCCAGCATTTGAATGGTCTCTTGCGGGCCAGCAGCGGAGCAATCTATTATAATGGAGAAAACATTTACCAGGACGGCTACGATATGAAGGCGCTGCGCAGTAAGGTTGGTCTGGTTTTCCAGTATCCGGAGCACCAGCTGTTTGAAGTGGACGTTTTTTCTGATGTCTGCTTTGGACCGAAAAACCAGGGACTTTCCAAAGAAGAAGTAGAAGAGCGGGCGAAAGAAGCCCTTATCCAGGTTGGACTGGATGAGAAACTGTGGAGGCAGTCTCCATTTGAACTTTCAGGCGGACAGAAACGAAGGGTTGCCATTGCCGGTGTTCTGGCAATGCATCCGGAAGTACTGATCCTGGATGAGCCGACGGCAGGACTGGACCCAAAAGGGCGGGATGAAATTCTGGATGAAATCTCAGAACTTCATAAAAAACGCCATATGACCATTATTCTCGTCTCACACAGCATGGAGGATATTGCACGCTATGCAGACCGGATCATGGTGATGAACCACGGGGAAAAGATGTTCGATGCACCGCCGAAAGAGGTCTTCCGTCATTATAAGGAGCTGGAGAAAATCGGACTTGCTGCACCGCAGATTACTTACATTGTGCATGGGCTGAAAGAGCATGGTGTGCCGATTGCCGATGATATTACCACAGTAGCAGAGGCAAAGGATGCGATCCTGAAACTGCTCGGGAAGGATGAAAGAGCATGATTCGTGATATTACCTTAGGACAATATTATCCGGTGGATTCGGTGCTGCACCGCATGGATCCCCGGACCAAGCTGTTTGGAACACTGGTATTTATTGTGTCGTTGTTCTTTGCGAACAGCATTGCCTGCTATGTGGCAGCAACCTTATTTCTGGTGGCAGCGATCCGCATGTCAAAGGTTCCTTTTTCGTTTATCGTAAGGGGCTTAAAGGCCGTTGTATTCCTGCTGCTGATCAGTGTCAGCTTTAATTTATTTTTAACACCGGGAACTGCAATTTTCCAGATTGGTTTCTTAAAGATCACCCAGGAAGGTGTGCGTATCGCTGGATTTATGGCACTGCGCCTGATCTATCTGGTAATTGGTTCTTCTGTCATGACCCTGACAACGACACCGAATGAACTGACCGATGGTCTGGAAAAAAGCCTTGGCTTTTTAAATAAAGTCGGAGTGCCGGTTCATGAGATATCCATGATGATGTCCATTGCCCTTCGCTTTATTCCGATTCTGGTCGAAGAAACGGACAAGATCATGAAAGCCCAGATGGCTAGAGGCGCTGATTTTGAGAGCGGAAATCTGATCCAGAAGGCAAAGAGCATGGTTCCGCTTCTGGTTCCGCTGTTTATCTCAGCATTCCGCCGCGCAACGGATCTGGCTATGGCCATGGAGGCCCGCTGTTATCATGGCGGTGAGGGACGGACCAAGATGAAACCGCTTAAATACGCAAAGCGTGATCATATCGGATATCTGGTTTATGTGATTTATCTGGTGCTTGTCATCTTACTGCGTGCATAAATGAAAAGATTGCTTTCCTGCGTTTTTGGAAAGCAATTTTCTATTTACAGCCATTGTATGTGATGCTTCTTATGTGACACTTTTACGAATCGGATTTTAGAAATTTACAGATACATGTTGCAAGCTAAAAAATGAATGCTACCTGGAGGAACGTATGAAACGAGTAAAACTGGTGGTCGCTTATGACGGCACCGCGTATCGTGGCTGGCAGCTGCAGCCAAACGGTATTACCATAGAAGAAGTGCTGAACCGGGAACTGACAGCGCTGTTAAAAGAACCCATTTCTGTGATCGGTGCGAGCCGGACCGACTCCGGGGTTCATGCGAGAGGAAATGTAGCGGTGTTCGACACCGAAAACCGCATGCCGGCAGATAAAATCTGCTTTGCGCTCAACCAGCGTCTGCCGGAAGATATCCGCGTCCAGAGCTCAAAAGAGGTGCCTGCAGACTGGCATCCACGGAAAGCAAACTGCACCAAAACTTATGAATACAAGGTATTAAACCGGAAAATTTCCATGCCGTTAGAACGATTATATGCTCATTTTTGTTATTTTAACCTGGATCTTGAGAAAATGCGTCAGGCAGCTGCTTATCTGATCGGAGAACATGACTTTAAGAGTTTTTGTACAGTGCGGACCCAGGCAGAAGAGACGGTGCGTACCATTTACAGTCTGGATATCACAAAGCAGGATGACATGATCACCATCCGCATCAGCGGAAGTGGATTCCTCTATAATATGGTGCGCATCATTGCGGGAACCCTTCTGGAAGTTGGCATGGGTGCGTACCCGCCGAAGCACATGGAAGAAATTCTGGATGCAAGAGACCGCCAGGCAGCAGGACGCACGGCACCGGCGAGAGGACTGACTCTGGTCAGCATGGAATATCAGAAAGAACTGCCGGACTGGCATCACCGGGAGAACAAATACTGGAAGTATGATATTCTGCAGTCCCATATAAAAGATGAGAAGACAGCCTTTTTCGTGCTCACCCGCTGCGTGGAGGAAGAACTGGATGGAATCCTCCGGAGAAATATCCATCATGCATTCCAGAATGGGGCTGAGAAAGTCTATGTGACCGATCTGGAAAAGCCGGAGCGGTTACAGGCGGGGGATGTTCATGGACGCTATGTGCTGAAAGAGACGGAGAAGGAAGCTGGAGACTGCTTTACGCCAGAAGAGGCAGAGGCGCTGAGAAAATTGGTGCAAAGCGGCGGGGAACGTCCAGATTGTGTGAAATGTGCAAAGCCCTCCGGAAATACAGCACAGGAAGAAGAAACATCAGCAAAGGAAACTGCTCTGCGGTGGGTAACTGCCCTTCCGCTTGTGGATAACATACCGCAAAATTGAAAAAACTGTGGAAAACCCTTCAAAATCACGTAAAATCAAGGAAAAAGCGCTTGACATGAAACGGCGGATATAATATAATATACAACTGTGACGTTAGGTGGAAATGCTTAGGCCAAAGCCCCGGAATAGGCATTTTACTATACATTTCAAAACAATTGCGGTAAGTGACCGTTAGGAACAGATAGTTTAACAGGAGGTTAACCAATGAAGAGTTTTATGGCTAGTCCAGCGACGATTGAGAGAAAATGGTATGTAGTAGATGCTGCCGGATGTACTTTAGGACGTTTGGCTTCAGAAGTAGCAAAAGTATTAAGAGGTAAAAATAAACCGATCTACACCCCGCACATCGACTGCGGCGATTATGTGATCGTTGTTAATGCAGATCAGATCAAAGTAACCGGTAAGAAGTTAGATCAGAAGATCTACTATCATCACTCTGATTACGTAGGTGGTATGAAAGAGACCACTCTGCGTGAGATGATGGCTAAGAAGCCGGAGCGTGTGATCGAGCTTGCTGTTAAGGGTATGCTTCCGAAGGGACCTTTAGGAAGAAGCATGATGACCAAGCTTCATGTATATGCAGGACCGGATCATGAGCAGGCAGCTCAGAAGCCGGAAGCTCTGGAAATCAAATTCTAAGGAAAGGTACTGAAAGGAGGAAGTTATCATGGCAAATAAATATTACGGAACAGGTAGAAGAAAAAAATCTATCGCAAGAGTATATCTGGTACCAGGTACCGGTAAAATCACCATCAACAAGAGAGACATCGACGAGTATCTTGGTCTTGAGACCTTAAAGGTAGTTGTTCGTCAGCCGTTAGTAGCAACCGAGACCGTTGACAAGTTCGACGTTCTGGTTAACGTTCGCGGCGGCGGCTTCACTGGCCAGGCTGGTGCAATCCGTCACGGTATCTCTAGAGCACTGCTTCAGGCAGATGCTGATTTCAGACCGGTTCTGAAAAAAGCAGGCTTCCTGACCAGAGACCCGCGTATGAAAGAGAGAAAGAAATACGGTCTCAAAGCAGCTCGTCGCGCTCCGCAGTTCAGCAAGCGATAATCGACTGCTTAATAATGCTAAAAAAGCCCGGAAATACGCCATTTTCCGGGCTTTTTCTATGCCTGAAATCATCTGATTCCGATGGTGAAATTTGAGGAAATTTGACTTCAAATTAACCCATTTTGATGGGTTTACCATGGGTTTACGGCCTATTTTTGAGCCTAATGAGTGGGAAAATGGGTTTACAGAAGGCCATTTTGGAGGGGAAATTAGCCCGATATCCTTGACAGATTTTCGGCAAAAATCCGGCTGAAACGGAATGAAAAACAGTGTCAGGTTCGTTTGGCGAGTTCTGACGAATTCTGCAAAAATTTAATATCAGGTATCCTGTTACATAGAGCCTTGGCTCATTCTTTGAAAACGAGAATGGGGCGAGGCTCTATTTTTTTCGCCCGAAATCCGGCGAGACAAATTTGAGCAGGAGGTAACAGGTATGACGGATTTCCTTACCCAACTCTCCAAACTTTCATAACAGGGATAGATACTCCATTTGCGGAGGGAGTAACGGCGTTTCTTCGCCGCACCTTCCTCCGCTTTTTCTTTTTGGCGGTATCCTTGTCTTTTGCCTGTCCGTACCGGATAATATGAGTAGAATAAGAAGCGTAGCAAAGGAGTGAAAACAGATGCTGACCTTTGAAAAGGTGCTGGAGATTTTTGCGGACTACCTGGCCGCAGACGAGACCATCGAAGTTTATATCAGCCGTCACGGATGTGTAAGGGTGGAATTTGACCAGGACTTTCACTATTGCACCGGCGAGGTGTGCCATACTCCCAAGGAACTGTTCGACCTCTTAGCCGATGATTACCGGACTTATCTGGAGATTGAACTGACCAAAGGAAAACGGGAAGTGACGGAAGATGATGAGAGAGAAGCGGATGCCCTGTGCAAACGGCATCTGGAGCGTTGGAAGGAGGAACAGGAATGAAAAGAAGCAGGACAATGGGAGATGAGCCCCAATGCCCTGCTTCTGGGTTATTTGGAATGAACGGTAGTGTATTTCTGGTTTTTGCTTTTGGGTTTGTCTGGAAACATCATTTCAAGTTTACCAGAAGATAATAAAGGCTTGAGGTAATATTTGCTGAAGTGAGAACGGCTGGAAACATCAATATATGCTTGCATTTCATCTCGACTTTTAGGATCTGCACAAAATTCCAATAGCAAGTTTTGCTTGCTGATCACAGATGTATCATGTGCGGCATCATGTGCTGTATCATGTGCGGCATCATGTACGGAAGCACCGCACATGTTGTAGTTTACATTTTTCAAGATGACTCTGAAATCTGTCGCTGTTGAGGAAAATTCAGGCTTATATGCCGCTGTGTATCCAGGCAGCTTTTCAGTTTCACTGACGATTTTGCGCAGACCACTTCCACGGCGTTCCATGTACTTCATGCGGTGAAACAGGTCAGCAATCACAGGGTTTCGCCTCATCGAAACCCCTTACATGCTATCTGCTCTTTTGTCCTGTCGGAGTGAGCGGCAGACGATATACCCTGCCGGAGCGATCATGATCAGAATAAAAATGCTGATCAGTTCATTCACTTCGGATGGCGCAAAGCCCTGCAGCATAGTAATGAGGTTGTTTGCGAAATGCACGAGGATGGGAAACAACAGGTCCCTTTTCTTCTCGTAAAGGATTCCTGCGGCAATGCCCATAAGGGTGGCATAGACAGCCTGCGCGATATTCAGGTGATAAACGCCGAAGAGTACGGATGATATTAGAATCGCGCCCCAAGCGGGGGCAAATTTCCGTATGGAGCGAAGCACAATGCCGCGGAATAGAATTTCTTCTACAACAGGTGCAGCGATCACCGCAATCATAAATGTTCCAAATGCATTTCCGCCGGCAATATTTTCAGCACCGGCGTTCATTGCCTCAACGCTTTTTTGAAGCGAGGGAAGCTGCTCTGCCAGCATGATCCAAAGACCGGAGATTCCGCAAATGCCAAATCCCACGACCAGACTGCCGAGCACATCTTTGAAATTTGTCGCTGTGCGCGGTTCGCTTATCTCTTTCCTCCAAAGCAGTTTATAGAGGGTGAAGAATACGAGGATAAGGACGACGTAAATCAGAATCTCGCCCCAATATGAGTATTTCATAAATTGCTGTGGGGAGATATGAAAAACATCCAAAACAAGTCTTTCCACAAGGAAATACAACAGGTTGGACAGCAAAAAATGCAGTGCGATTGCAAGAATGGGAATAGCGAAATATCTTTTTTTCATCATAGGTCAATTTTTTCTCCTGTCTGTATTTTCGAGGGGACTGCTGCAGTATAACAGATTTAACTTAAAGTCTTTGTTAAGGGGCGAAGCTGTAATCTTTCGAAAGCGGTGTCGCAAAGGGATGCGGTTCATCTTCCTTGCCGAACCTTTTGACCTTTCTCTAAAAGATGTTTTCCTCATAGTTGGTGACATGCTGAATTTGGAATTAGGCTCCTTGCGTTCTGCAAAGCTTTTAGAGTTCAAACAGAAAATACCCACAGCCAAAGCGGCTGTGGGCATTTTCAAATCAGATTGTACGAGTTGACGCTGTCCTGCCAATCTCTACAGACCGTAGCTGTTTCTTACGCCTGCAAAAGCCCAACGTCCTGCCCGGTATATCCGCACTTGCCGATACACTCGAAGGGGGGGCTCCTTATCGCGTAGAAGGAAGAAGGCTGTCCGACTCCGGCGTTTTGAGAAGAAAATGGCTTTTGTGAAAGTCAAGTAGCCCCTCATCCCGCATTTTTCCAAGCTCCAGAGATAGCCCGCTGCGCTCCACACCAAGATAATCCACAAGCTGCTGGCGGGAGAACGGAATGTCGAACTCATAGCCGCCGCGCCGCTGCGCCTCGGCGGAAAAATAGGACATCAGCTTTGCGCGCGTCGTGCGCTGCCCCATGTGGGTGAGCTTTTCGTTGAGCCGCAGGTTCTTCTCCGCCAGTTCGCCCAGCAGGTTGCGGACGATGCGAGCGTGATGGGTGCAGATTGAAAGCAATCATTGAAGGCATGGCCATTTATCCTCGCCACTCATGAGTTGTCTGTTTACTTTTTTGTTCGTTGCTTCGATACTCCTACACACCGCCTGCACCAGATAATGCTTCTCATGGCAGAACACTTGGAGATGTGAGGAAAGTTGCTTGCTGCAAAAGCCGCAACACTTTGTATATCTTAACATAAGATTTATGATCCGGTGCTATAATAACCTCAGCAAATCGAGCAATCGCCAAAGAAAGGATGGATTAGAACTATGAGATCACGATGGGAAATCACTTTTATTATATGTGTTGTGCTTATTGCCGCCGTACTTGCAGGCTGCGGCGCAGCCGAGCAGCGTCCGGCATTGGAAAAAATTGAATACACGAACTTGAACGACAGTGGTTCGAGGGAGCTTTTGCAGGAGCTGCTCTCCGACGCAGGCGTGTCAGATGGGCGTATTCAGGGCTTTTTCCGCCGTTTGGATCACTTTAATGACATCGTGAAGCAGGAATGGCTTACGGATGGCTTTGAGGAAGCGGAGCTGCTGTATACGAAATACGACCCTTATACCATGCAGGACGAATGGACGGCGAAGAACGGGACGTTTCCGGGCTATAACTGCCGGATCACCGCCATGAGCCTGTTTGGGGATTTCCTCTCTGTGAGCGCAGACTCTCAAATCAATGCCGGTGAAGATGTGCTGTTTGTGGACGAGGAGACGCTGAAAACAGATCCCTCTGCGTTGGGAGGAAGCAGCCTTGCGGATTTCCGCGCACTGTATTCCTCTATGAAGGCGAATAATACCACGGAAATACCGCGCCATGTGCAAACTGTACAAGAAGAATGGGCATCCCGCGGCGTTACTTTTCAGGAGAATGAAAGGATCCGCCTTATCACGGTATTCTTCCATGATAAGCCGACTGAGGAGGAATCTCTGCTGTTTGTCGGGCATGTTGGCGTACTTTTGACGGCGGAGGACGGGACGCTGTACTTTGTAGAAAAAGTTGCCTTTCAGGAGCCGTACCGGCTGCTGCGATTTGCGAACCGAACGGCACTGAGCGATTATCTTATGGGAAAATATGACACCTCATGGGGACAGGATACGGCGACTCCCTTTATCATGGAGAATGACAAGCTCATGGACGGCTGGCGTCCAAACCCGGATAGCGGAAGCTCCGCGCTCGGCTAAGGACTGCGTGTTGCTGCCAATATAAGGGCGTGTGAAAAAATGAGAAATCATTTTTTACACGCTCTTTTAGACTAAAAAATTATAAACGAAGTAGTCTCTAAAAGCGCATTTCCCCCTTACCCCATAAATTTGTTGACTTTCATTCAGCTTTGACAGATATTCCTTAAGTTTTTCATAATGGCGCTGCTGGACGGACTTTCGATGTCCTTTACCAGCGACAAACGTTGTTTCATCCAACTGCCAGATTTCTACGTATTTCGATGCGGCTTCCTTTAAGTATTCTGGCGAGTATTCCGTATTAATACTAAACTTTATCCCCGTGTATTGAAGCTCAAGATTAATTTCCTGAAACAGGGAAGTGATCTTCTCAAACAGGCGGTATCTGGATTTTTCAGTCGCTTTCTTCCATACCCAGGAATACTTGTTTGCGTTGGCTTCAAACTTAGAATCGTCAATATATAAATGTTGCAGGTCCGTATGTTCTTTCTCAAAATTTTTTGATTGATATCACAGAATAGTTTCTCAATAGAATCGCTGAGTATCTCATTGATAAAATATCCAAAAGTCCGATAGGATGGGACTTTATGATCCATCAGATACATGAACCTTAGATTCACTTTGCAGCTGTCTTCCAGCTTACGAAGAGAGATATATCCATTTGTCATAAATCCGAACAGGATTGTTTTCAGCATACTGACCGGGTTATACCGAAGTCTTCCCACCTCATGTTTCGGGATTTCCTTCAGGTATTTCTCCAAATCGATTTCTCCCATAAATCGATCAAATGTCAGCACCGGATCACAAATGTCCAGATAATCTTGAATTAGTATTGGCAAAACTGCCTGTTTGGGGTTAGAATAAGTGCATGTTATTTTTTTCATTGCAGATTAATTTTAACACAAAAAGAGGACCTTGGATTCATTATGAATCCTTGGTCCTTCTTTTTTATAGGCTATGTTTTTTCACAGCCCCTCTGCTTGCAGAAGCGTGGATTCTAAAAAAATCGTTCAAAATTCGGACTGTAAACAATGCGGAACGACAATTGAAAGAGAACAATTTCTGCGTTATAATAAATTGCACTTACAGTGAAATATATTTCAACTAGAAAACAAACGAGGTGGAGTATGCTGAAGAATAATATAGAGGTCGATGTAAAGGTAAAATGTATAGAAGCTGCGACCACGCAGGCAAAACTGGCTGAAGAAGTTGGAACCACGCCGTCCTATGTAAATCGCCTGATAAAAAAGAAAGACGGAATTGTAAATAACACATTCCTGCAGATGTTAGAAAAGCTTGGTTACGATGTAGAGCTGACCTATGTGAAGCGAGAAATATAAGACGGAGGTGAGTCTATGCAGCATGAATGCAGAATAACAGTTCTGGAAACAAAGGTATTCCCTGAACTGCAGGAAAAATACCTGGCAGATCCAAAATCAGGACCATGTCCATGTTTTAAGACAGGAGATACTTTTCTTTTGAAAAGGACACCGCAACAGGATGATTTTTATCATCTGATGAACGGAAAGTTCTGTGGCGAAGCATGGGATGCTGTCAGCAGATATGTTTATACCGCATTGCAGGGTGGTTCCATCATGCATGGATTGTATATTCTCCTAACGGAGAAAAACGATTGAGCAATACCGGTTTGTCGAATTAAGAAAACTGGTATTTGTGGAGGAGGAATTCTGTAATGAGATTTTTTGAAAATACCCGTAAGCCACAAGGCTTCGGCGGAAAATTGATGACGAAGATGATGAACAGCGGTCACGCCAAATTATCGCAATGGGGATTCTCAAATATCTCCGCGAAGTCTGATGCTGAAGTTTTGGACATCGGCTGTGGTGGCGGAGCAAATATTGCGGTCTGGCTTGATAGATGTAGAAGTGGCCACGTGACAGGAATGGATTATTCTGAGGTTAGTGTGGCAGAATCTCAAAAGTTGAACGCCCTCGCCATTAAACAAGGGAAATGTAATGTAGTTCAAGGAGATGTATCTGCTATACCCTTTTCTGACGCGACTTTTGATTATGTTTCTGCCTTCGAAACAGTTTACTTTTGGCCAGGATTAGTAAAATGCTTTTCCGAGGTCAACCGTGTGCTGAAAAGCGAAGGCATATTCCTGATTTGTAACGAGAGTGACGGAACGAATGGCGCAGATGAAAAATGGACAAAGATGATCAATGGTATGAAGATTTACACATCTAAACAACTTGTTGCCGCTTTGAAAGAAGCGGGTTTTACAGAGATCAAAACGTATTCAAATGCAAAAAATCATTGGATAAGTATTGTTGCAACGAAATAGCCAAATTCCAGTTTTGTAAACTAATAAATTCTCAGAAGTCATGCCTGTGACATTGTACTTTTCCTGCATATTTGAAACCTCCTTTTCTGAAAAGCGGAATACCCATACAGGGTATAGGTCTCTCCGGTTCTCAGTATAGTACCGCAAGGAGGTCTTGTATTTCCCGTTCAGAAGAATTTTTGTCCCAAATGGAAGAGTTTCTGAAAATCAATCCGTCATAAACGCTGCAAGAGCATCCCTTCTAACTTCATGTGATATTGTTCCAGCACATCTTTCAGCGTGATTTCTTGCATTCTTTGTTCCGCTGTTTTTTGAATATCCAAGTAAAAATCCTGCAGCACCAGTTGGATATTTACACCCACGCCACAGGCTGGATTGGTATGGATGTCCTGGTGGAGCAGGGGCTTGTTGCCCTCCACTGCCCGATAGGCATCCAGCAGAGTGATTTTCTCCGGCTCACGAGCCAGGGCAGGCCGGGGATGTCCCTTCACGCTGACCAGCAGCCCTCCTTTCCGCAAGGCGGACATGAGCTGGCGTACATAGGCAGGATTGGTTTGAACGCTTTCTGCCAGTTTGTTGCTAGTCAGGTCGCAGTCTGGGTACAGAGCGATAAAGGCTAAAATATGAACGGCATCGCTAAGGCGGGTGGGATATTTCATGGACTGATCTCCTTTTTTCTTTGATGTTATTTTTATTATAACAGCATATTGACAGCAGCGCAAGAGGATGCTAAAATGATTTGAAGTAAGAATAAAAATAACACCCACTCGAAAGGAATGATGACAATGAACTTCTATGATGATTTGGTCATGCAGGCCCAGATGAATTATTCCAAGTACTATCATATCTATGCTTCCGGCAGTACGCCTTATCAGCTGACTGACAAAAAGCCGCTGCCGTATAGCGAACAGATCAATCGGTTGGTACAGGAGGTAAAGGAAGCTGACTGTGTGGTAGTGGGCGGGGCCTCCGGTCTGTCCGCTGCCGGTGGCGGAGATTTTTACTATGAGGACAACGACTCCTACCGGAAATACTTCCGGCCTTTTGCGGAGAAGTACCACTTCAAAGGTGCTTTTGCAGGGATGATGCATCCCTGGGAGACCCGGGAAGAGTATTGGGGGTATCTCGCCACCTTCCTTCACACCACCCAGACCGCACCTGTGCGTCATCCCTATCTGGATCTAGACGCTTTGTTGAAAGGCAAGGACTTTTTCATCCTCACCACCAATCAGGATACCCAGTTTGTCAAACTCTACCCGGAGGAGAAGGTGGCGGAGATCCAGGGAGATCACCGGTTCTTCCAGTGTGCCGCCTGCTGTACCGATGACACCTGGGATGCGGTAAAGCCAGTGGCTGATATGGTGGCCGCTATGGGGGATGGCACGAAGATTCCCACCGATCTCATTCCCCGGTGTCCGCACTGCGGCGGTGAGGCTTTCCCCTGGGTGCGAGGATATGGGAATTTCCTGCAAGGAAAGAAATATGAAGAACAGTACGAAAAAATTTCTCGCTATGTACTGGAACACAAAGACAGCAAAATTCTGTTCCTGGAGTTGGGCGTTGGCCGAATGACTCCCATGTTTATCCAGGAGCCTTTCTGGAACCTGACCCTCAGCTTTCCCCATGTTCGATATATTGCTATCAACGACAAATATGACTTCCTGCCCAAGCAGTTGGAGGATAAGGGCATGACCATTGTGGCCGACATTGCTCAAGTGCTGCGGGATGCACGGAACACCATGGAAAGCGGAGATAACGATCAATGAGGGTTGGAAACCAAGCGGCGCTTCAGGAACTTGCCGAGCGTATCGATCAGGTAGATGCCATCGTGATCGGCGGCGGTTCCGGCCTGTCAAGCGCAGCTGGATACGACCACTACCATTGGTCCCCGGCACTTTCGGAGGCATTGGCTCCCTTTCGTGAACAGTATGGCTTTACCTCCCCGCTGGCTGGATTCTACCATTGTTTTTCCAGCTATGGGGAGCAGTGGGGATATTACAGCCAATATATGCGCTTCATGTGGGAAGCCCCTACGGGGCAGCCCTATCTGGATCTGCAAGCAATTATTGCAGATAAACCGGTCTTTGTGCTGACCACTAATGTCGATCAGCAGTTTTTGCGAGTATTTCCCCAGAAACAAATCTGCGCCTTTCAGGGAGACTTTAGCTACTGCCAGTGCAGCCAGCCCTGTCGGGATGATATTTGGAAAAACCGCGAACTGGTAAAGGAACTGACCGGTCGCTTGGTGGGTGTGCGCCTGCCGGAGGAAGCTGTTCCTCGTTGCCCGGATTGCGGGCGGGTGCTGATGCCTTGGGTACGAGATGATACCTTTCTGGAGGGAACCTTCTGGCAGGATAACCTGCACCGCTACCATAGATTCCTGCGACGCTGGATAATGGATCAGTTCGACAAAAAAGTCCTGCTGTTGGAACTTGGCGTGGGTGAGATGACGCCCAGTATCATCAAACTGCCCTTCTGGGAACTTACTGCCAAAAACGAAAACGTCTTTTATGCATGTCTTAATCGAGAGTCATCTCATAGGCCAGAGCATTTGCGGGGACGCAGCCTGTATCTGCAAGGAGATTTGGCGGAAACTCTAGCTGCCCTCCGGCAGGAGCGCTCCAGCGCAGCAAACATAAAATAGAAAGGGGCGAACGAATATGATTGATTGGAACCCTATTGCGAAAAAATTCAGAGAAGCGGACGCTATCTTGATCGGGGCCAGTAACGGACTGTCCATCACCGAAGGACTGCATTTGTTTGCGGACAATGCGGCCTTTGAAAGACTGTTTGGGGATTTTAAACGGAAATATGGCCTTGGGTGTATTTTGCAGGGCATGATGGCTGGATGGCCCAGCGAGGAGGAAAAATGGGCCTTCTGGGCCCGACTCATCCATCATTACTGCGGGCAGTACCAGCCTACGCCGGTGATGAACGATTTGAAGGCCATTGTGGGAGAGAAAGATTACTTTGTCGTCACATCAAACGGAGAAGGTCACTTTGAACTGTGTGGCTTCGATCCGTCGAAAATCTATGAGATTGAGGGCAACTGGTTTACGATGCAGTGTGCCCGCCCCTGCCACGACACCATCTATCCTAGTCTGGAGGTGGCAGAAAAATTATCGGCTGCCGAACAGAGCGGCCATGTGCCTACAGAATTGGTGCCGCGCTGTCCCAAGTGCGGCGGTCCCATGGATATCCACATGGGTGCGGGTCAGAGAATGATTCCGGATACCGCTGCCCAGGCACGGTTCCAAAACTTTCTGAAAACCTGCCACGGGAAAAAACTGGTGGTTTTGGAGCTGGGCATTGGCTGGCGCAATCAGCTGATCAAGGCCCCGATGATGCGCCTGGTGGCCAGCGAGCCAAACGCCACTTATGTGACCCTTAATCTGGGTGAGATCTACATTACGGACAATATCAAAGAAAAGTCCTTCGGTCTGGACGGGCGACTGGATGAGCTGCTGCCTGCTCTCCGGGAGGCGTGCGAGGCATGACGATTCCGAAACAAGTTCAAAATGACTATAAGAGATGGTATCATTTTCTCGAACAAGAAGTACAGTTTTCGCTGTCTGATAGCGAGAAACACACTAAAGAACACTGTGCCAGGGTATTGCTGTTCGCTTTGCTGATCGCAGACAAGATGGATTTATCCCAGAAAGAGCGGGAGGCACTGTGTGCCGCCGCGGTTTTCCATGACTCCCGCCGCCAGGATGACTGGTTGGATGTGGGCCATGGCCAGCGAGCAGCAGATTACTACAGGGACTATTGTCAGACAAATTCGCTGTCCTTTGATACCCGAGTTTATCTGGTCATGGCATTTCACGACAGGGATGACGTCTTGGGCGAGGCAGCATTGACGGAACAGAAGAGCGGCATTCTTCTGTATCACATCTTCAAGGATGCTGATGCGCTGGATCGCTTCCGCTTGGGACCGAATGGGCTGGGCATCCGCTATCTTCGTACAGCCGAGGGAAAATCCCTCTACCGTTACGCGGAACAATTTGAAAGAGGGGATGCTAATGCATAAGAAGGTTAAAATCACCGTGTTGCGCACGGAATACTATCAGGAACTGGCAGAACCGTATGCAATTCCTAATTTGGGGATGTGTCCTTTTCATCAGAAAGGTCAAGTATTATACAGCGATGGCATCAATCCGCCGGATGGGATGTGTGGCGTTGCCTGGCAGGTGATTGCTCCCATGGCGCGTCAGTTATCCTTGGGGGAATTGGTTCAGCCATCTGGTACTTGGCTGAATGATGATACGATTGGCGTGTTCGCTTGTCCAGACGGAATTCGGCCAGTCATTTTTCTCTTAGAGGCAGAGTAAAGGATACAATTTTGATATTTAAAATTCAAACAGGAGGGTAAATTATGCAAATTCGACAGATACGAAATGCAACCATTAAAATTCACTATGGGGGAAAGATTTTTTTAGTCGATCCGTGGCTCACCCCCAAGGACGGTTTTGGTTGCTTTGCAAGACTTCCCGAATCCATTCCCTTTAAAACGCCGGATTCTCAGAAAACATTCATTTCCATGCCCATCTGTCCGCTTCCCACAACGGTTGATGAAATTCTTGCAGATGTGGACTATTATATTGTTACTCATATCCATCCGGATCATATTGATATGGAGATGGACGGAACAGTTGGGAATATGTTAAACAAGGAAACACCCGTGCTGGTACAGAACGACGAAGATGCGCAGGTTTTTGTTCGGTCGGGATTTAAAGATGTAAGAATCTTGCCGCAGTCTGGTCTTTCGATTGGAGAAATAACCGTGACAAATGTACCGGCACGACATGGCGTGACGATTCCCTGTGGTTCTGCCATGGGGTTTATGATGGAAGGAGAGGAAAAAACACTTTATCTTGCCGGTGATACCGTTTGGTATGAACAGGTAGAGGAAAACTTGAGACGGTTTCAGCCTGATGTTATCATACTAAATGCTTGTGCTGCGGAGCTTGTTGATTTTGGCAGACTGATTATGGATGCTGAAGATGTGGCACAAGTAATCGCACACGCTCCAGAAGCCGATATTATTATCAGTCATATGGATAATGTGGCACATGCTTCTCTTTCTCGCACTTCTTTAAGTGAGCAGTTGGAATTACAGAATCTTCTCTCTCGAGTGAAGATCCCTGCCGACGGTGAAACTTTGTCGTTTTAAAACACAGTTTGCATCCTTGCTTGTCAAGTGATAAAATATTTTCCGTAAAATAATGTAAAGCAAACGCCATTGACAATGAAACTCCAGCTGTCAATGAAAAAAACAATAGCCGGGAAGTGGGCTCAGTGCCAATGCTTCCCGGCTTTCCTATTCTAAAAAGGCGTCATTATATTTGGAGTTACGGTATATATTTCATGCCCCACTGAGAGATAGAATAAAAGACCGGCAGCAGATCCCGCCCTTTCTCGGTGAAGGAGTACTCCACTCGCAGAGGCATTTCATTATATTGGATACGCTGAACCAATTCGTCCGCTTCCAGTTCCTTCAGGGCGTTGGTCAGGGCTGTATTGGTAATGGGTTTGAGAACTTTTTTCAGTTCCCCAAACCGCATGGGGCACTTGATGCACAGCTCATATAGAATTTGGAGTTTCCATTTGCCCTGCAGCATTTGAACCACCGGCGTGACCGGGCAGTTTCCCTCGCCGGTTAGAATGACACTGCCAACCTTTTCTTTGAATTCTTCATAAGTCATAATTGGATCGTTCCTCGTCTTTTGCGGTATATTTTTTGATACCAGGTACAAATAATTTGCGTACTTGAACAAAAATTGCTATCAGATATAATAAATATATCACTAGTTGGCCATGCAGTCAACGACTGAAATTTCTTAGAAAGGTCTGAATGACATGAAAGAACTGAACATTATGGAGGCTACTGTTCTGACCTCCCCCAATCCGCTGACACTGATCTGCTCTAAAAAGGAGGACGGTTCTACGAACCTGGCTCCCATTTGCTTTGTGTCTTACCTCTCCTTCAATCCGCCTATGGTGGGCTTCGCCACTGGAAAACAGTCCCACACCGGTAAGCAGGTACGAGAGACTGGAAAGGTGATTGTCACCGTTCCTGACGAGAGTCTTGCCCAGTCGGTGATGGCCTGCGGAGCGTCTACCGGTGCCAAGACCGACAAGGTGGCCGCCAACAACATCGAGATGATGGCTGTGGAGGGCAGTGACATCCAGATTCCGGTGGATACTCGTCTGGCGATGGTGGCCACTCTGCAGCAGTCGGTGGAAGTTGGCGACCATATCCTGCACATCTGTCAGGTGGACAAGTTCCTGGGCGATGAGGACAAGAAGGGGCTGTATGCCTGGAACGGCTTCGGGAAAGTTGCGCCTGCGATAGAAGGCTAAATCTTAAAACGGAAAGAAGGCGTTAGCGGTGGCTGTTTGTATTAAAGACTGTATTCAGAACATGAATCTGGTGATCGGCTGTACTATTGGTTGCAGCTACTGCTACGCCAGAAATAATGTCCGCCGGTTTCACATGATCGACGACTTTGAAAAGCCGGAGTTTTTTCCCAATAAGCTGCGGCTGATGGAGAAAAAGCGCCCACAGAATTTTCTGCTCACCGGCATGAGCGATTTTTCCCACTGGAAGCCAGAGTGGCGGGAACAGATATTTGTCAAGATGACTGAAAATCCGCAGCACCAATATCTGTTTTTGACCAAGCGACCGGAGGATATTGTGTTTTCCACTACCCTAGAGAATGCTTGGTTTGGTGTAACTGTTACCTCCAGTAAAGAGAAAAACCGTATCCGGACTTTGCGGGAGCATATCCATGGCGGACACTATCATGTGACCTTTGAACCTATGTTTGATGGTGTTGGTATGGTGGACCTTACCGGAATTGAGTGGATCGTCATTGGGACTGAGACCGGACATAGGAAGGGCAAATCCGTATCGAAACCGGAATGGGTGTGGAACCTGACACATCAGGCCCATGCGCTTGGCATCCCTGTATTCATGAAGGAAGATCTACTTCCTATCATGGGAGAAACACATATGGTACAAGAATTTCCCCCGGCTTTTTACCGGGTATTGGAGGAACAGAAGACATGGCGGAAGTGAAAGATAGTAGCATTCTGATTCAGGATGTAGAAACCAAAAATATTATGACAAAATCCACCCTGCCGGTGGGCGGCTATTCCGTCAATCCTTATGTGGGCTGTACCCATAGCTGCAAATACTGCTACGCCTCGTTTATGAAGTGATTTACCGGGCACACCGAACCGTGGGGTACATTCCTGGATGTGAAGCATTGGCCGGCAATCAAAAATCCGCAAAAGTACAAAGGGCAGCGCGTAGTCATCGGTTCTGTGACCGATGGCTATCTGCCCCAGGAGGCTCAGTTTCAGAACACCCGAAAGCTTCTTGAGCAGCTTCGGGGCAGCGAGGCGGAAATTCTCATCTGTACCAAGTCAGGCTTGGTAATCCGTGATATCGACCTTCTGAAAGAACTGGGAAAGGTCACGATTTCCTGGTCGATCAATACGCTGGACGAGGATTTCAAAAACGATATGGACAATGCCGTCAGCATCAAGCGGCGGCTGGATGCCATGAAGCAGGTTTATGACGCAGGTATCCGAACTGTGTGCTTTATCGCTCCGGTTTTTCCCGGTATCACGGATTTTGAGGCTATCTTCCATCAGGTCAGAAATTAATGCGACCTGATATGGTTAGAAAATTTAAACCTGCGAGGCGGCTTCAAAAAAGACATCCTTGACTATATACGTAAAAAATATCCTGACTTGGTTCCGCTGTACGACGCTATCTACAACAAGGGAGACAGAAGCTACTTCTGTGGTTTGGAGGATCAAGCGGAACGGCTAGCGAAAGAATACAGCTGTCCCTTCGTGGATAACGAGCTGCCCTACGGACGAGCAGAGCCTGGGCACCCCGTAATTGTGGATTACTTTTACCATGAGGAAGTGCGTGGCTCGGAAAACAGCGGGCGACGCAACCCCCCAAAATAATTTGTGAAATAAAAGGGTTCTGACATGGAGCTGTGCTTCAATGTCAGAGCCTTTTTTCATGAATGCAATGTTTACCCATTCAGAAGTTTTCTTAACCTCCTTGGAAGGACTTACGCTCCGTCCATTTTACTGGAAATGAAAAAGGTCAAAGACAAAGTTATAGAGAAAGGTAAGGACTTTCTGAGCTATTATCACTATCATAAGTTCGATAAAAAGTATGATAAACTTATCGAACAGGCTCAGAAAGAAAATCCACTTCCCGAAACCACGGAGAAAAAAACGTGGCCGGAAGAAAAAAGGGAAAATCCTTGCCCTTGTAGAACGCCTTGCGAATTACAAGGTCTCAGTCTGCCTTTTTATCCATAACTTCAATGTCCCATTTGATAACAACCAGGCAGAACGTGATCTTCGGATGATAAAGGTCAAGACCAAAGTATCTGGATGCTTCCGAACTGAGGAAGGTGCCAGAGATTATCTGAAAATCATGTCCTACATTGGCACGGCACATAAGCGGGGACATAATGCTTACCAAGCAATCAAAAATGCAATCTCAGGTCACCCTGATTTCATCTTTGAGTAAAGCTGGTTCTGAATAGTTACAAAAAATGAAACTTTTGTCAAAACCAGTATTTAAAAATTTTATCAGTAATAAAGTGCAGAATGCTGTTTGGATTGCTATTTTTATGCAACTATTTCTTGTTGCTCTTGACAAAATAATTTTTAGAGATTATAACTATAACAGTGTTATATATCAGCGTTATATAGGAGGTGTGCAAAATAAACGGAAATGGAACGACTTTAGAAAATATCCAACGGGCAGCGAAAGCAGAATTTTTAGAAAAAGGATATAAAGACGCTTCCTTGCGGAATATTGTGAAATCCGTGGGAATGACTACTGGAGCCTTTTACGGATATTACAAAAGCAAAGAAGAACTTTTTGAAGCCATCGTTGGTGAACATTATGAATATATTCGTAACCGTTTTATAAAGGCACAGCAGGAGTTCGCCGAACTACCAGCTGCCCAGCAGCCGGAAGTCATGAGTGATATTTCGGGAATCTGCATGTACGATATTCTCTATTATGCGTACGAACATTTAGAGGAATGTAAACTGATCCTCTGCTGTTCGGAAGGGACAAAATTTGCCGGGCTAATTGATGAAATGGTGGAGATTGAGATAGATGGGACGCATGCCTATCAGGATGTCTTAAGGCAGCTTGGACGGCCCTCTCCGCATATCGATCCTTCGCTGGAGCATATTCTGATCACCGGAATGTTTCATACTTTTTTTGAATTGATCATCCACGAAATGCCGCTCAAAGATGCCGAAAACTACGTCAGAGAAATGCGCGCCTTTTATACAGCGGGATGGATGAAAATTATGGGGCAGTAATGCCTTATAATTTTTGTTTGTAAGTTAGCCGTAACTAACCTAAATTTAGATATTGTAAGAACATAGACGTGTTCTCTTTATCATAAACACAAAGAAAAGGAGGAATTTTTTTGAAAAAACAATCCAATTTATCACGTCTGCTGGAAATTGCAGGCAGCCATAAGTACCTGACCTATGCTTCCTGGGTGCTTTCTGCCATCAGTGCCCTGATTGCTCTGGTGCCATTCTATTACATCTGGAAAATGATCAAGGAAGTACTGGAGGTGGCACCAGATTTTGGCCAGGCACAGAATCTGACTGGCAATGGCTGGATGGCAGTATTGTTTGCTGTCCTGGCGGTGCTTGTCTACATAGCCGGGCTTATGTGTTCTCATTTAGGGGCATTTCGTATTGCCACAAACCTGCGTATCCAGACCATGGAGCATATTGTTAAGCTTCCTCTTGGATTTGCCGAGAGTTTTGGCAGCGGAAAACTGCGCAAAATCGTCAACGAATCCAGTGCAGCCACCGAAACCTATCTCGCTCATCAGCTTCCCGACAGAGCCAATGCCATTGCAACCCCCTGCGGTCTTTTGGTGCTGTTGTTCGTGTTTGACTGGAGACTGGGACTGTTGAGTCTTGTTCCGGTTGTGCTGGGCTTTCTGATTATGATGGCAATGACCGGAAAGCAGATGCAGGAAAAGATGAAAGAATACCAGAATGCGCTGGATGATATGTCCAATGAAGCGGTAGAGTATGTCCGCGGTATTCCGGTGGTAAAAACCTTTGGTCAGACGATCTTTTCCTTTAAGAAGTTTAAAGACTCCATTGACCGCTATAAAGTATGGGTGATCGCCTATACCAAGCAGCTTCGGACACCGATGATGTTCTATACAGCTGCGATCAACGGAGTTTTTGCCACACTGATCGCCGGAGGACTGTTGCTGACACAAGACGGTGTGACTTCCGGTTTCTTACTGGATCTCATTTTCTATATCATGATTACGCCGGTTATTTCTGTTACACTGACACGCATCATGTTCCAAAGTGAAAATGCCATGATCGTAGATGACGCTTTACAGAGAATTGACAGCGTTTTGCATTTGAAGCCTCTGGAGGAAACCAAACACCCAATGCATCCGCAAAACGCTTCCGTGGAACTGAAATCGGTTCATTTCAGCTATGATGGAGAAAAAGAAGTATTAAAAGATATTTCACTGACCATTCCTGAAGGACGAACCGTAGCTTTTGTCGGCCCGTCCGGCGGTGGTAAAACAACCCTTGCCAACCTGATTTCCCGATTCTTTGATCCCCAGAGCGGAATGGTAACAATAGGTGGTGTCAATGTGAAAGACATCCCGAAGGAGGAACTCATGAATACGGTGTCTTTCGTATTTCAGAACAGCCGTCTGATCAAGGCGTCCATTCTGGAAAATGTGCGTATGGGGAAACCGGAAGCTACCCGTGAGGAAGTTCTGACTGCTCTTCATCACGCACAGTGCGATGATATTCTGGAAAAACTCCCACAGGGTGTGGATACGGTTATCGGTACAAAGGGTGTCTATCTTTCCGGAGGCGAGCAGCAGCGAATTGCCATTGCCCGTGTAATGCTGAAAAATGCACCGATCATCATTCTGGATGAAGCCACTGCCTTTGCTGACCCGGATAACGAAAGCCGCGTACAGGCTGCTTTCTCAAGACTTTCCGAGGGAAAGACCGTGATTATGATTGCCCACAGGCTTTCTACCGTAACAAATGTGGATCAGATTTTTGTCATTTGCAACGGACAAGTTGCCGAGTGCGGCAACAGCTGTGAATTGCTTGCAAAAGACGGCATTTTCAGCCGTATGTGGAAAAATTACCAGACTTCCGTGCAATGGAAGGTAACAAAGGAGGTGCAGTAATATGATCAAAAAACTGCAGAAAAAATATGCCCTGTCTGAACAGGGAGCAAAAGACCTGATCAAAGGCTGCCTGGCCTGTGTCCTTCAGAATCTGTCTTTGATGTTTCCGGTAGGTCTTTTATATTACATGGTCAGCGATCTGATGAACGGAGGTGTTCCCGGTGGGAAAATTCTATTTTATGTGGCAGGCTGCGTGGTGTGTATCGGTCTGATTCTGCTGACCACTTTCTTTCAATATAATGCGACCTATTTTGCCACTTACAAAGAAAGCGGTATCCGCCGCATTACCCTAGCAGAGCATTTGCGCAAAATCCCCCTTTCCTTTTTCGGGAAAAAGGATTTAGCCGATCTTACCAGTACCATTATGGCAGACTGTACCTTCCTAGAGCAGAGTTTTTCACATTTTATCCCTGAGCTTGCAGGTTCAATCATTTCTACGATCCTGATTTCCGTTGGTCTGTTCTTTACGGACTGGAGAATGGCGCTGGCTGCCTTATGGGTTCTGCCGGTTGCCTTTGCGATTGTGGGATTTTCTGCAAAAATTCAGGAAAATCTGAATCAGAAAGCCATGGATGTGAAGATGGCCTGTGCAGACGGGATACAGGAGTGTATTGAAACAGTTCGTGACCTAAAAGCAAACAATGCGGAGCAAGCATATTTAAAAGGTCTGGAAAAGAAGATTCGTGCCGTGGAGCATCGTTCCATCCTCAATGAATTTGGTCTTGCTGCTTTTGTGGTTTCCGCGTCACTGGTGCTGAAGCTTGGTATTGCAACGGTTGCGCTGGTGGGAGCTGTTCTGCTCATGCAAGGAAGCCTCTCCGTGCTTACATTCTTTATGTTCCTTCTGGTAGTATCCCGTTTATATGACCCTCTGCAGGGCGCACTCCAGAATCTTGCGGCAGTCATCAGTACACGAACCAACATTGCCCGTATGAATGAAGTTCTCGATCATCCGATCCAGCAGGGCAGCGACAGGCTTTCCAATCAGGGGTATGATATTGTCTTTGACCATGTTGGGTTTGCCTACAATACCGGAGAAACCGTATTAAAAGATGTTTCCTTTACAGCAAAGCAGGGAGAGGTTACGGCTTTGGTCGGCCCATCTGGCGGCGGAAAAACAACCGTATCCCGGCTTGCAGCAAGGTTCTGGGATATTAACAGAGGAAAGATTACCGTGGGAGGCATGGATGTATCCCGAATTGACCCGGAAACACTGCTTTCTCTGTATTCCATCGTATTCCAGGATGTTACACTGTTTGACAATACGATTCTGGAAAATATCCGAATCGGAAACAAAGACGCCACAGATGAACAGGTCATTGCTGCTGCGAAACTTGCCAATGTGGATGAATTTGCGGAAAAACTGCCGGATGGATGGCATACCAAGATCGGGGAAAATGGCTGTGAACTTTCCGGCGGAGAGCGCCAGCGTATCTCTATTGCCCGTGCATTTCTGAAAAATGCGCCGATCATTCTTTTAGATGAAGCTACTGCTTCCCTGGATGTGGAGAATGAAACTCTGATACAGACAGCCCTTTCCCGTCTGATCGCAGATAAAACGGTTCTGGTCATCGCCCACAGGATGCGTACCGTAGCAGGAGCAGATAAAATTGTTGTCCTTTCTGATGGCACCGTGGCAGAAGAAGGATCACCAAAGGATCTGGAAGAAAAGAATGGTGTATATGCCCATATGGTAAAACTGCAGACAGAAAGCCAGAATTGGAAACTTGCGTAAAGAAGGAGGAAATGTAATGAACAAGAACCATGGTAAGC
Source organism: Clostridium sp. AF32-12BH (assembly GCF_003477935.1). Taxonomy (NCBI): domain Bacteria; kingdom Bacillati; phylum Bacillota; class Clostridia; order Eubacteriales; family Clostridiaceae; genus Clostridium; species Clostridium sp. AF32-12BH. The sequence continues at coordinate 1,902 of NZ_QUEH01000001.1, read as the reverse complement.
AGGAAAATATCCGACTTGGCACCCACGGAGAAGACTATGGAAGCTGGATGTCCAACCCTGTCTTTTACATCATTGGCGGAATCGGAGTTTTGGCCGCTGTGCTGGCTGTCCTCTCTTTTTATGTATTACATGTCGCTGTTCTTGGTGTTCTGTTTACTGTTATCACAATCGCAATTTTGGTTTTTCTGATCTGGATCACATGGATCAGGCGGCAGTATGCCTTTGGCGGTGGCGGAATTATGGAACAGGTTCATCGAGTCGTTCTCTCTCATCTGGACTATGACGGTGAGGGGAAGATTCTGGAAGTAGGCTGCGGCTCCGGAGCATTGACAATCCGTTCAGCTCTGACATGGCCGAAAGCAAAAGTGATTGGTGTTGATTACTGGGGCGCTGTGTATAATTACAGCAAAGCACTCTGCGAGAAGAATGCTGCCAGGGAGGGCGTGGCTTCCCGCTGTGTATTTCAGCACGGTGATGCGAAGCAGCTGGATTTTCCTGATGAGAGTTTTGATGTAGTCATCAGCAACTATGTCTATCACAATGTTATGGGTGCTGATATGCAGAAACTGCTGCTGGAAAGCCTGCGGGTATTGAAAAAAGGCGGCGTCTTTGCACTCAACGATGATATGAAACCAAAGATGTACGGTGACATGGAAGGTTTTGCGCAGAAATTGCGAGATATGGGGTATGAGGAAGTGCGACTCGTTGACACTGCACAGGAAGCTTTTGGCTCCCACCGCCGGGCTGCCATGATGATGCTGGGGTCTTCCCGGCTGCTTGTTGGCAGAAAGTAATGTATCAAAACAGGAGGTTTGGCTATGTCCAAGTTAGGAGTCGTGGAGGATACCCTTTTGGCCTCTGCTTCCCGGTCTGCTAATATGGATCGGATTATTCGGGCTTTTCTGGAACGCAGACCGGACGGTGTGATTGTCCAGCTGGGCTGTGGTCTGGAGACAACTTATCACCGATGTGATAACGGAAAGACACACTGGTATGCCGTGGATCTGCCGCATGTGATCGAATACCGGCGAGATTTTCTTCCCGAACCAGAGAGGGAATTATATATTTCCGGTGATGCCTTTGCAAAGGATTGGATCAAAAAAGTTCGCAATGATGTACTTGATGCTCCTATTCTCGTTACTGCAGGCGGATTATTTCATTATTTTGAGGAACATAAGGTCATTGCCCTTCTGCGTATGATTGGGCAATTTGGAAATATGGAAGTTGTTTTTGATACAGTGAACAAAAGAGGCATGACCATGATGAAGAAAAAATATATGAAACAGGTCGGCCATGCCGATGCACAGATGTTCTTTTATGTGGATTCCGCGGAAGAACTGGCAGCAAAAATCGGGGGTAATGGGAAAGTGATTACGGAGGAACCATACTATCGTTACATCCCTAAAAATAGTTTAAAGCTATCCACAAAGGTCAGTATGGCAGTTTCTGATCAATTCAAGATGGTAAAGATGATTTGTTTAAAAACCTAAGATTTTTTAACACAAAATAATTTTTGCAAGTCCTTTTTGCAACTACATTTTTATTTTACAACAAACAGATCCGGGACTGCCGTTCGAGGAAAAAGTGAAGCTCTACCACATGCAGATGTTAGGCTGATAATTATGCAAGCGCCGCCTGCACAATTTGCAACAAAAAGAGGAGCCAATCCAGGCTCCTCGAAGGTACGTTATTTCAAAAAGTTGCTCTTATGTTCCAGTGCGTGCAGATTATAGCCAAGTGTTGCCAGGTGCGCCACCTTCAGCGCAACCAGGTTGATGTCGGTGGACATTGCACTGGCAATCTGCTCGGCTGTGTATCCAGATTCCCGCCAATCATCAGACAAAATTGACCACCTGATTCACGTGAACTACATCGGCAATTGAATTACCGAGCATCTGATTA